>DASYTD010000206.1:0-27308 GCA_036002655.1 Gemmatimonadales bacterium
GTCAAGTTCATCGAGCAATTCAGCGAGGATCGCAGTGACGGCCGCTGGCTGATGATGAGCGACGTCTGCAAGCACTGCGTCCACGCGCCGTGCCTCGAAATCTGCCCCACGGGGGCGATCATCCGGACCGAGTTCGACACCGTCGTCATTCAGTCGGACACCTGCAACGGCTGCCGCGCCTGCATTGCCGCCTGCCCCTTCGGCGTGATCGGCATGAATGACGTTTCCAATACCGCGCAGAAATGCACACTGTGCTACGACCGCCTGCAGGCCGGGATGGAGCCGGCATGCGCGCAAGCATGCCCCACCGACTCGATCCGCTTCGGCCCGATCCGCGAGCTCAAGCCGCTCGCCGAGAAACGGTTGGAGCAACTGCACGGACTGGGAGAAAAGCGCGCCCGCTTGTACGGTGCCGACGACAAGATCCTCGGCGGCCTCAATTCGTTCTATCTGTTGGTGGACGAGCCGTCGGTGTACGGCCTGCCAACGGCGCCCAAGATGCCCACACGCAATCTGCTCCCCGCGTCACTCTTCTCGACCGCGGGAGCCGCGATCCTCGTCGTACTCGGGTTCATCGGATTCCGTAAACGCCGGATGGACGAGCGTGTCTGATACCTTCTTCACCGCCTCGCCGCACTGGACGTGGTGGATCGTGTGCTACTTCTTCGTTGGCGGGATCGCGGGCACGGCGTTCCTGCTGGCATCGCTGCTCCGGTTCTGGGGACGACCGGAGGACCGCCCGCTGGCGCGGCTAGGGGTTTACGTCTCCTTCGCCGGCGTACTCCTCAGCGGCCTGCTGCTCACGCTCGACCTGCACCGCCCGGAGCGCTTCTGGCACATGCTGATTCAGTCCAACACCGGCGCGCCGATGTTCAAGTCATGGTCGCCGATGTCCGTCGGGTCGTGGGGGTTGTTGTTGTTCGGGCTGTTCGCGTTCCTCGCGGCACTTGCGGCCCTGAGCGAGGACCGGGCCGATGTGCGGGCGCTCCAAGCAGCGCCGGTTCGGCTGCTTAGCCGCAGCGGACCCGCGACGGCGATTGCGGTGTTGGGAAGCATCTTTGGACTTTTCATCGCCGGCTACACCGGCGTGCTCCTCGCGGTCACCAACCGCCCTGTCTGGGCGGACTCGAGCCTCCTGGGCCTGCTGTTTCTGATCTCCGGCGCGTCCACCGGCGCGGCCGCGCTCATCCTCCTCGCCACCTGGCGGCGCACGGGCGCGGAGGCGTCGGTTGACTGGCTCGCGTGGTTCGACCGGCGGGTGCTGCTCCTCGAGCTCTTCGTACTGTTGATCTTTCTCGTCTCACTCGGGCCGGTGGCCCGGGTGTTCCTCGGGTGGTGGGGTTTGCTGATGCTGGTCGGCGTGGTGGGCGTGGGAATCCTGGCACCGCTCCTCCTCGAGTTGCGGAACCGGGCGCGCTCCGAACATCACCTGGTGCGCGGCGCCGTGCTCGTGTTGTTCGGCGGGTTCGTGCTGCGCGTGGTGATCCTGCTCTCCTCCCACGACATTCATACGCTCGGCTCCGGAGTCGCAGGACATTGAGCCGTGCCGTCAGAGGCTACCTGTTCGTCCTCGTGGTGGCGGCGGCTTCTTGCGCTAGCCCAGAAGCGGTGCGCACCCGGGGCGGCCGTGGCGCCGACATCGGAAACCGCCACGAACCGGTCCAGATGCACGCGGGTGCCGAACCCTACTATGGAACGCCATGCGTCACAAAACCGGTGAAATGCACGGGACCCGTACCGGTCTTCGGGCCGACGCCACTGCGCAACTAGCCGACCTCGAGCGCCGCAACCCGGAGTGGCATGCGTGGCTGCGGCTGCTGCGGGAAGCGCTGCGGGCGTTCGACGATGCTGCGTGGAGCGATGGGCTCGGCGATCCCTCCGGCGCACGCGCGGCGGACGCGCCCCTGTTGCACGGTCGCGTGCTCACAGTCGATTCCCAGCGCCTGGGCCGCCTGCTGCAGGATCTCGCGGCAACCGCCGCGGCGACGGGCTTGGCAGGTACGCAGTCGCTGGCGCGGTACCGGTTCTCGGCTGAAACCGACGTGGATCTGCTCGCGGCCGTCCTCCGGCACGATCGCTCGCGTCTCGAGGGCCTCGGAGCATTGGAGACGGTGGTGCGACTCGCTTCCCTCCCGCTGCTTCAGGCGTGTCGCCGCTCGCTCCAACAACAGGTGCCGCGCCCGTGGCCGCACGGCTACTGCCCGATATGCGGCAGCTGGCCGCTGCTCGCCGAGCTACGCAGTCTCGATCGTAGCCGCTGGCTGCGCTGCGGCCGCTGCGGCGGGGACTGGCCCGTGAGCTGGCTGTGCTGCGCCTTCTGCGGCGAGAGCGACCACGAACGCCTGGGCACGCTTGTGCTGGAGGGTGAGCCGGAAACACTCACGGTGGAAACTTGCTCGAATTGCTCGGGCTACCTGAAGGCGATTACCACGCTGCAGGCGATTCCTCCGTTCGAGCTGCTGCTCCGCGATCTCGACACGGTTGACCTGGACGTCGCGGCGCTGGACCGCGGATTTGTGCGTCCCGAGGGCGACGGCTTTCCTCTGGACCTGCGCGTGACGGGAAGGCTGTGATGGATCCCGCCCTCCGTCCAGCCGACATGTGCCGGCAATTGCTCCTGGCGCTCGATGCGTCGGAGGGCCGGCGCCGCCGCCGCAAGCGCGACACCAATCCCGACGCGATTGGCATGGCCATCAAACGCCGCTTGCTCGAGGAGACGGTGCGGGAGGATCCCGCGCCTGACGACTTTGAGGGCTGGCTCCTGGACTGGTGTCTCGCCACCGGCGCCTCCGGACCACTGCGCGCGATGGCGTTGGAGGTGCTCGCCGAGTGGCGTCTGGTCGCAGCGGCGGGGGGGGCACCGTTTCGTGACTGGCTGCGCGCCGGAGCTCCCTCCGACGACGCGGAGAGATAGAAAAACCGAGGCCGGGAGTGATTCCGGCCTCGGTGTGTGCGTCGTGCATCCGCCGTCTTAGAAGAACAGCATGAACCCGGCGGACACGTCCGTCCGGTTCGGGAGGCCGCCGAGCACCGCCTGCGCGCCTGACAGGTCGTTCCTCTCGCGCGTGACCTCGCCGACCAGCTTCAGCGACTTCGTCCACTGGTGGTAAACGCCCCCCGTCCAGGAGGACACTTCCCCGATCGACGCATCGGTGCCGTCGCCCGATGTGGTCCCCTTCAGGCGGCTGATGCCGTAGCTCAGACCAAACGTGGTCTTGCCGGACTTGTAGGTAGCCTGCGCGTAACCGCCGTCGGACGGACGCTCCGAGTCGTCGCCCGCCAACTCGTCTCCGAAAAACGCCAGCGCCGTGCCGGTGCCCTTGGCGGTGTAAGCGGCCACCACGACCGTGAGGTCCGAGAAAGTCCCCCGGATCCCGGCCGTCACACCGGTGCCGTTCACACTGGTACCCGCGGCGTCTTCGGCCTTCTGCCACTGGCCTCCCGCCCACACCAGCCATTTGCTGCTGCCGCTCGAGCGGTTCCACGTGACTTCGGCCTCCAGACGCGGAAACTGGGTCTCCCCGAACGTACCGCCACCCATCACGGCGGGCTGGAACGCGCCGACGCTGAACTGGACTGGGTTTTTCGCGGGGGAGCTATACGTGATCTGGGCGTTGAAGTTGGGGTAGATGTAACCGTAGCCGATCCGGCCCAGCGTGGTGCCCCCGCCTTGCGGGTTGCCCACCGCGCCCACGCCGAACAGCGTCATGTCGTTGAGGATGTTCTGACGCTGATAGACCCCGAGTTCACGGCCGGCCAGGATCTGGCTCCCGCCCTTGAACCCGATGGTCAGGAACACCTGGCGGAGGTCGATTTGCGTACCGAATTGGTCGTGGGCGCCGTTAGCGTTTTGAATCTGGTTGCCGAAGCCGACGTGCACGCCCAGGTCCAGCCCCGCTTCCTTACCCGTCGCCGCGAAGGTCGCGAAGGCCGGCAGTAACCCGGTCCGGATGTAGCTGTTCGAGGGACCGTTTTCGTCGGACGTGTACACCCAGAACACGTTGACATTCCCCGCGAACGTGAACTTCCAGCCGTTGGACATCTGCATCGTCAGTCCCTGTGCCTGCGCCATTCGCGGGACGACGAGCACCGCAGCTAACAGCAACAGCGGTAGACGCTTCATTTGCACATCCCTCCTCCTGGAGTTGACCTGCGTCCGAAAGCGTCCCTACTCACCTTGCCGCTTCAACCGCACATTGATGTCCCGCAGCGCCAGATACAGCGGTGTGGGAACATGATTCTCCCACCAGTAGAACTCGTCGAGCTGCGTCGCGTACACCGTCGGCCCGAACGGGTAACCCAGACCGCCTACACGGTACAGCGAGTCCACCGCTCGGCGCAAGACGGAAGTGTCCGGCAGGGCCCCACGCGCCCCGCGCTCGCCGTCGGCCACGCCACCCAGGAAGCCGGCGACGTACGCCCGTTTCTCCTTGGGCTCGAACTGCGTCCAATCACGGCCGTCGAGCGCCATCCAGCGACGCGGCTCCTGCGACGCCGTCAGTCCGGCCGCAAACCCCGCCACTAGTAGCGCCGCGCCACCCACGGCCAATCCCCGGCCTCTCATTGTCCCGCTCCGGCCGGCGTCGCCGCCAGCGTCGGCCGCGCGTCGGTCCGCGAGACGTGGAGACGAATCCACATGCCCGCCAACCCATGCCCGGGCACCGCGCAGAATATAAGGTACGAGCCGGCTTTGTTCGCTACGAAGCGGATGTCGTCTTCGGCGCCCGACTCGAGACCCTGCGCCAACCGAACAGTCATGGCCCGATCGAATGCGGGATCCAAGGGACCCGCGGGCACCGGCTTCGTATCGGTGATGATCTCCGCCGAGTGAGGCAGGTCGCCGTCCTTGTTGGTGAAATGCATGACGACCTTCCACCCCAGCGGCACTGTGAACGTGAGCCCGCCGTCGCGGAATCCATTGAAGTTCAGCGCGCCGTTCAGCCCCGTGAGACCCGCGATCAACTGGAAAGTCGCGGTCTGGCTGCTGGTGTCCACGGTGAGCCAAGTGCAATCAATTGGGGGCGGTTGCGTCGTCGGCGCAGGACGCGCGGCAGGGGCTGGCGGGAGAGGGGGCGGTGCGGGCGGCGTCTGCGCCATGCCCGCCCGCACCGGGATCATCATCAGACTTCCCGCGACTAACCCAGCAAGTATGCTCATGCGTCCAAACTACATCCCCGCTTTTGGAAGTCCAAATACAAACACCGCGTCGCCGAGCGGGAAGCCGAGTTGGAAGTTGCCGCCGGCCGCGACCGCGACGAACTGCTCGCCGTCTACTTGGAACACGGACGGGGCGGCGTTGACGCCGGCGCCGCAGTAGAACTTCCACAGCACCGCGCCGGTGCGCGCGTCATACGCCTTGAACCAGCCGTTGCCTTCGCCCGTGAAGACGAGGCCGCCGGCCGTGGCGGTGGCACCGCCGATCATCGGCTGATCGGTTTTCACCTGCCAGGCGATCTTGCCGGTCTGGAGGTTGATGCCGGAGACGGTGCCCCACTGCGCCTCGCCGGGGATTGCCACGAAGGCGCTGCCAAGCCAGAGCCGTCCGCGCTCATAGGGCGCATAGTGATTCTTGTAGTACATCGGCTGGTGCAGGCCCACCGTGTAGGCGTACTGCAGCTCGGGATTCACCGTAATGGGCGACCATTCCTGGCCGCCGTTCGCGCCCGGAAGCATGCGCGTGCCTTCCGGCGTGGGCTGCGCAAACATGTTCTCCTGCGGAACGAACGCGTCGGACTTGCGGATCAGCCGCCCGGTCGCCGCGTCGAGCACGTAGACCCAACCCGTCTTGCCGGCGTGCACGACCGCCTTCCGGCCGCCGACCATCGCGATCACGGGCGGACTGACAGCGTCGAGATCCCACACGTCGTGCGGCACGGTCTGGTAGCCCCACTTGAACCTGCCGGTCGTCGCATCGAGCGCGACGATGGACTCACTCCAGAGATTGTCGCCGGGGCGAATTGAGCCGTCGAGATCAGGCGACGGGTTGCCGATGCCGACGTACAGCGTTCTGGTGTCGGCATCGTAGGCGGGAGTCATCCACATCGAGGCGCCGCCGTGCATCCAGGCATCGGCGTACTTCGCCGAGTCGGCCTTCTCCTGCTGGATGTTGCGGTTCAGGTTGTCACCTTCCGGCGTGGTGCGGGACCAGCGCCCGAACCAGCCGTTGATACCGCCCTCATCCGCGCGCGCGTTGGGCGCCGGGATCGTGTACCAGTTCCACATCTGCTGGCCCGTCGCGGCGTTGTACGCCCGGACGAAACCGCGGATGCCGTACTCGGCGCCCGAGGTGCCGATGATGACTTTGTCGTCGATCACGAGCGGCGCCATCGTCTCGGTATAGCCCTCGGCCGGGTCACCCACCTGCGCGGTCCACTTCTCTTTGCCGGTCGCCTGATCGAGCGCGATGAGTTGGGCGTCCAGCGTTGCGACGTACACGTTGCCGCCCGAGACAGCCACGCCGCGGTTGTTGGGCCCGCAGCACGCGGTGCTGACCGCAGCGTTCTTGTGCTCGTAGCGCCACAGCGTCTTCTGCGTGCGCAGGTCCACCGCGACCACGACGTTATTGGGCGCCGCGGGCGAGGTGATGTACATGATGCCGTTCACGACGACCGGCGTGGTCTCGAGGCTGCCGAGCCGCTCGGTGCCGGTTTGAAAAACCATCCGGGGAAGGAGGTTGCGAACATTGGTCGTGTTGATCTGATTGAGCGGGGAGTAGCGGTTGTTCCAGTAGTTGTGGCCGTACATCAACCAGTCGCCGCTCTGCTGCGCCTGCTGCAGCATGGCTGGTGTTACGTTCGTTAGGGGCGACGCGGCCGGCTCATTCACAGTCCCCGACCCCTGTCCGGCGAGCGGCACAGTCAGCAGGCACATCGCGCCCACCGCCGTCACCGCCGCCTTCCACCGTCTAGCCCAATGCCTCATACCCACCTCCATGAAAGGTCCAGGGTCACCGATTGGTCCCGAGTGAGAACCCGAGATACAGGTTCCGAGCGGGGCTACGACACGAGAGGCCTTCGAGAGGAAACTGCGCCCATCATCCACCGCACTATCCGCAACATCACCGTAGCACCGTTCCGCTGGAGAGTGGGTGTTGTAACCGCTCCTCGCAGGGGCGTCAAGACCCCGTGGGAGGCCCCTATTCTCCACGAAACGCTGTGCGCGTCACGCCGCCTTCGCGCGCGAGCAGGTAGGCCGCACTGGCGAGCCCGGCGACGCCGAAGGCAATGAGGGCCGCGAAGTCGAGCGTGATCGCCAGCTCCCCGCCGTACCCCCCCGCGGACCACTTGGCCAGGAGCGCGTGCTTCAGCAGGTCCACCCCGTAGGTGAGCGGATTGAGGTACGCGAGCGTCTGGAGCGGCGCGCTGAGGTGGTGCAGGGGGTAGAGCGCGCCGCACAGAAACAGCATCGGGAAGACCACGAAATTCATCACGCCCGCGAAGTTCTCGATCGACCGGATGCTCGCGGCCAGGACGAGCCCCACCGCGCCGACGGCGAAGCTCGTGAGCACGATCGCGACGACCGCCAGCAGCGCGCCGCTCAGCGTCGGCCACAATCGCACCGCCGGCAGCAGAATGAGGGCGACCGCGAGCGCCTGCACCGTCCCCAGTGCTGTCGCGCCGACGGCCTTGCCGAGCGCGAGGGCGCCGCGGCTTATGGGCGCGACGAGGAGCATTCGGAGGACGCCGGCGTCGCGGTCCGTCACGGTGGACAGGGACGCGAGAAACGCGCCGAACATCACGACCATGCCGAGCAGACCGGGCGCCATGTAACGCCGATAATCGAGCGCGCCGGCGAAGATCGCCGCGAATCCCGTCCCTGCGAAGACCAGCCACACGAACGGCCGAACGAGGCTGCTTACCACACGGCCCCGCTGGCGCAGGAACCGGATAAATTCGCGGACCGCGATCCCGTACACGGCGCGCACGGCTAGCCTGGGTTCGTCTCGGCGAGCGAATGGCCGGTGCGCGCCAGGAACACTTCCTCGAGTGAGCTGACCGCCGCTTCGCGCTTCAGCGCGGCCGGCGTCCCCAGCGCCACGAGCCGTCCGCGGTCGAGCACAGCGACCCGGTCGCAGGGCTCGGCTTCCTCCAGGTAGTGGGTCGTGAGAAAAACCGTCACACCGAACCATTGGCGCAGCCCCAAGATCAGCTGCCAGAGCGACCGCCTGGTGCCTGGGTCCAAGCCGGCCGTGGGCTCGTCGAGAAACAGCACACGGGGCTCGTGCAGGATGCCGCGGGCGATGTCGAGCGCGCGGCGCATCCCGCCCGAGAGCGCCCGCACGGGATCGCGCCGCCGCTCGAACAGTCCGAACCGACGCAGCAGCTGCTCGATCCGCGGCGCCGCCACGCGGCCGGGAAGGTTCCACAGCCGCGCGGCGAACCGCAGGTTTTCCTCGACGGTGAGGTCGCGGTCGAGCGTGGTCTCTTGAAACACGAGGCCGACGCTGCGCCGGACCCGGAGACTTTCCCGCACCACATCGTGCCCGGCGACACGCGCCGCTCCGCGGCTCGGCGTGAGCAGCGTGGCGAGGAGATGCACGGTAGTGGTCTTGCCGGCGCCGTTCGGCCCGAGCAAGCCAAAAAACTCCGCCTCGCGCACCTCGAGGTCCAGCTGATCGAGAGCGCGGACCGGGCCGAAGTCTTTGCCGAGGCCGTGGGCTTCGATCGCGGCGGCGGTCATCCTTTCGCGGCGAGGGCGCGCGAAGCCGGCGCCGCGCGATAGGTCCACTCGGGGACGGGCGCGTCGGCTGAAGTCGCTCGCTCGACCTCGTCCACCACCGCGTCCACCAGATGCCGGTGGGGCGAGAGCGAGCACACGGGGTCCGTGACTCCGGCGTCGCCGGCGACGAGGAATGCCTGGCAGCGGCAGCCGCCGAAATCCACGGTCTTGCGCGGACAGGAGCGGCACGGCTGCGGCATCCAGTCGTAGCCGCGGAAGCGGCGGAACGATTCGGATTGGTACCAGATCCACTCGAGCGAGCGGTCGCGCACGTTTTCAAACGGGAGCGTGGTGATCCGCCCCGCCGCGTGGCACGGCCAGACCTCGCCCGCGGGTGTGACCGTCATGTAGGCGCGGCCCCAGCCGCCCATGCAGGGCTTGGGGAATTCCTCTTGGTAATCGGGCAGCACCCAGACGATCTCGAGCTTGCTGCCGAGCCGCGCGCGCTCGCGCTGGACCACCGCCCAGGCCTGGGCTACCTGCGCCCGCGTCGGCATCAAGGCCGCCCGGTTGTGGTACGCCCACCCGTAGTACTGCGTGTTGGCGAGCTCGATTCGCTCGGCGCCGAGCGCCTCCGCCAACCCGATCAGGTCGCCTACCTGATGGAGATTGCGGCGATGCAGCACCACGTTCACTGTGAGCGGGAAGCCGAGCTCTTTCGTCCAGCGGGAGGCGGCCATCTTGTCACGATACGAGGCCGTGCCGGCTACGCGGTCGGAGAGCGCCTCGTCGGAGGCCTGGATGCTGATTTGCACGTGGTCGAGCCCGGCTGCGCGCAAGTTGGCGAGACGATTGCGCTCCAGCCGATACGCGGAGGTGACGAGCGTGGAGTACAGTCCGAGCTCGTGCGCACAGCCGACCAGCGCTTCAAGATCGGGCCGCAAGGTCGGTTCGCCTCCCGAGAGGCCGAGCTGCAGCACGCCGAGCGTCTTCGCCTCACGGAGGACGCGGCGCCACTCGTCCGTCGTCAGCTCGTTCTTGAACCTGCCACCCGCGAACTCGAGGGGGTTGGAGCAGTAGGGACACTGGAGCGGACACCTGTATGTCAGCTCGGCCAGGAGCCAGAGCGGTCTAGTGTCCATAAATCACCAGCCCCTTCGCAGCCAACCCGGCGAGGAGGTCCGCAACATCTCGCTCGATTCCTTCGGCAGGATAGCGCTGCTTCAGCGTCTCCACCATGTCCGCCACGGAGCGCACCCCATCGCACAAGCCGACAATCTCCGCTGCCGTCCCGTTCAGCGCCACCAATCCTTCAGGATATAGCAGCACGTGACGCTTCCGGGTCTCGTCCCACTGCAGCCGCGCCTTCGGGGCGATCCGCGGCACGGCCGCGCCGTTCAGCGCCCCCACGCGTCGCTCCCCGGGAGTGGCCCGCGCTCGACTGCATCGAGGAGGCACCACAGCACGTCGCACTTGAAGTTGAGGGCCGCCACCGCGCGCTCCTGCCCGTCGCGGGTGTGGAAACGGTCCGTCACCAGACTGAGCGCGTACTCGGCGTCGCGCGGCGCTTGGCTGAGACGGTTGCGAAAGTACTGCAACCCCTCGGGAGCCACCCACTTGTAGTGACTCAAGATCGCGGCGAGACGCTCCTGCACGATGAGTGGCGCGAACAGCTCGGTGAGCGACGCGGCGACGGCTTCGAGCCACGGCTTGCTCCGACAGAAGTTCACGTAGGCGTCCACTGCGAAGCGGACGCCCGGCAGGAGGCGGCGGTGACTCAACATTTCATCGCGACTCACGCCCATCGCGTCGCCGAGCCGCAGCCACGCTTCGATTCCCCCCTCTTCCGTTCCGTGTCCATCGTGGTCAAGGATGCGCTGGATCCAATGCCGGCGTATCTCCGGCTCCGGACAATTGCCCAGGATCGCCGCGTCCTTGATCGGGATGTTGACCTGGTAATAGAAGCGGTTGGCGACCCAGAGACGTAGCTCCTCGGGAGAAAGTTCGCCGCGATGCATCCGCTGGTTGAACGGATGGAGGTGGTGGTAGCGCACCTCGAGCACCGCCCGCAGCCGGCTTACGAGCTCCTCCCGCGACCAGGGAGTGGCGTCGCGCGACATCTGGATGGCAGAGCGAGCCATCACAGCGTGAACTCCATGCCGTCTTCCCCCACTTCGACACCCATTGCCTTCATCTGTCCGCGCTCGGCCGACGCGGAGCACAAGATCGGGTTCGTGTTGTTGATGTGCACGAGCACGGTGCGCTTGGCGCCGAGCGCGGGCAACGCTTCCAGGCTTCCGCCTGCGCCACCGACCGGAAGATGACCCATTTCCCGCGCCGTCGGTGCATCGACCCCCACCGCCCGGAGCTCCCCGTCAGACCAAAAGGTGCCGTCGAAGAGCAACAGATCGGCTCCCGCGCCGATCGTCCGCACCGCGGCATTGATCGCGGGTGCTGTCGGCACGTAGGCGAGCGTCCCGCCCGTGGACTTGTCGCGGAGTCCGAGTCCGACGCCGAAGATGTCGGCGGGAGCTGCGCCCGCGTAACGCGGGGGACGGAGCCCGACCGAGACCGCCGTGCAAGATATCCCGAGCTTCCGACCCGCCACGTCGGTCAGTGACACCGCCTCACCGTCCGGCAGCAGGCGCGGCTCCACGCCCCCGTAACCGGCGAGGACGCTATAGAGCGGCCACCGATCAGTTAGCAGCGCCGCGACTCCAGCGGGCGCGTACACCGGAAGCTTGGAGGAAGCTTCCCGCAGCAACACTAAACCTAGCGTCGAGTCAATCTCGCCGTCAGTGAGCACGACGGCTGCGATTGGCGTCCCTCGGGTACCGCTGGGCCAGAGCGAGCGGTGCGCCGCCACCTGCGTTCGGATGTCCGGCGATGCGTTCAGGAGAACCCAGCGTTCACCATCGGCGCTGACAGCGACGGACGCCTGCGAGCGCCCGGGTCCGTTCGCCCTCGCCTGCTGACAGTTCCGGCAACCGCAGTTCCACTGGGGCAACCCGCCACCAGCAGCCGATCCGAGGAGGATGACGCGCACTTGCTACAATCAACGAGGGGGGATTGAGAAAGGGAGGCCGGGTTCGTCGCCCGGCCTCCCTTGCTTCGCTGGGTCAGCCTAGTTCAGGCAGTGCCCGCGTACGCGCCGACTTCCATTCCCAGCTCGACCACTTCGTATTCGGGCTTGGTCCACGTCATGGCGTTTCCTCCTGTTGGTGCACTAGTCGACCCCTCTTGCGTTCTCGCGAAACCCGGCGGGCCGCAACAGCCGGGTATTTCAGACTACACTTGCATATACGTCAACTCGCGGGCGCCTGCAAGGGGGGTTAAGAGGCGGGCAAGAACCCCTTTGAAAACGTTAGACGCGTACGGCCTCGCTGCATGGACGCCTCCGCTTCTGTGGGGATACCTGCCGCCCCGGACGTTTCTGATGGGGTTCTCCGCCATCCCACCGGGGCTGGACTCGGCTATTGTCATCGCACGCGGACGCCGCGATCATGCACGTGTCGCCGTCCTGGGCCGCGATGCTGGGCGGCGCGACGCCGGATTCGGCGTAGCGAACGGTCGAGCTGCCGCTCGCGCAGTACTATCCCGCCAAAGGGCTCGATATCGTGTTCACCGTGGACGCGACCGACGGGTTGAACCGGGCGGCCGAAGCACCGGAGTTCGACAGTCTCGGGCGGAGCATTACCGACACAACGGGCTTGCCGATAGTGCGATGCATCCTAAGCCCGCGTTAGCGGTCTGGGACGGCATCTTTCGTCGCCACAGATCACCCTGACCGCCACAGATCACCCTGATCAACAACGGATTTACGCAGATCTGCGAAGATCCCTCAGTTAGATCTGTGTGATCTGCGGCTAGCGGCTAGTCAACGCGATGACGCCGACGGCAGTCGCGACGCTGCCGATGATGATGCTGACGATCCGCCACTTCGATTCCGGATCGCGCTTCGGCACCTGAATGCGATCACCCGCGCGGACGCCGAGATCCTCCAGCGTCGCGCCCCGCGCGATCTCCGTCTGGAGCGAGTTCCCGCTCCACAACGCGGAGTTGCCGCGCAGGATGCGCAGCCGATCGACGCGGGCCTCCTGTGTGGCGCCACCGGCGAGCATCAGCGCGTCCGCCAGCACCAGGTCGATGGGGACGGCGTAGAAGCCCGGCCGAGTCACCTCGCCGAGGACGGACACGCGGATCAGGGCGCGCGCTTGCACGACGGGGTCCTTGATGTACTGGCCCAACTCGCGAGTCAAATGAGCCTCGAGGTCGGCGCGGCGTACGCCGGCGAGCGAGACTTCGCCGATTGCGGGGAGCCGCAGAGCAGGCCCCGCCACCACCGTGAAGGTGTCCGACAGGGCGGAGTCGCCCTCCACGTGGAGCAGGATGCGGTCCCCCACTTGGAACGGTGTGGCGCGTGTTTGCGCCGCCACCCCCGCCACCCCGGACCCCGCCCCGATGGTGACCAGCGCCGCTGCGACCATCAATGACCACAGGGAGCGGTTCATTAGACGACCCTCGGGAGCGACGCGTCGCGGCCGTCGCTCTCGTCCACGGCCTCGTAGCCGGGCAGATAATAGGAGTAGTACGCGTAATACCCGTACGCGGCACCGCGTGGCACGTCGTTCAAGACGGCGCCGAGCAACCGGATCGGCATCCGGTCGAGCACTTCGAGTTTAGCCCCCGTGATATCGCGATGGCTGTGCCCGGTCCGCAACACGACCAGGAGCGAACCCGTCGCCGCTCCCAGAATGAACGGATCGACTCCCGCGGTGAGCGGCGAGCTGTCGACCACGATCACGTCATATCGCCCGCGCAACACGGCAAGGAGCTCGGTCATCGGAGGCGATCCCAACACCTCCGGGGCGCGCTGCGTGCGCGTGCCGCAGCCAATGACAGCAAGCCGCGGGTACGGCGTCTCCTGCACGATCTCGTCGAGTCCCGCCTCACCGAGGAGGAAATCGACCAAGCCGGGCTGGCGGTTGGCGTTGAACCGGCGATGCAGCACGCCACGGCGGATGTCGCCGTCCACGAGTATTGTGCGCTGGCCTCCGTCCGCGAATGCGAGGGCAAGATTGGCCGACAGGAACGATTTCCCGTCGCCCGGTCCGGGGCTCGTCACCGTAACAAGCAACGGCGCGGCGGAACCGTATTCGTGAAGGAGATTGAGGCGCACGCCACGCAGGGCTTCGACGACTTCCGCCGGTTCCTTGGTGCGTAGATGCGGCACGGCGCCGAGGATCGGCAGCCCGAGGTCGCGCGACACCTGCTCCGGGTACCGGACTTTGGGGTCCACGCGGTCGAGCACGATCGCGCCCACCACACCCAGCCCGAGGCCCGCCAGGAGTCCCATGAGCAGGAGGCGTGGCGTCGTGTTTTTGATCGGACGCTGGGGCACGATTGCCGGGTCGAGAATCCGGACATCAGGCACGGTGGCTTCCGCGGCGAGCCGGGCCTGATCGAAGCGCTGCTGCAGCGCCGTGTACGTCTGCTCCTTCAGCTCGGCGTTGCGATTCAGCCGGACCTCTTCAATAGCCCGGCCGGGAATCTGGCGCAGATCGCTGGACGCAGCGTCTACCTGTCTACCCAGCTCCGACTCCCGTGCCGCCAGCTGCGACGAAAGCGAGCGCGCGAGCGTCGGGATCGTCCGCTGCTGTAGCTGAGCGATCTCGGCAACAAGACGCTGCAGCGGCGGATAGGCCTCGGAGTAGTGGTACCGGTAAGTGCGCAGCTGCGCTTGCTTGTCGCTCAGTTCTTTGAGCGCATTCGACAACTCGGGCGAACGCTGCACGGACGCGATGACGGACAAGGCGTCTGTGGGCAGCGCGGAGCCGCTGCCTTGCGCCAACAAGCCCTCGAGCGCGTCGCGGTCGCGGCGTAACTGGTCGCGCTCGACCTCCATCTCGAAAAAACTCGCGCGGATCGGGTCGCGGGCCTCAGCACCGCCTCCCTGGCCGGGCTGACCCGACGGCAGGGTAATCGTGCGCGTGCGGAATCTCTGCAGCGCAGTTTCGGCATTGTCGAGATTCCGCTGAGCGGTCGTCAACTGGTCTTCGAGGATCTTCGTCAGCTCGTTGAGCTTCTCGCGCTTCAGTTGGGCCGCCACCTCCACGTAGCGCTGGGTCACGGCGTTCAGAATGTTGGAAATCAGAACCGGGTTTGTGCCCCGTAGTTCCAGCGCCAGGAAGTTGCCGTTCAAGTCCATCCGGACGTCCAACTGCTCGCCCAGCCCCAGCGCGGCGTCGCGTGGCGTCACCAAGGAGAACTCGATGGTGCGGCCGGGCGGCAAGCTCTCGGGCGCGGGGACCCAGCGGAAACCTAGACGGCTCCCCACCGAGTCGCCGACCGCTCCCCGCCCCACGACCATGCCTTTGGCCGTGGTCAGCGTGTATTCCCGGCCGTCGGCGCTGATGTTCAGCTCGTAGTCCCCCGGTCGGAAATCGTCGCTCACGTGGAAGTCGGCGAAGCCCGCGCGGTCGGCGGCCCGTTTCACCTGGAGGTACAAGCGCAGGTCCCGCACAACCTGGTCCAAAACGATATAGGACCGCAGCAACTCCACCCAGGCATCGGCATCGAGCAAGGCGCCCTGTCGAATCGGCCCCCGCGCATCCGAGGCGGCCTCGCCGCCGCGTCGGGCCGGGACATCCACCCAGACGTTGGCCTGCGCCTTGTAGACCGGACGCAGCACACGCGTGGCCGCGATTCCCGCGCCCAGGCCAACCAGCACCATGAGCATCACGACCCATTTGAAGCGCAGCAGCGCACTCGCAATGCGGCGCCAGTCAGGACCCGATTCCTCGTCGGGGTGACTCGGCGTGTGAGGGGCGGTGGCCCGTCGTACTGCCGCCACGGGCTGTTCGCGGATCGCTGGAAGAGACCTTGGCATCATCATGGACTCACGCAGCAAGACCTATACCCGCGTGGGGCATCGGCGCAGCACCCCGGCTTCCTGCCAAGCGGGAGTAGCGCCGTCGCACGACTCCTACAAGCGCGGTAGAGGTGCCACGTATCACGGGGGACCGCTGATAAGCCGCAGACGGCACACGACTTGCCAATTAGGCCGGCATGACGCTTCCCCTGCTGCGTCCGTTCACACGAACTGCCGTCAGCCTGCGCCGCGACGGAGGTCGGCGCGCGCTCAACGTCGTGATTGCGACGCTGGCTTTGGTGCTCGCTCTGCCATTGATGGTCATGATCGCCGTCTTGATCAAGCTTACGTCTCGCGGGCCGGTACTGTTCGCTCAGCGACGGGTCGGTCTCGATCGCCGCGAACTCGGCCACGAGGGCGGCAACTGGCGGCGTCATGCCGACCATGGCGGCCGCGCCTTCACGATGTACAAGTTCCGCACGATGCGGGTCAACGACGCCGCCTCGCCCGCTCGTGAGGTCTGGGCCCAGCCCGACGATCCGCGCATCACGGCCGTGGGCAGCGCGCTGCGCAAGCTCCGGCTCGACGAGCTGCCGCAGCTCTGGAACGTGCTCGTGGGCGACATGAACGTCGTGGGCCCGCGTCCCGAACAGCCCTCGATCTTCGCGAGCTTGCGCGAGCAGATCAAGGAATACCCGCGGCGCCAAACCGTCCTGCCCGGAATCACCGGATGGGCCCAAATCAACCGGGGGTACGACAGCTGCGTCGACGATGTGCGGGAAAAGCTCAACTACGATCTGGAGTACATCCGCCGCCGCTCGGCGCTCGAGGACTTGAAGATCATGCTCCTCACGCCCGCGGTGATGCTCGGCCAGCGGGGCGGCTGGTAACACTGCGGCGCGTCGGCTCCCATAGGGCCGTTCCGTCTCTACTCAGTGCTCTAATCCAAGCCTGCAGCGCCGCGAAGTTCCCGCTCAGCGCATAAGCGGGCAGCGCGATCAGGCGCGGCATCCGTCGGGTCTCCGACCACATCCAACCAATGGCTGTGACGAGCGCCACCGCACCGCCGCACGCAAGCGTCGCGGCAGCCCACCAGTGCCACGGCGCCAGCGCCACGAACATCGCAGTCGTGAGAAGGAACGCCCACGGCGTGAGCCAGCGGCACAGCTTGTGGCTCCAGAGCATCCACGCGAAGAGGCCGTGACGCATCGGATTGAGCAGCGCACGCTTGTGCCACAGTGTCCGGAGTCCACGCGCCATCGTGCGCACTTTGCGACGGTATTCGGATCGTAAGGACGGGCTGCGGGGGACGTAGCAGATCGCAGCGGGAACCGAGACCGCCCGGTAACCTTGTTCCCGCGCCACGAGGGCCGCCCCGAAATCCCGGCTGAGGTGCTCCGGTACGAAGCGCACGTGCAGGTCTTTCCGAATTGCGTACAGACATCCCGATGCCCCGACGATGCCGGCAACCTGAGTTTCGAGATCGCGCACCCACATCTCATAGCCGACGTACGCGTGCTCACCAGGATTGGCCCGGGCGTCAAGACTCGCGACACTCACGTCCCTTCCCGACGCTACGCCAATGGACGGATCGGCGAATGCCGCCACGAGATTGACTACGGCGTCGCGGTCGATGCGCACCGAGGCGTCGGTGTTGACGATAATGTCGCCCGTCAGGTACGACCGAGCGGCATTTTCTGCCGCCGTTTTGCCACGGCGTTCCGGCAGACGCAGCAGCTCGACGCCACGCGCAGCAAAGCGCCGCACAATGTCGTCCGTGCCGTCCGTCGAGGCGTCCGACACCACAAGGATCTGGCGCAACCCGGCGGGATACTGGACGTCGAGAACCCGCTCCAGCGTGCCGACGATCACCGCTGCCTCGTTATGAACCGGGATCGTGATGCTGATTCGCGGCCACGCCGAGGGCGGGCGTACCTGACCGAATGGGGGGGGGCGGCGGTGGGGGCCGGCCCCGCGCAGCAGGCTCAACAGCTTAAGGATCGCGGGATAACCGACGTAGGCGTACAGACAGAGACCAAGGGACCCACTCAATACGAGCCAGAGCGCGAATGTCATGCTCGGATGCCGGCCCGCCCAGCCGGTGCGGCGCGGCTGATAAACCGGTAGATCGCGTTATATCGATCCAGCCAGGGACGCAGCGTGAAGTCGCGCAGGCGCTCGCGCGCGCGTTGCGCTCGCGCGCGACCTGCCGCGTAATCGTTGTATACAGCGCGGATCTCGGCGGCGAGCGCCGCAGGATCGGCGGGGGCAACCAGCGCTGCTTCCATAGGTGACACGACATCGGGGACGCCTCCCACGCGCGCCGCCACGATCGGGATCCCGGCTGCCATCGCCTCGAACAGCACGATCGGCGTACCCTCGGTACGGGAGCTCAAAACGAAAACGTCGAAGGCGGAAAACCGACTCCCCGCCTCGGGCACCGTACCGTGCCAGTGAACCAATCGCTCGACGCCGAGCTGCCGCGCGCGCGAGACGAGTGCGCGCTGCTCCGGCCCGTTGCCAATCACAGAGACCGTGACGGGGAGATCCGTGAGATGCGCGAGGGCGTCAAGCAGCAGATCGGCCCCTTTCTCGCGGCTCAAGCGCCCGACCCATCCGATCACGAACTCACCGTCTTTCAAACCCAGGGCGCGCCGCGCGCTCACACGATCGAGCGGCGTGGTCGTTTCTTGCCATGCATTCAGCACGCAGTGAATGCGCTGGACCGACACGCCGCAGCGCACAAGCTTCTCCACCAGCGGACGCGAAACGACCACGACCGCGTCGAAGCGCCTGTAGGCACGTCGCTGCAGCCGCTCGTACAGTCTGTTTTTCCAGTCACCTCCGGTGAAGCCGTGCACCGTCGTGACCGTGGGGATCCCGAGGCGTCGGCCCACGCTCGCGTCGAGAACATCCGGTCGATAGCCATGGGTGTGCATCACCACAGGCCTGAGGCGGCGGACGATCTCAAGGATCGCGGCGCGCTCGCGCCAGTAGGCCCGACCGGGCAGCACAATCGGATGTGGCGTCACTCCGGCCCCGGCCAGGGATGCAATGAGCTCGTGGTCCGCGCTGGCTCGATCCAGCACGACGGCTACATGGACCTCTTCCCCGGTACCGGCTTGTCCTTGCGCAAGCAGGTGCACGACCCGCTCCAGCCCACCGATCTCGCCCGGGGCGACGACATGGAGGATCCGCATAAGTGATTCGCCGGCGTTTCAAGTTCCGTGCTGCAAAGATCTGCTGGCGTGGGCAACGTAGCAGCCGCGCCGAGCGTTGCGGCGGCGCAACATATAAGGAAAGGCGCGCGGCCCGCACGACGATAGTGAGCACTGGTCCTTGTCTTGCTGGACAGAGGGGGGACCAAGAGCGAACGATCGGGGTGAACGTGAACGCCGAGATTCGAGCAATCGAGGAATTCTTCCGCCGCCGTTACGGTCGTCCCGCTCTTTACGTTCCGTCCGGTCGTATGGCCCTCTACCTCGCCTTCCGGGAATGGCTCCGACCTGGGAATCGCATACTGATGTCCCCGGTGAACGACGACGTCGTTTTCTTCACGGTCTTGGCCGCGGGCCTAGTCCCAGTCATTGCGCCGCTCGATCCCACAACCGGGAATATCGACCCAACGGCACTCGACGATACGGCATGGGGAAAGTTGCACGCCGTCTTGACGACGAACCTGTACGGCATCCCTGATCGCATGGACCTGCTGGAGCAGCAGTGCCGGCGACACAGTCTCATGCTGATCGAGGACGCTGCGCACGCTTTGGACAGTCGCGTTGGGGAGCGGCGTATTGGGCAGTTCGGCGCGGTGGCCGCCTACAGCCTGGGCAAACATATCGGCGAGGTGGGGGGGATTCTCACATTCGCGGATGCGGGTTGCTATGCCGCCGTAGCGCGCCGCGCCGCGCTCGAGATCCGGCGCCGGCCGGCGGCGGTCGCCGCGGCGCACGAGCTGCGATCTCGCCTCGCGACGGTCGGCGCCGGGACGCGCCCGCGACAGTGGCTCGCCCGACTGCGCGATCGACTCTTCGCGCATCCGCCGGAGCGTTCTGGGCACCGGATGCTGTATGAGGCAAGTGTCGTGCGCCAAGCGCAGCGGGATGGCGGGGGACTTGATCGCTTTGATCGGTGGATGCGGGTGGACAACCACGCATACCGCACCTGGCCGCCACGCAGTTCCGTGCGGCGGGCGCTCGAGCGCTTGGAGGCGTTGGAAGGGGAGCGCCAGCTCCGGCTCGCCGGCGCCCGAAGACTCCTCGGGTCCGGACTTGTCCCGCTCGGCATCTCGGTTCCAGCCGACACCGCGCTCTTCCGAGTGCCGTTATTCGTGACGGAGCGCGACAACGTGCGCGCGTACTTTGCCACGGCCGGGGTCGCGCTTGATTACATTTACGACCCCCCACTCGATCTGTATGCCCCGGAGCTGACCGAACGGTATGAATCACCCGCCGCGGCAGCAGCGTGGAGCGGCTACGTCCTCCCCGTGGATCCGCTCGTCGCAGACCGCTTCCTGGCGTTACTCGCGGCGTCACCGGGATTGTGCCAGCCGGCGCTGCCGGCCGTGTCGTCATGGTCCCCGTCCCCCCGCGGTCGCGCAGCGAGCGACTCTCCGAACCCGAGCGCGACGCGAGCCTCGCTGAGCGTCGCGCAGCGCACTGATGCCATCCGCGAAAGTCCATCCAGATACGACTCGAGCGACGCGTAAAGCCCATCCACATCCGCTGTCGTGGAAATCCAGGGAGACAGACCCGGCCGGAGACTCGGGCTATGCAGAGTCATTTGCAGATGCCGCGCGCCGCCGGCCAATGCGCCACGCGAGAGCGCGAGCATGTCCGGCACTGAGCTGGACTCGGGAGACAGCACCACGAGCCTCGCAAACCCCGATCTACTGGCCAGGGCGGCCAACGCCGAGGTCCGCGTCGGGCGAGTGCGCAACACGCGATCGAGCAGCCACCACTGCCGGGATGAAAATCGCGTGTAGCCGCAGGTCAAGGGGATTTCGACGAGAGGTCCACGCTGATCAGGCACATTTACGTCATCCACGCCCAGCCGGTACGCATCGAGCGGGGCGCCGACGAATGTCGGCCCCTCGTCGGTGCTCTCCCAGTTGAGGAACGGGGTTACGCTGCTGTCGAGCTCATAGCCGCAGGAGTGTAGGACCGACACCGAGACCGGGCCGAGCCCGTAGCGGCCCGCGCGGAACGTGGTGGGTGCCTCGCCCAACGCGTCGCGCAGCTGAGTCGTGAGTCGCTGCAGCTTCGCCAGCTGCAACGCGGCCGGCAGGTTTTTCATCATCGAATTACGCGGCAGCAGCGCCTCGTCGAGGGGCGGAGTATTCCAGGGGTGCAAATGAGCACCGATCTCAGCCGTGCCGCGAGCGCGTATCTCGCGCAGTACCCCCATCGCGCGGGGGTCGCAAGCGACTTGATATGTCGTGAAATACGTGGACCGAAGACCCAATCGATCGAAGCACCGCGCGAGCCGCGGCAGCTCCTGGATGTTCTCCACCCTGATCTGGTCCCTGGCGGGCAGCCAGTTGTCCTCCTCGGTGTCGACCGAAACAGTAAGCAGTACCTCGCGCGACGTGATCATGAAGCGGTGTCGGATCGTCCGCGCAGCCGTTGCCGCAGCGGATGCCGGGCAGTCCAGTCGAGAGCGCGTAGCGCCGCGCCACGCCAGCCGCGCCGGAAAACCACGACTTCGTAACAGCGGCGACTAGTCGAGGTCCATTCCGCCTTATACGGCTCCTTGCCCCGGAGGAAATCCAGTCTTCGATACCTGCGCTCGATGGCACGACGAATCATCAGACCCTGCAAGACTGTGCCGACGCGGTCGCGCTCCCAGCACGGATCTCGTCCACTCTGATAGTGATAAACGGTGTCGCCGAACGCGAAGCCGTACCAGGCCGCAGCTGGAGCGCCGTCCACGTCCAATGTGACCAACCAAAGCTGGTCCCGCTCGGCGAGTTCCGCCGCGAAGACACGGTGGAGCCGCTCCACAGCCGGATCGCGGAAGACGCCGCCACCCTCCCAACGCTGCGTATGCAGACGCTGCAAGTGATCCAATCCCTCGTCGAGGAGCCCCTTGCCGTAATCGGTGAGCACTACCTGGTGCTCGCGCCCCAGCTTGCGCTCCTTGCGTCGGATGGCATGCCGCCCGTGCTGGCTCAATGTGGATAGATACGCCTCCCACGTCTCGGGCAGGTCGAGGTAGGGGCAATACCAAGACGGAGCACGGCGCACGTGCCAACCGTGGCGCTCACACGCTGCGCTGAAACGTTCGACGTTGGGAGCGCCTTCGGCCACGCCCTCCAAGCGAATGATTTCCCAGGGCAACTCGTCGAGAGCCGCCACGAGTGGTTTGAGATCGGCCGCGCGCGATACCGCGAGGTCAAGATGATCCGGGCAGCCGAGATCTCCGATGGCCCAGCCGAGCGCGTTGACGGCGGCACCTCGGAATCGGATGCGCTGGACGCGAAACGGGAACAGCGCGTCGATCTTCCCTGCCGCTGAGGGCAGCACGATCGCCTGGGACGCAGTGATTTCTTCCTTCGGCGCTGCCGCGAGCCAGGCCCGATACCAGTCCCAGGTCATGAACGGCGAGGACGACTCGCCTGGCACGAGCAGGCCGTCCCAAATGCCCGCCCCGAGCCCCAGCATCTCGGCCAGCGGAACGCGCACGGCCCCCGTCGCGGCAGCGCGTGGAATCGCGGTCGGCTGCAGGGGCGCGAATATCGACTCTTGCACGCCGCTCATGATGCGCGCGTACTCTCAACTCTGGCACGATCGGCCGGCAGTCTTACAGCGAGCCGTGGCAGTAATGCGTCAGCCACCGCGCGAGCCACGATCGCGGCACCGGCGGGCGTATGATGGTCGTGATCGTAGTAGTGGCGCAGGCCTTGGTTCAGGAGCGGTCGGAGGTCCACGTGGGCGACGCCGAGGGTCTCCGCAATGTGAGCGGCTCGGGAATCAATGAGTTCCAGCAGCCGGTTGACCACGTCCAGGCCGTAATAGACCGTGATCGATTCCTTCCAGGCCTTTCCCACGCCTCCATGCCAGAAGTGCGCCGCTTCATCGGTCGTGTAGTCGCCCTCAAACCATGGCTGACGGACGACGAGCACGCGATTCGCGGTCGCCTGAGCCGCGCGCACAAGGCGACTGAAATGGTGCTCGAAGTGCGTCAGGACGACCGCCGGATGGGGCATCGTGGTGAGGATCTCGGTGGCGTGAGCGCGCATCAGCCGCGCCTTCGCGAACCAGGCCCCAGCGCGTTCCTTTACCTCTGAAGGATGAAACCATGTCCGTCGCAGCCTGCGGGCAACTTCCAGGAGTGCCCATTCGCGGGGCTTCCAACCAAACGGCTGGCGCGGGTAACCGGCAAACAACAGCGATTCCGGCACGGTCGACGGCGGACGCGTCGGTAGTGCGCCGTCCTCGAGCCAGTGGTAGATGTCGCTCGCCCCGACCATAATGAGAATCGCATCGAGGCGGCGGTATTGCGGAAGCACGCGGGACAAAATGAGGTCCAGATCGGCCGACCCAACGCCCGAGTGGCCGATGTTGCCCACGTGAACCAGACGGGCCCCTAAAGCGGCGAGGCTGCCGGCCGTGTTGAGCAGACGCTCGAGCGCGCCAGGCCAGCTGCTCGCTTGGTCCAGCGCAAAACACTCCACCGCGCTCCCACCCGCCGCCAGAATTCGGTAGAGCCCTGGTTCGTCGGCACGAACGTCGGCGCCCCGCTCGCCGTCGGCATTGATGTAAAACCGAGTACGACGTTCGAGCTGGGGAAAGACGTCCGGATCCATGCGGATCTCGATTCGCGCGTGGGCGGGCCAGACGTGGTATCGTGAACGGCGGCGGACCCACCAGCGGCTAGTGATCTCCGCGATCGCGAGGACGCCGGCGGCGCTGAGCGCAGCGACGAGCAGCCAAATCATCACGCCCGGTTCCATGCTTTGAGCCACGGGAGTCGCGCGCGCAGATCGAAGTACGGGTCATGCCGATAGACGAAGAAGACCCACGTCAGTCCGACCAGCACCACCATGGCAACCCCGGCGGCGGCCAGTCCACCCAGCCCCCGCACGTTGAGGCCGAGCTTGAACCATAGCAACAGCGCCAGCACCGGCAGGGCGCCGAGCAGCGCTCGGGGCACCACATACCGGATGTACTCAACCACCGGTGTCCGCAGCTCGCGACATGCTTGAACCAAAACGAGGGCGGCAAAGAGCAGGTTGGGAATGGCGGTGCCGAGGGCAACGCCGGCAAGGCCGAACGGGCGCACCAACAAAATGCTGAGCCCAAGGTTGAGGGCACCGGCGACAAGAAACCCCATCGTCGGGAGGCCTGGCTTGCCTAGCCCCATCAGAATCGGAAGCGCCACTCCGCGCACCGGCAGGAAGATCAGATACGAGACCATGAGAATCTGCAGCACCTCACCGGCTGATCGCTCGAATTCCGGACCGACCCACCACGCGATGAAACGCGGGCCGAGAACGAACAGGAACAGGCCCGCCATGATCGTCAACGAAAGCGCGATCTTGGACCACTTAAGAAAGATCTCTCGCAGCTCGGTGATGTTTCCTTGCGTCTGCATTCGCGTGGCGGTCGGCATCACCACGGCAGCGATGGCGATGACGAACTCCATCAGGTAGATGATGAGACTGTTGGCGATGGTGAAGTGGGGAATCGAGCCCACGTCCATGAATGCCCCGATCACCATCGAATCTGTTTCGAACGAGAGGCGGACGCCGGCGTGCAACACCAGCACGTACAGACTGAAGGAAAAAATCTTGCGCACCAGGAACCAGTTGAACCCCGCCAGACGGATGCGAGTCTGGGGATAGCGCCGTCGAATGACTGTCCAGCACAGCGTGAAGTCGAACGCCATGCAAATCAGTTGGATCAACGCCAGCACGGTCAGCGTGGGTTTCAGCGTAAGTAGCCCGAATGTCAGCACCATCCGCAACACCAAGCCGGCCAGACGGACCATGTTGCGGGGCACGAAGTCACCGTGCGAGGCAAGGATGCCCTCCGGAAGGAGGGCGATGAATCCGACGGCAACGAACAACACCATTACGGCGAATGCGGAGCGCGCATCGGTATGCAGAGGGGTTGGTATACCGTACAGTGTGAAGAAGGCGTACAGACCCAATCCCACGACCAGCGCGATGATGCCGAGAAGCAGGTAGAGACCAATGCAGCTACTGATCGCTTCGTTGAGCTTCTCGTCGTCACCCTTGGCGATATGCTGCGCGAAGTAACGCACTGACGCCATCGGGACGCCCAGCACCAGCAGGCCCAAATATCCGTTGATCGAGGTGATGAGAATCCACGTCCCGTATCCGTCCGCGCCCAGCTTCTCCAAAGTGAAAGGCGTGAGGATGTACAGGACAGCGACAGTTGCCAGAGTGACGATCCAATTGCTTCCGACGCTCTTAAACACGAATCACCATCCCCATTGAGAATCGTGCCCAACACCCCGCGCAGGCCCGTGAGAGAGCAGGTGCTGTGCCATCTCCTGAGTGCGCAGTGGACCACGCGCACTGTTGCACCCGGACCACAGGTCGGGCGTTTGGAGCTACCGGGATAGTCTGATCCGTCTAAACGATTCGAGCAGGAACGGTGCGGGATCCCGCCAGCGCCAGATCTCTTCTCGGTCACGGCGCAGGCTGAACCGGAAGAAATCCCGGACCGCAGCGAACCGGGCTGCACCACCACGACCGTCGCGCAAGCGCAGGTACAGATGGTCCAGGTCGCCCCAGAACCACCGGCTGCGTACGCCGACACGGTAGTCCTTCACTGTCGGCACATCCTTGCCCAGCGCGCAGGCAACGAGCAATGCTGGGAAATCGACCCCCGCGTCAATGGCGAGTTGCAGGGATCCCCATAACCGCCCGTTCACTTCCATGAAGACATGGCGTCCGGTATCCGGATCGCGCTTGCATTCAATCATCGCGACTCCCTGCCAGTTCAGGTCCTCGAGCAACCGACGCCCCGCCTCAACCAGCTCGCCGTCGAGCGCGATGCTTTCACGGTACACGCTGACGCCGCCCTCTGGCGGCTTTTCTCGCAACCGACGGTGGGCAAACTCGGCGACCACGCGACCATTCCACCGCAAGACAAAGAGTCCTTCGCCGCGGCCCCGGACCCGACGTTGCAATAACAAAGGAAACGCGGTTTTGGGGAGCGTATGGACGAACGCGCGGCACTCGTCCGGAGTGTCGACGAACCGCACCGTGAGGTGCCGCCGACCATTCCCCCCGTTCCGATCCGCGTCGGCAGCGGCGGATACGACGGAGCGATGCGGCTTGAGGACGGCTGGGAAGAAGTCGGCCGCGGGCAGCAGGGCCTCGGCGTTCTCGAGACGTATGGTTTCCGGAACAGCGAGCCCCGCTCGGCGGGCGCGGTCAAGCATGGCCGCCTTGTCCGAAGCCAGGCGATAGCTGGCGAGGTCAGGAAACGGCAGCGCGACCGAGGGTGGGATGTGGCGGGAGTGCGCGAGGAGCGCTTCGACCGATGCGTCGGTCACCGGTAGGAGCACGCGCACGTTCAACCGGCGCGCTAGCCCACCCACTTCTGCAGCGTACGCACTAGGATCGGTCAGCGGATGGCTCGACAACCGCAGCCGATGCACGCCGCGCGAGACGCCCGCGAGCGAGAGCCGGCGCGCAGCCGCAACTCCGACCTGAAAGCCAGCTCGTACCAGTGAGCGGGCCGCGGCGAGCGCGGCCCGCTCATTTCCGTCGGTAAGCAATGCGTCCATGACCGTGCCTGAGACGCTTGAGAGAACCGTGCCGCGGCGCTTTCGTCTCAGGTGGTCAACCGCGCTGTGGCGCCAACGCAACGTGCCTAGACTTTATCTTCCGCTGAGGTAGTAGTGATCCATCCACATGTACATCGTCTGCGGTACCGTCTCGCCCGCGCCACCCCAGGTCGGCTTCCATGACACTTCATCCCCCCACGCTTTCCCCTGTCCGCTGCTGCCGTAGACGATGTCGGTGTACTGCCCCACCTTCACGCCGTCGATCCACCAGTGCGCCTCCCCATTCGCTTGATCGCCGCTGTTGACCACCAGCACGACCTCCCAGTGATGCCACTGCCCCCGCGTATAGGAAGGATTGCTCACGTTCGGGGTGAGATTGCGCGCCCCCACGCCCGGAATGTTCTGCAATCGCACCTGCGCCTCGAGCAGGCCGCTGCCGCTGCCCTGGGCCGAGAAATAGACCACAGGATCGTTGTGCAACCACACGAACCCGATCTTGTTCACGCCGGAGCTGTGCCCCTGCCAGTTGCTCGACAACTTCACCCAGAACGACACATACAACTCCCTGTAGCCTCGGCCCTCCACTCCAGCCAGCCATGTAAACGCCGGGTCGTAACCGCCGCCGAATCCCGCCGGATAGGTGACCTGACCCACCCATGGCGCTGAGTGGGGTGCGCTCAGATCGGTCGCCAGCGCCAGCAGCGCGCTCGCCCCCCAGCTGAGCTCCGCCAACGCATCAAAGCTCCGGTCGGTGATCGGCTTAAAGCCGGCCGGCTCGTTGCTCCCCCCGCTCGGCAGCGTCACGCTGAGCGCCGTTGTCCCGCTCGCCACGTTGGACAGCCCGCCGTACACCGCGTTCAGGTTCATCGTGCCGCGGAACGCCACCAACTGGAACTGATAGCCCGTGCCGGCTGCGAGCCCCAGCACCGTGCAGGTCCGCTTCGCCCCAATCGCACTCCCCGCCATCGGCGTGGCACAACTCCCCTGCGTCACGCTCGGTGCCGCGCCCCAGGAG
>DASYTD010000207.1:0-2194 GCA_036002655.1 Gemmatimonadales bacterium
GCCCACGAGGCGAGCGCCGTGTCGGGATCGGCGCTGATGGCGATGAGGACTACGTTGCGGCCGTTTTTGAAAACCTGTGCGTACTGATCACGGTACGCATTCATTTGCACCGTTCAGCCACGCGTTCGCGCTTTGTAGAAGAACGCGAGCACGACCGTCTTCCCCTTGTAATCGCTGAGCCGCACGGGATTCCGGACCGTCCCGAAACGCGTCGCGCCGGGCATCGAGAAGTCCGGTGCGACAACGCCGACGTCGAGCACGGGTTGCTGCATGGCTACGGCCAGTAGAAGAGTTGCGAGCATCAAGGTGACCTCGGTTTGGTTCCGTCAATAAGCTACGTGTGCAACAGCTTCCACGCCTGGTCCCCACGGTCGAGCTTGAATCCGAGCTATGCCGCTCCTCCAAGGCCGTAGCGAGTGCGCAGAATCTCGACGTGGTGGCGCTCGTGCCCTGGAATCATGAACGCGAGCGCGCGAACGCTGACCTGCTTGCCGCTCGCGGTGCCGCGCCGCAGCCACGCGTCGGCATCGAACGTCCGCAGCAGCGCCAGCGTCGCGGCGCGGGCCGTGCGCAGCTCCCCGACGAGATCGGGCAGCGAACGGGCGTCGAACTTCGCGATCGGCACGTACGCGTTCTCATCGAAGCTGGGGAGCGGCGTCGTGTCGCCCCGCGCGATGCGCAGTGCCCGATACGCCATGATGCGCTCCACGTCGGTGAGATGGCCGACGACTTCCTTGATGCTCCATTTGCCGCGCCCGTAGCGGTACAGCGCTTCGCTGTCCGACAGCTCGCGCAACAGCGTCGCTGTTTCCTCTATTTGCGCCGCGCAGACAATGACCGGATCGAGCTCGGGGACGCGCTGGATGTAATTCACGTAATGCGGCGGGATCTCGTCGGCCTCGGGACGCCCGACGGTACGGGTATTCATGCCGTCTTGCCCCCGAGCTCCGTCAGCGCCATCGCCTTCACGGTCTTACCCTCACCGGTGAGAATGCGGCGGTGATAGTCCACCTGGCCGAGATGGTAGGCGAGGTGCGTGGCAAAATGCGCGAGAAACGCTCCGGTCGAGGAGCTGACGCCGCCCACCTTTTCGGGGTAGGGCTTGGCGAGGTCGGCTTCGGTGATCTTGCTCATGCCGGTTTCCACGGCGGCGATCGCGTTATCGATCTCGCGCAGCAGCTCGGCGCGCGGCACGTCCTTGCTGCCGAACTCCGCGTCGCGATTGCGGACGTAGCCGTTCTTGCCGAGCACGTTGCCCAGGAAGTACTGGAGGTTGCCGGCGAGGTGGAGCGCGAGGTTGCCGCCCGGATTCGTGATGCCCGGACGTACCTCCCAGAGATCCTCGTCGCTTGGGTATGTCTCGACCTCGCGGCGCAGCGCTTTCAGCTCGCGGGTGATGACGTTGGTGATCCAGTCTTTCATCAGGTCCTCCCTACCCGCATGGCGACCGGCCAACGCGCCAGCCGGGATCGCTGCGGAGCGCCCCACGCGGGGGCCAGCTCGCTCACGAGGTCGTTCACAGGATCCTGGCGATGGTGTTTCACGAATGCGCGCGTCGCCGACCAGGTGCGAATGTAGCCCGCGACGTCATCCAGGGTTACTTGCTGCTCGATGACGAAATCGGGTGCGTCAAATTCGGCGAATGGGAATTCAATAGTTCGGTAACGCTCCTCGGTGATCCGCCGTTCCGGCGGCCAGTATGGCCCGACGGTGCCGCTGTAAAAGCGGCGTACAATCTCGTCGATCTGGGGCGCGATCTCGAACAGCACGTACGTCCAGACGGCGATCACGCCGCGCGGCCGCAGGACACGCCTGGCCTCTTTCCAGAACCGCGCGCGGTCGAACCAGTGGAGCGCCTGCGCCGCCGTCACCACATCGACCGCCCCATCCCCGAGGCCGCTCGCTTCCGCCGGAGCCACGCGATAATTGACTCTTGGGTCCGGCGCGGCGTGCTCGATTTGCGACGGGCTCGCGTCCGTCGCGGTGACGTGTTGGAAATGACGCGCGAGGCCGACGGCGGCTTGGCCCGATCCTGTTCCGGCGTCCCACGCCTCGTCCCGCGCCGGCGCCTCGCGCGCCAGGAAGTCGAACAGCGCGTCGGGGTAGCGCGGCCGGAACGCGGCGTAAGCAGCGGCAACTCCCGAAAAGTGATCCGCGAAGCTCACGGCTTAGGCGTCGTGCGCTGGGCGTCGCG
>DASYTD010000208.1:0-7301 GCA_036002655.1 Gemmatimonadales bacterium
GCCAAGCCGGCTGCGGCCAAGCCGGTGCCCACAAAACCGAAGGCGGGCGCGAAACCGCCCGTCGCGCAGGAGAAAAAGAGCAAAGGCTGTGGCGGCAGCGCCGCAGTCCTTGTCCTCGGGATCATCGGACTGGTGTATTGGGTGTTTATCTAGGGATCACGTGCATATCACCTCCGCAGGCCGCACCGATGTCGGCGTCATCCGGTCGGGGAATGAGGACAGCTACCTCATGGTTCCGGACCGGGGGATTTTCGTCGTCGCCGACGGGATGGGAGGGCATGCGGCCGGCGAGGTGGCGAGCGAGATGGCGGTGCGATTCGTGGCCCGCGAGCTCGAGTCGTTGCGCGGGCTGACCGACGAGCAAGTCGCCGAGCGCATGCGCGGCGCGATCCGTACGGCCAACGGCGCCATTTTTCAACGCACGCTCACCGAGCACGACAAGCGCGGCATGGGCACGACGGTGACCGCGCTCACGCTATACGAGACGCGGTTCCTGATCGGCCAGGTCGGTGACAGCCGCGCCTATCTGCTCCGCGACAATCGCTTGAGTCAGCTGACGAAGGACCACTCCTACGTGCAGGAGCAGGTCGACGCCGGGTATCTGACGCCGGAGCAAGCGCGGACGCATCCCTACAGCAACGTCATCACCCGTTGCGTCGGCGCCAACAGCGACGTCATGCCCGATATTTATGTGGGGACGGTGAAGCCGAAGGACGTCTTCTTAATAGCGTCCGATGGTCTGACGGGAATGCTGGAGGATTATCAGCTGGCGGAGCTGCTCTCGCCCGACCGGATGCCGCAGGATGAAGTGGACGCGCTCATCGCCGAAGCCAATCGCCACGGCGGGCTCGACAACATCACGGCGATCATCGTGCGCATCGACTCCGTCGAAGCTCCCGCTCAGGAGAACGTCACGACGCAGCAGAGCCCCGCCCGGCCGCGCTGACCCCCTCACCCCCTGACCCCTCTCCGTTTCACGGAGAGGGGGAACGATGGGCAAGACCCTTCAGCAACGACTGATCCGAATCAATTCGCGCTTCCACTTCCTCGCGTGGCCAGGTCACTAACTCCACGATCGCCCGCACGGGTATTTCTGCCGGCTCGAGGACGAACACGCGCAGGCGCTGCGCCGCGCGGTGCAGCTCCGCCGCCACCCGCGGGAGTCCGAGGTGCTCAGCGGCACTTCCCGCGCGACCCACCACTGGGACGGACAGGTCCAGCATGTCCGGTTTGGACGGGAGATCGAGAAATAGCTGATCCGGACGAAGGCCCAGCTCGCCCGCCAGGCGCTCCTCGACGCGCTCGAGCAAATCCGGATCCCGCGAGGGCCAGTCCGCGATGTCGGACGGAAGCTCTGTCGCCGGGATGTCGAGCGCGCGCTTGGCGAGCCGCCGCTCGCGCAACGCGCGCGCCAGCCCGGTCTGATCGTTCTGCTGGAGCTCGTGACTCAGCCCGTCGTCGGTGGCGACCGCGATGTCGTCGGGTGACATGCGTCGGGTGGCAATGGCCCGCCGCACTAGCCGCTTGAACATCGCCGTCGCGCTGCGCACCGCATGATGCCAGTACACGTTGCGATACATCTGATACTTCGCGAAGAGCAGTGACTCGAGCGCCGCGAGGCCCTTCGCATGCAACGCGACACCCTCCGGCGTGAGGGTGAGTGACGTCAGCAGCCGGTCGACGTCGATGACGCCGTACGGCACGCCGCACATCGTCGCATCGCGCGAGAGGTAGTCGAGCTTGTCCACGTCGAGCGAGCCCGCGACCAGGCCCGCCAGTCGCGAACCACTTGTGCCCTGGATGAGCTGGAGCAGCCGGTCGGCCGTAACCCCCACGCGCTCGAGCGCCGTCGCGAGCGCGCCCGTGCGGAGATGCCGCGCCGCGAGGATCTCGTGGTGCGGGAGTCCCGCTTCCTCGAGCGCATGTGAGAACGGATAGTGGCCGATGTCGTGGAGCAGGGCGGCGAGCCGAACGGTCAATCCCTCTTCGCTATCGGCTACGCCCAGCTCGGTCACCACACGGCGCGCGAGGTGATAGGCGCCGAGCGCGTGCTCGAAGCGGGTGTGGGTGGCGCCCGGATAGACGAGGAACGCGTGGCCGAGCTGGCGGACGTAACGCAGGCGCTGCACGGCCGGCGTGTCGAGCACCGCAAGCGCCTGAGGCTCGAGGCGGATGTTGTTCCAGAGCGGGTCGCGAACGACCTCGAACTGGGGAGAGCTCAAGACGAGGGGGAAAGCTCCTTGAACTGCTGGAAATTCTTTTCGAACAACGCGAGCAGTCGCGTGGCCTGTGCATCGTAGGCCGCGACATCCTTCCAGGTCTTGCGAGGATCGAGCAGCTGATCCGGCACGTCTGGGACGTGCGACGGGACGGCCAGGCCGAACACTGGCTCTAGGCGGGTCGGCACACTGTCCAGCTCTCCCGCCAGCGCCGTGCGAATCATCGCGCGCGTAAACCGGAGATCCATACGATGCCCAACGCCGTAGGGCCCGCCGGTCCAGCCCGTGTTCACGAGCCAGCATTGCACCTTATACCGCGCGATCCGCTCGCCGAGCATCTTGGCATAGACGGTCGGATGCAGCGGCAGGAAGGGCGCGCCGAAGCAGGCGGAAAATGTGTCCTTCGGCTCCGTCACGCCGCGCTCCGTCCCGGCCACCTTGGCCGTATACCCGGAGAGGAAGTGGTACATCGTCTGCTCCGGCGTCAGCTTCGCGATCGGCGGCATCACCCCGTACGCATCGCACGTCAGGAAGATGACGTGCGCAGGATGCCCGGCCATTCCCTCGGGGACGTGGTTCGGGATGTAGTGAATCGGATAGGACGCGCGCGTGTTCTCGGTGATGCGCTGCGAGTCGAGATCCACTTTGCCCGTCTGCGAATTCACATCCACGTTCTCGAGCACGGTGCCGAACATCTCGGTGGTTGCGAAGATCTCGGGCTCGCCGGTGCGCGAAAGGCGGATGACCTTCGCGTAGCAGCCGCCTTCGAAGTTGAAGATTCCCTCGTCGGACCAGCCGTGCTCGTCGTCGCCGATCAGCCGGCGCTCCGGATCGGCCGAGAGCGTTGTCTTGCCGGTTCCAGACAGGCCGAAGAACAGCGCGCAGTCGCCATCCTTGCCGACATTGGCGGAGCAATGCATGGAGAGCACGCCCTTCACCGGCAGCAGATAGTTCAGGACACTGAAAATGGATTTCTTGAGCTCGCCGGCGTAGCGCGTGCCGCCGATCAGGATCGTCCGTTGCGCGAAGCTCACGACGATGAACGTGCCCGACTTGGTGCCGTGCACGTCAGGGTCCGCCTGAAACTCCGGCGCGTGCAGCACCTGGAATCCGGGCGCAAAACGGGACAGCTCACCATCCGCCGGGCGCAGGAACATGTTGTAGACGAAGAGAGCGTGCCACGCGTTGGGCGTCACGAACCGGATCGGCAGGCGGAACGCGGGATCGGCGCACGCATACACGTCCCGAATGAAGAGATCCTGACCGGCGAGGTGGGCATCGACATCTGCCCTGAGGCGCTCGAAGTGCTCGGGCGCGATCGGCTGGTTCACCTTCCCCCACCAGATGTGGCCGGCGGACTCGGGTTCCTTCACCAGGAACTTGTCGTTGGGGCTGCGGCCGGTGTGCGGTGAAGTCACGGCAACAAACGGCCCCCCCCCAGCTGAAGTCACGACGCCTTCGCGACGGCGGAGGGCGTGCTCGTACAGCTGCGTCGGCGTCAAATTCCGGTACAGGCGCTGCTCGGTTGAGATTCCCATTCGCTATTTGGTTGACCGCGCGTGGCGACGATGCTCCAAGGCGTCGACGGCGGCAATGACCGCCATATTCACGATGTCGGGGACTTCTGACAACCTTTGCAAGACATGGACCGGACGGTCCATCCCCACAAGGATCGGTCCAATGGCCTGGGCGTCCCCCAGGCGGGCAAGCAGCTTGTAGGCGATGTTGGCGGCGTCCAAGTCTGGAAAAATCAATATGTTAGCAGGGCCACGCAGCTTGGCGAAGGGATACACCCGCGTCAGGATCCGCTCCACCACCGCGGTGTCGGCCTGCATCTCGCCATCCACCTGAAGCTCAGGCTCCCGCTCGTGCAATAGTGCTACAGCCTGCTGCACCTTGGCCGCCGCCGGGTGCTTCACGGAGCCGAAATTCGAGAACGACAGCATCGCGATGCGCGGCTCGACTCCCAGCCGCGTGACGAACTTCGCGGTCGCCGTCGCGATCTCCGCCAGGGTCTGCGCGTCCGGCTCGATGTTCACGGTGGTGTCGGCAAAGAAGAACGTCTGCTGGCGGAAGATCATCATGTAGATGCCGCTGACGTGCTTGCGTCCCGGCTCCGCGCCGATCACCTCGAGCGCGGGACGCACGGCGTCGGGATAGTCGATCTCTTCTCCCGCGACGAGCGCGTCGGTCCGGCCGGCGCGCAGCATCATCAGGCCGTAATACATCGGATCGAGCACGCGACGCTGCGCTTCGCGCAGCGTCATGCCGCGCCGTTGCCGCCGCTGCCACAGCTCCTGCGCGAGCTGCTCCCGGTCGGCGGCCGTCCGCGGATTGACGAGCTCGATGTCTTCGAGCGTCAACGACGCTTCGTCGGCCTGGCGGCGGATCACATCGAGGTCGCCCAGCAGGATGGGCCGCGCAATCCCTTCGTCGGCGAGAATGCGCGAGGCGCGCACGATTCGCGGATCGTCGCCCTCAGGGAAGACGATGCTGGGAGGATCCTGCTGCGCCCGCGAGATCAGGCCGCGCATCACCTGCCGCTCCGGCCCGAGGCGCGCCTCCAGCTCCGCGCGATACTCCTCGACATCGATGATGCGCCCGGCGATGCCGGAGGCGACGGCCGCCCACGCCACCGCGGGCGCGACCCAGAGCAGCACGCGTGGATCGAACGGCTTGGGGATCAGGTAATCGGGTCCAAACTTGAGCTGGTCGCCGCCGTAGGCGCGCGTCACCGACTCGGGGACTTCCTCTTTAGCGAGCGCGGCGAGCGCGCGCGTCGCCGCCATCTCCATTTCCTCGTTGATCTTCTTGGCGCGGACGTCGAGCGCGCCGCGGAAGATGAACGGGAAGCCGAGCACGTTATTGACCTGGTTGGGAAAATCGGAGCGGCCCGTCGCAACGATCGCATCGGGCCGCGCTTGCTTCGCTTCGTTCGGCATGATCTCGGGCGCCGGATTGGCGAGCGCGAAAATCACGGGCTTCTTCGCCATGCCCTGTAGCATGTCACCGGTCACGATGCCGGCCACCGACAAGCCCACGAACACATCCGCGCCCTGCAACGCCTCGGCGAGCGTGCGCGCGTTGGTTTCGACGGCAAACCGCTGCTTGAACTCATCCAGTCCTTCGCGGCCCTTGTAAATCACGCCGTTGTGGTCGCACATCACGATGTTCCCGCGCACGACGCCGAGGCGCACATAGTGCTCGGCGGTGGCGATGGCGGCCGCGCCAGCGCCCGCGAACACGATCTTGATCTTGCCGATGTCTTTTTTGACGATGATCAGCGCGTTGAGCAGCGCCGCGCCGGAGATGATCGCGGTGCCGTGTTGGTCGTCGTGGAAGACGGGAATGCCCAGCGTCTCGCGCAGCTTCCGTTCGATGTAAAAACAGTCGGGTGATCGGATGTCTTCGAGGTTGATGCCACCGACGGTCGGTTCGAGCAGCTGGCAGAAGCGGATCACGTCTTCGGGGTTCTCGGAGCCGACCTCCAGGTCGAACACGTCAATGTCGGCGAAGGCCTTGAACAGAATTCCCTTGCCCTCCATGACCGGCTTGCCCGCTAGGGCGCCGATATTGCCCAAGCCCAAGACGGCCGTTCCGTTCGTCACCACGGCGACGAGGTTGCCCTTCGTGGTGTAGACGTAGGCGTCTTCCGGACGTTTAGCGATCTCGAGGCAGGGCTCCGCCACCCCCGGGGTGTAAGCGAGGGATAGGTCCCGCTGATCCTTGAACGGCTTTGTTGGCGTGACCTGGATCTTCCCAGGGCGGCCCTGCGCGTGGTAGTCGAGGGCCTCCTGGCGGCGGCTAGACAAGGACAGAAGTCCTTTTTGGAGAAGGACTTATGCTAGACGGGGGCTCCGGCGCTGTCAAGCCTCAGCGCGGTGGCGGTTGGATTGTCGCGGGGGTGTGATAGAGAACCTCCGCCGTGCGGCGGTCGCGCACGCTCGGCACATCAACGCGCGGTGCCCCGAACATGAGGTCGTCGGGCCCCGAGCTGTGGCGTAGTAAGCCGATCGAGTGCCCCAGCTCGTGCGCGGTTACCCGGGGCAAGCAGGCGGCGACCTGAGCGGTGGTGAAGCTGTCCGAGACGCTGACCCGTACCCGAAGGGCTTCGGTTATCGTGTTGGTCGAGTCGATCAGGATCGTCGTGATCCCCCCGCATGCGCCGACCGCCCCCGCTGTGTCGGGTGGAGCGTCCGGCGGCACGCTGTCTTCCCACACGACGATCACGTCGGCGCTCGTCGAGTCGGCGACCAGTTGGGCCCGGAACTCGCCGTACAGGAATTGCTGCTCCCAGACGTTCAACCCGCGCGCGACGAGCGCCCGCATCGGGCCGCGGGTGTCGGCGAAGTAACGGACCGGCAGGCGAGCAGCGGGCCACCGGAAGATCTCGCCGGGCAGGGACGGATGGTCGGCGGGATAGCGCGGCGCGCGGCTGGGGGTCAGGATGTCGCTGCAGCCGACTCCCAGTAGGATCAGCGCCAACGCGGCCGAGAGGCGGCGGTACACGGGGAACGCGGTCATCGGCCGAGCAGTCGACCGCTCACGGTCAGCGCAAAGCGGTGCACGGGCCGGGCGCTGCCAAAGCCGACACTGCGCAGCGCCGGCGTGATGAAGCGGTGCAGATCGTAGTGCAGGCCCAGTTCCAGGCTGTGGCGCGCGCCGAACGGCGGGGCATAGCTGGTGGCGATGGCGACGAGTGGGAAGACTCCTCCATTTCCGCGCGAGAACACGCCGGACTCATCGCTCGAGTAGATGAGCCCGCCGAACCCCAGCCGTGCGGCGACGCCGGCGTGCAGTTCGCGCCGTAACGCCAGCGTAAACGTGATCGCCGTAGCCGAGCCTGTTTCAGTCGCCGTGCCACTCTCATGGCGCTTGAGTTTCGCGGCGGAGAGATCGAGCGTCGCATCGGCCGTCCAGGGACCGCGCAGCTTGTCGCGTACGCTCAGCTGCACGGCGGGTGCGATCGCGGGTCGTAGATCGATTGGCACCACGATCGAGTCGTGAACGAGGGTGGTACTGTAGCGCCCGCCGATGGCGAGGCGGACGGAAACCTGGGCGGCCGGACGGCCAGACGGCCAG
>DASYTD010000209.1:0-3584 GCA_036002655.1 Gemmatimonadales bacterium
GGCGCAGGGGCTCGATCTCGAGACCACGAACGGCGCGTGGCCGCACCCGCTGCGCACGCTCGATTCGACGTTCCCCGGCGACTTGCCTGACACGATCGTCGCGGCGATTCGCGTGAGCTTTCGCTGTCTCTCAAAACCGGCACAGCACGCTCTGGCCGCGGCAGCAGTGCTGGGAGAGCGCGTCGCGGCCAGTCGCATCGGGCGCGCGGCGGGACTCGAGGGGGATGGGCTGTACGCCGCCCTCGATGAGCTGGAGTGGCGCCGCTGGCTGGTGGCCGAACCGCGCGGCTACGCGTTCGTGGCGCGCATCGTTCGCGACGTCGTGGCCCGCGATATGGTCACAGAGGGGCAACGCCAGCGTTATCTAGCGGAGCCTCGCGCGGTGCCGTAGTATCGGACCTCTCTGTCTTGGCAGCGAGGTTCGCCATGTATCTCGCCTCCCGTCTCCTGGTTGGGCTGGTTGTTTTCCTCCCGACGCAAGCGCCTACGCAAAACCCCGCCGGCGTTCTGGTTCCTGTTGGCGCCCGCGTGAAAGTCGAGACCGCCTGGCCGGTTGTAACGGCCGAGGGCACGATACTCGCGTGGCGCGCCGACACCATGGTGCTCGCGAAAAAAGACGGCGGCGACACCGTGCGGATCGGGTCCGGTCGCATCAACAAGCTGCGCGTCATCGAGAGTCCGCCCCTCTGGCGATACACGGCAGCTGGTGACATCAACTATTATGCCTTCCCGAATCTCCCGCGGCGCCGTGATGCGCCCCTCACGGACGACCCGTATCGTATCGAGCTGCTCGTTGCGTCGCAGACGGCGCTGGTCGGAATCGATCCGGGAACGGGCACGCCGCTGTGGACGCGCGAAGATCTCCCCGACGTGAAGGGCATCGAGATCGACATCGTCGGCGCAACCGGGTACGCGGTCATCACGCGCGGCGACACGATGACGATCCTCGACCTGGGCACGGGTGAGACGCGCTGGGACACGCGGAAGCTGTCTTTGCTGACGACCCGCGGTTGGCTGTACTTCCCGGAGCAGGATTCGACGATTCTGATGCTGGGCGGTACCGCGGCGGGTCCAGCGACCGTGATGGCCGTCGACGTGGCGACCGGCAAACTGCGGTGGCGCCAGGACAGCCTGTTCACGGTCGAGCCGAAAGTATTCGGCTCGGGCGGAGTCTTCTACCTGTTCGGGAACCAGCCGCCATTCGCCGACACGGACACATCGCTCGTGCTGTACATCAGCTCTGAGGGTCCGTTGCGGCTGCATGCGAAAACGGGCGCAGTCCTGTGGCGCGGGACCGCGCTGCGCGGTGCGAAGGTGCCGACGCTGAGCGATGGCTGGGCCTCCATCCTCCAGCGCCGCGGAACGCTATTCGTTCCTTCGGGCGACAGCCTGGTCGCGCTGCGGGCGAGCGACGGCCAACCGGTCTGGACTCCGCCCCGACGGCTGAAGAGCCGAGTGCTGCGCATGGAATCGACCAAATCGGGTCTCCTGCTCCGTGGCGAGAAGTGGCTCGATCTGGTGGATCCCGCGTCCGGACGATCCGTTTGGAAGCAAGCGGTGCAGCTCAAGAACGCGACGCGGATCGTGCTGCGCGGCGACACGACTTTCGTCGTTTCGGACAACAAGGTGCTCGCCATCGGCAACAGCGATGGCACCGCGCGCACGCTCGCGACCGTGCAATTCGACGAGGGCGAGATTCCATACGGCTTTGGAGTGTGGAAGGAAGGTTTCATTCTCTACTCGTGGCACAACCTGACACTGGTGGATCGGCTTGGCGTCGCCAAATACCACAAGCTCTATCTCTCTCCTAAGGAGAGTTTCGGTGAAGGGCTGCGCAGCGGCATGGGTGGCACGACCATGCGGCCCACCACTCGATGGGCGGGAGGCAACATCTTTTTCTTCACCGGCGCGACGGATCCGCGGGGCCGAGAGGGCTTCAGCATCGTGAAAGTTGAGCCGGGAGACGGACACGAGGCGGCGCGGATCTGGTTCGACAAACGTGCGCCATCGTACACGCTCCAAGCCGTGTCGAGCAGAGCGTATTACCAGCGGGATGCGCGCACCATCGAGGCCATGCCGTTTCCCGATTGGACGGCGCTGGCGCATGCCGCGCGGTACGGTCAAACAACCGTGGTCGAGAAGCTGCTGGCGATGGGAGTCGATGCCAGTCTCGCCGACGAAGGGTGGACGGCGCTGCATTTCGCCGCTCGGGCCGGCCGCGGTGACGTTGCACGCGTGCTGCTTCGCAGGGGCGCCGCGGTGAATGCCACAACGGATGACGGCTGGACGCCGTGGATGCTTGCCGTGCGCCAGGGACACGACTCCGTCGCACGCGCGCTCCGCGAGGCGGGCGCGCAAGCCAGCGATGCCGCCACGGGCATGCTCAATGGATGGCACCTCGCGTCGCAAGGCAAGATCGCCGAAGCTCTGGCCACCATGACGCAGGCCGCGGCGCAAGATTCGACGCTCCCGCTCTGGCTGGCGGCATGGCAAGCCATCTGCTGGAACGGTGCGCTGGCGGGGGCGGGCCAGGCGGCGACGGTGCTTCCATCGTGCGACAAGGCGGTCGATCGTACGCCGCCGGGGTCGCCGCGGTACGAGCGGGTGCACCTGTCCCGCGGAATCGCCCGCGCCTTAACGGGCGATTTGGCGGGGGCGGCCACGGATCTCGAAGCCTGCGTCGTCTGTCTGAGCTCGGACGATGAGGACGGCAGCGACGTGCGGAAGTGGCTGGACGCGCTGCGCGACAACCGCAATCCGTTCACTCCCGCCGTGCTCGAATTGCTGCGAGGAGCGCCATAGCGGGGCTCGACGGGCAGGACGATCGCCTGCGAGCCTGGCTGCCACTGGCAGCCGCGCTTGTCTCCGTGGTCCTGTGGGCCTCCGCCTTCGTCGGGATCCGCGCCGCCGGCCGTTCGTTCTCGCCCGGCGCGCTGGCGCTGGGGCGTCTCGCCATCGGGAGCGTGCTGCTCGGCGCGCTGGTCCTGACGCGTCCTTACGCGCGACTGACGCGCCGTGAGCTGGGGCTGCTATCGCTCGCCGGGCTGCTGTGGTTCGGCGTATACAACGTCGTTCTCAACGAGGCCGAGCGGCGCGTCGATGCGGGAACCGCGGCGATGCTCGTCCTCGTCGCCCCGATCATCATCGTGGCGCTGGCAGTGGCGTTCTTGAACGAGCGGGCCACCCCCAAGCTGCTCCTCGGTGGCACGCTCGCCTTCGCGGGAGTGCTCGTCATCGGATTCGCGAGCTCCTCCGGCAACGCGTCGCTGCTGGGCGTGGTCCTCTGCCTCGTCGCTGCGCTATCATCGGCGATCGGCGTGGTCGCGGAGAAGCCGGTTCTGAGCCGCATCTCCGCGCTGCAAGTGACGTGGACCTGTTGCGCGGTGGGCGCGCTGTTCTGCCTGCCGTACACGCCGCTGCTGGCGCGCGAGCTCCAGGTCGCGCCTGCCGGCGGGATCGCCTGGCTGCTCTTTCTCGGCGTCTTTCCCACATCCATCGCGTTCACGACGTGGGCGTACGCGCTCGCGCGCGGCAGCGCGGGTCGTCTCGCGGCGACAGCCTACCTCGTGCCGCCAATCGCAATC
>DASYTD010000210.1:0-26251 GCA_036002655.1 Gemmatimonadales bacterium
CCGAGGATCTGGAAGCCATAGGGATGCGTCGGCCACATCGTCTCGTAGGCAAGATCGAAGACCTCGTCATCGGGCGTGTCTTCGACCGTGCTGATCTCCTCGAGCACCACCTGGCGCTCGAGGGAGAGATCGCTGTCGCGCAGCACGGGCCGCCGCACCATGTCGGTGATGACGTCCAGCGCGCGCGCCAGGTCGGCATCGAGCACGCGGGCGTGATAGGCGGTCGAGTCGCGCGAGGTGTAGGCGTCGAGCGAACCACCGCGCGACTCGAGCGCGAGGGCGATCTCCTGCGCCGTACGCCGCTCGGTGCCTTTGAACACCATGTGCTCGAGCAGGTGGGACACGCCCATCTTGGGCCGCAGCTCGTGTGCGCTGGCCGTGCGCACCCACACACCGATAGCGGCTGAGCGAACGCTGGGAACTCGTTCGCTCAATACCGTAACCCCGCTCAGCGCGGTGGTCCGGTAGATCTCCTTATCCAGCCGGACCGTGTCTAGCGTTCGATTAGAGCCTTCCGGGACAGCCGCATCCGGCCGCGCTCGTCCACTTCGAGCAATTTGACCTTCAGGTGGTCGCCCTTCTTGACCACGTCTTCGGTCTTTTCGGTGCGACCGTGCTGCAGCTCGGAGATGTGGAGCAGGCCTTCCACGCCCGGGATGATCTCGACGAAGGCGCCGAACGCCGTCGTGCTCTTCACCACGCCCTCGTACACCTTGCCGACCTCGGGCTCCTGCACGATGCCCGACACCATGTCGCGCGCGCGCTCGGCCGCTTCACCCACGCCGGAGATCGTGACCAATCCCGTGTCGTCCACGTTGATCTCGGCGCCCGTCTGCTCCTGGATGCCGCGGATCGTCTTGCCCTTGGGACCGATGACGTCGCCGATCTTGTCGGGCCGGATCTGAATCGTGAGGATGCGGGGGGCGTACTTGGAGAGCTGCGAGCGCGGCTGCGCCATCGTCTGTTGCATCACGTCGAGAATGTGGAGCCGCGCCTTCTTGGCCTTCTCGAGCGCTGCGGCAATGACCTTCCAGTCGAGCCGCTCGACTTTGATGTCCATCTGAATCGAGGTGACACCCTCGCGCGTGCCCGCGACCTTGAAATCCATGTCGCCGAGATGGTCCTCGGTACCCAGGATGTCGGTCAGAATCGCGGTGCGGTCGCCGTCCGTGATCAATCCCATCGCGATCCCGGCACACGCGGACTTGACGGGCACGCCGGCATCGAACAGCGCCAGCGAGCCGCCGCACACGGTGGCCATCGACGACGAGCCGTTCGATTCGAGAATATCCGAGACGATGCGCAGCGTATACGGGAACTGCTCGTAGGGCGGCAGGATCGCCTGCAGCGCCCGCTCGGCGAGCGCGCCATGCCCCACCTCGCGCCGCGACGTGCCGCGAATCGGCTTCACTTCGCCGGTCGAAAACGGCGGGAAGTTGTAGTGCAGCATGAACGACTTGGTCGTCTCCTGCGCTACGTCGATCGAGTCGATGCGCTGCTCGTCGCGCGTCGTGCCCAGCGTCACCGATACCAGCGCCTGCGTCTGACCGCGCGTGAACAGCGCGGAGCCGTGCGTGCGCGGCAGCCAGCCCACCTCGCAGGTGATCGGCCGCACCGTGTCGAGATCGCGGCCGTCCACGCGCTCGCCCGCCGACAGCACGCGGTCGCGCATCGTCTTGTACTCGATCTCTTCGATGACCGTGACGATCTCCCGCAGCTTGTCGGGGAATTCCTCGGCCAGCTTTTCCACGATCGTCTGCTTGATCGCGCTGAGCGCCTGCGTCCGCTCGGCTTTGACTGCCAACGTCAACGCTTCAGAGACCTTATCGTCCGCCAATGCCTTGACGCGCGCCACGAGGTCCGCGGGAGGCTCGGCCTTGACCCACTCCATCTTGGGCTGGCGCATCGCGTCCACCACGTCGTCGCCGATATCGAGCAGCTCCTTGATGCCCTTGTGCGCCACCTCGAGCGCCTTCACGATCTCGGCCTCGGTGAGCTCCAGCGCGCCGCCCTCGACCATGACGATCGATTCGCGGGAACCGGAGACGGTGAGGTCCAAGTCGGAGAATTCGAGCTGCTGGAAGGTGGGGTTCAGAATCCAGGCCCCTTCGACGCGGCCGACGCGCACGGCGGCAATCGGGCCGTTCCAGGGCACTTTGGACATTGCCAGCGCCGCGGACGCCGCCGTGACGCCGAGCACGTCGGCGTCGTTTTCCTGATCGGCCGAGAGCACGTAGACGAAGACCTGCACTTCGTTCTTGAAGCCGTCGGGAAAGAGGGGACGCACCGAACGGTCGATGACTCGCGCCGAGGTGATCTCTTCGTCGGAGGGGCGACCTTCCCGCTTCAAAAAGCCGCCGGGGATCTTGCCGGCGGCGTAGGCCTTCTCGCGGTATTCGACGGTCAGCGGAAAGTACGGCAGGTTCGCGATGTTTTCGGACACCGTCACCGCAGCCAACACGACCGTCTCGCCGAATTGCAGGAGGCACGACCCCGCCGCCTGTTTGGCGAGCCGGCCCGCCTCGAGCTTCAATGTGCGGCCGGCGAACTGCTTCTCGACGTGCTTCACGAATCTGCCTGTCTAGAGCAATGGAAAAAACGCCGAGCGCCCGGTGCTCTTTCCGGGACGCCCTGCAACGACACCGTTACCAACTAATGACGGAGACCGAGCTCGTCGATGAGCTGCCGGTACTTCGCGAGATCGGTGCGCTTCAGGTACTCCAGCAGGCGGCGGCGGCGGCTGACCATGCGCAGCAGGCCGCGTTGCCCGTGGTAGTCTTTGGCGTGGACCCGGAAGTGCTCGGTGAGGCTGTTGATGCGCTCGGTGAGCAGCGCTACCTGGACCCGGCTCGAACCGGTGTCCCGGTCGTGCAGCCCGTGCTTCCTGACCGGCGTCGTCTTGTCGTACATCGTCCTAGTTCCCTAATCGTTGTGGGCGCCGTAGGTTAACCGGCCTCGACCCCTTTGTAAAGTGCGCCCGTGACGAATGCTGCCACCGACCTCGTCGGCCGGACCCTCGGCCCGTACTCCCTCGAACGCCTGCTTGGCCAAGGGGGCTTCGCGTGGGCGTTCGTCGGCCGCGAGCCCGACGGCACCCCGGTCGCCATCAAGGTGTTGAAGCCGCGCTACGCCGGCGACCAGCAGTTCGAGTCCCGCTTTCGCAATGAAAGTGAGACCGCTGCGAAGCTCGAACACCCCAACATCATCCGTATCCGCTCGGTTGCGAAGGCCGGCGAGCACGTCTACTTCGCGATGGACCTCTGCGCCGACAGCCTCGGCGCCCGGATCGTGCGCGAAGGACCGCTGCCGGAGGAAGACATCCTGCGGCTGGCCCGCGACATCGTGGCGGCGCTCGAGTTCGCGCATCACCAGGGCGTCATCCATCGTGACCTGAAGCCCGACAACGTCCTGATTCGTTCCGACGGGGCGGCGGTCCTCACCGACTTCGGGATCGCTCGCGCCGTGTCGGGCTACGTGGCCTCGACGGGCGTGAACATGACGATCGGGACGCCGCACTACCTCTCGCCCGAGCAGGCGCAGGGACGCCCGCTCGACCAGCGCGTGGATTTCTACGCGCTCGGCGTCACGCTCTACAAGGCCGCGACCGGTGAGGTGCCGTTCAGCTCGAACGACTGGTTCGAGCTGGCGCGGATGCACGTGGAGGATCCCCCACCCTCCCTCCGCCGCAAGCGGCCCGAGCTGTCGAAGCGGTTCGAGCGCGTCGTGATGAAATGTCTCGCCAAGCACCCCGACGACCGCTACGCCAATGCCGCCGAGCTGCAGGCGGACTTGGAAGACGTTGAACACAAACGCCGTCCGACCACGGCCCTGGGCGCGGCGCCGATGGGCACGACGCAACGCGTAGCGCTGACCGACCCGCCCGCCAAGCACACAGTGTGGCTTGTGGTAGCGGGCGCCGGAATCGGATTGCTGTTGTTGATCGGCTTGGTCGTAAAGCTTATGCGCTGAAGAGTCTACGGACTGCCGCGACGATACGGCGCAGTAAGCTCGGTGACGGTGCGGCTGCCTCGGGAAACGGGACACGGGAAACGGGAAACGTGGCCAGAAGAGCCTGAACCGCCTGCCGAAACTCGGCTTCGTAACGCTTCGGGAACGGCCGATCAGCGAGCTGAACTACAAAGCCCGGACGAACTGTCGAGGCACTCAATTCTACGACGCCTGGGTGAGCCCGCTCGATAATCTCGACGAGCGGTCGTAACGTTTCCCGTTTCTCGTTTCCCGTGTCCCGGTAGTACGCCGCCGCTACCACCGCCACCACGCGCTCCACCAGGACCTGCCCGGTGATGTAGCCCTCCAGCGCATCGCTAACCGATGTTGCGGAGGACATCGTTCAAGATCGCGATCGCCATGATGAGCAGCACCAGCACCATGCCGGCCTGCGTCAGGCGCAGCCGCAGCTGAGCGGACAGCGGCTTGCGCCGGATGCCCTCGGCGACGAGAAACATCGCGTGGCCGCCGTCGAGCACCGGAATCGGCAGCAGATTCAGGACCGCCAGCCCGATGGAAATGGACGCCATGATCATGAGAAACCGGTCCAGCCCCAATCGAGCGGCCTGGCCCGACACTTGGGCGATCATGATGGGCCCGCCGAGCTCGCGCAGCTTGCCCTGACCCAAGACCAGTCGCTTCACTGCGACGACGACCAGCTCGGTCTGACGCACCGTTTGGACCGCGCCGACGCGCAGCGAGGTGGTGATGGGCAGCCGCTGCTTGACTTGCGGAGGATTCCCTTCAGCACCGATGAAACCGAACGGTTTGGGCCGTAGCGACGCGGTGTCGGGATCGGTTTCCGGCCGCGGCGTAACGTGGATGGTCACGAGCGAGTCGTCCCTCAGCACCGTCAGCGTGACCGGCTTGTCCGGACTGTACCAGAGGACGCGCAGCAAGTCGTTCCACGAGCGCACCGTGTCTCCGTTGGCCCTCACCACCAGGTCGCCCTGCCGAATGCCCGCGCGCGCCGCCGGCTCACCGGGGTACACGAAGCCGATGCGGGCGGGCAGGAGCGGCTCGAGCGCAAATGCGGCTTTCAACCGTCCGAGCGTGTCCGCCGGTAACCGGATCGTCAGCGGTTGCGCGCGGCCGGCGATCTCGATTTTGGTCTCGCCCTTGGCCTGCGCAAATCGGCTCACGATGTCTTCCCACATTGTGACGCTGTCGCCGTTGATCCGCACGAATCGATCGCCGTGCTGCAGCGTCGCGAGGGCTTCGGTTCCGGGTGGCAACAAGTCGACGTGCACCGTGTCCACCTGGGTGGTCGCCCGCGCCGACACGCCCACCGCCGCGAACAAGAACACGTAGATCACGAACGCGAGGACCACGTTCATCGTGACCCCCGCCAAGATCACCGCCATGCGCGCCCCGAGAGGTTTCTTGTCGAACGCGCGCGCCGGGTCGATCGCGCTGGCCGCCTTGCCGCCTTCCAGCTCGCCGACCATGCCTTCATCTTCGAGTCCCGCCATTTTCACGTATCCGCCGAGCGGAATCCACGAGATCCAGTACTCCGTTTCGCCGCGCCGCCAGGCGACGAGCGGCCGCCCAAAGCCCAGCGAAAAGCGCAGCACCTGAATCCCGACCGCTTTGGCGACGACAAAATGCCCGAACTCATGGACAAAGATCAGCACGCCGAGCACGACGATGAGCGAGACGACGTTCAGCATGCCGCCTCCTGCGCCAGGCGCCGGGCCTCGGCATCGGCCGCGAGCACGCCGTCGAGCGACCTGGCGTCACCAGGATGCGCCTGCGCCACGACGCGCTCGATGATCTCCGCGATGCGGCCAAACGTGATTCGCTCTTCGAGAAACAGCTGCACAGCGACCTCGTTGGCGGCGTTGAACATCGCCGGCGCGGTACCTCCCAGTCGCGCAGCCTCGCGACCCACGACGTAGGCCGGAAAGCGGTCCGGTTGCACCGCTTCAAAGCTCAGATTTCCGGCCGCGACAGGGTCAAACCGTCGTACGCCATTATCCGGCACTCTCTCCGGGTAGGTTAGCGCGTAGAGAATCGGCAGCTCCATCGTCGGAAAGCCGACCTGCGCCAGAACGGAGCCGTCCACGAACTCCGCGAACGCGTGAATCACCGATTGCGGATGAATCACCACCTGCACTTGCTCGTACTCCACGTCGAACAGGAAATGCGCTTCGATGACTTCCAACGCCTTGTTGACGAGCGTCGCCGAATCGACCGTGATCTTCTTGCCCATCGTCCACGTCGGATGACGCAGCGCCTCCGCGACGGTCGCGCGCGACACGCGCTCCGGCCCCCAGGTGCGGAACGGGCCGCCCGACGCCGTGAGAATCAGGCGCGCGAGCTCCGTCGGCCGGCGCCCCGCCACACACTGGAGCACGGCGCTGTGCTCCGAATCCACCGGGACGATCTCCCCACCGCCCTCGCGCGCCGCCTGCGCGACCAGCTCGCCGGCCATGACCAGCGTTTCCTTATTCGCCAGCGCGACGCGCTTTCCGGCGCGCAGGGCGGCGAGCGTCGCCTCGAGTCCCGCGGCGCCGACGATGCCGTTCACGACGATCCTCACATCGGGATGCGTGGCCGCTTCGACGAGGCAGGACGTGCCGTTTCTGCTCCCCACTCCCTGCTCCCCGCTCCCCCCGTTCACCAGCCCCACAAATGCCGGTTTCCACTCCGCAGCCTGCTGGGCGAGGAGCTCCTTGTTCGAGTGCCCAGTGATCGCGACCACACGAAATCGCTCGCGTTGTCTCGCCAGCACCTGGAGGGTAGACCGGCCGATCGAACCAGTAGAGCCGAGCACCGCCACGCCGACGGTCATATCACTCCAAACAAGCGGTACAATCCGGCGGCCGCAGGGATCACGAAGTACAGCGAATCGAGCCGATCGAGCACGCCGCCGTGTCCCGGAATAAGGGAAGAGGAATCCTTGAGCCCCGCCTCACGTTTGAACAGCGATTCGGCGACGTCGCCGATCTGCCCCACGATCGACACGAGGAGGCCGAACAGGAGCAGTTGGCCGTCCGTGAAATGCCATCCCTGACGATTGAGCACAAACTTGCCGAGCGCGAGTGCCACGATGATGCCGCCCAGCGTCCCGCCGATCGCGCCGGCGTGGGTCTTGTTCGGGGAGAGCACCGGCGCCAGCCTCCGCCCGCCCACAGCCGTTCCCACCGCCATCGCGGCGGTGTCGCAAATCCAGGTGATAATGAGCGGAAACAGCGTCAGCAGGACATAGGCGCCCGGCCGCATCACCGCATTGGTGCCATGGCGGATCGCGATCAGAAACGCCAGCATACCGGACGCATAGAGGCAGCCGAACAGGGTGATCGCCACGCTCGCCAGCGGGCGACCCGAGGGTCCGCGCCGCGCCATCGCAATCGCCAGCGCCAGGATCAGCCAGATCGCGCCCAGGTAGATCGCCGGTTCCGCCCAGTGCTTTTCCGAACCCTTGGCCCAATAGGCGAGCAGCGGAATCGCCGCGGCCGCGAGCCATCCCGTCCGCTCGAGCGGCTCGATCGCCTGGCGGCGCGCAAAATCGTAGATCTCGCGCGTACCGAGCACGCCCAGGACCGCGAGCGTCGCCGCGAGCGTCCATCCGCCCAGCCCAATGATGCCGACGACCAGTGGAATGGCGATCGCCGCCACGGTAACGCGCTGCACCAGATTGTGGGAGGGCATCAGGACGCCGTGACTTTTCCGAACCGGCGCTCGCGGCGCTGATAATCCAGGATGGCGTCGAACAGCGTGCGCCGGTTGAAGTCCGGCCACAGCACGGGCGTGATGTACAGCTCGGTGTACGCGAGCTGCCACAGCAGAAAGTTCGAGAGGCGCTGCTCGCCGGAGGTGCGAATCAGCAGGTCGGGATCGCCCCAGGGCGCGGTATAGAGTTTGGCGCGGATCGCCTCTTCATCGATGTCTTCCAGCTGCTTCGTGCCCTTCAAGACTTCCTCGGCCAGCAGCTGCGCCGCCCGCGCGATCTCGCCGCGCGACGAGTAGGAGATGCACAGATTCAGCGACAGTTTGCCGCCCTGTGCCGTCTCTCGTTCGACGCGCTCGACCGCTTCGCGCCCGGTGGGGATCAAGCGGCTGCGGTCCCCCAGCACGTGCACGGTGACACCTTGCTGCCGCAGCTCGTTCACTTCCCGCGCGATGTATTCCTCCAGCAGATCCATCAGCGCGGAGATCTCGGTGGGCGGGCGATTCCAGTTTTCCTCGGAGAAGGCGAAGAGCGTCAACACCTCGATACCGGCCTCGATTGCCCCCTCGACCACCTCCCGCACGGCTCTCATCCCTGCCCGATGGCCGAACGGCCGGGGCAGCCGGCGCTCGCTCGCCCAGCGGCCATTCCCATCCATGATGATCGCGACGTGGCGCGGGATCGGACCGGGCAGCATCAGACTTCCATCACCTCGGCTTCTTTCGCCTTGACTGCCGCATCGACCGCCTTGAGATGCTCGTCGTGGGTTTTTTGTACGTCTTTTTCAGCATGTTTCTGATCGTCAGAAGAGACATGCTCCGTCTTTTTTATGCGGTTCATCGTCTCGGTGCGCGCGTACCGGATCGCGACGCGCCCTTCTTCGGCGAACTTGTGGATGACCTTCACGAGCTCTTTGCGGCGCTCCTCCGTCAACGCCGGAATCGGGATGCGGATGAGGTTGCCGTCATTGGACGGCGTCAGCCCGAGATCCGACGCCAGGATTCCCTTTTCGACTGCTTTCAACAGGCTCTTATCCCACGGCTGAACGGTGAGGAGCTTCGGCTCCGGCGCGGCCACGCTCGCCACCTGCGTCAGGGGCATTTCGTTGCCGTACGCTTCCACGCGCACGAGGTCGAGGAGAGCCGTCGTCGCCTTGCCCGTGCGCACCGTGGAGAATTCCCGCTTCACGGCTTCGACGGCTTTGTCCATGAGCTGCTTGGCGTGTTTGACGTGGTCGGTCAGAGAGCCGGCTGGGGGGGGCGCAGGGGTCATTGGACGATCGTGCCGACGCGTTCTCCGGCCAGGACCCTCGCCGTCGCGCCGGGCTGGTTGATGTTGAACACTACGATGGGCAGCTTGTTCTCCTTGCACAACCCAAAGGCATTCGCGTCCATCACCGCGTAGCCTTTGACCAGCGCTTCCTGAAACGTGAGCGACGGCAGGAACTTGGCGGCCGGGTCTTGCTTGGGATCCGCCGTGTAGACGCCATCCACGTTCGTCGCCTTGAGGATCACCTGTGCCTCCATCTCGAGCGCGCGCAGCACCGCCGCGGTGTCGGTCGAGAAGTAGGGATTGCCGGTGCCGCCGGCAAAGATCACCATGCGTCCTTTGGCGAGATGGCGCAACGCGCGCCGCCGGATGTACGGCTCGGCCAGCTCTTCCATGCGGATCGCCGTCATGACGCGGGTATCGACGCCCTTTTTCTCCAGAATGTCCTGGAGCGCGAGGGCGTTGATCACGGTGGCTAGCATGCCCATGTAGTCGGCGGACACGCGGTCCATGCCCTGCTGGCTCGCCGCCGTCCCGCGCAGGATGTTGCCGCCGCCAATCACCAGGCCGAGCTGCACGCCGGTGGCGGCAACCTGCTTCAACTCATCGGACAGCCGCTCGATGACGCCGAAGTCGATGCCCGAAGCGCGCCCACCCGCGAACGACTCCCCCGAAAGCTTGAGGAGCGCGCGCGAGTAGGCGAGCTTCACCATTCAGTTACCTCCGAGCTCGAACCGGGCGAACCGCCGGACTTCGACCTTCTCTCCGGTCTTGCCAGATAACTCCTTCACCAGCTCGCCGACTGTCCGCTTGTCGTCCTTCACGAATTTCTGCTCGAGGAGGACGTTGTCTTCGAAGAACTTCTTCAGCATCCCATCGACGATCTTGGCCCGGATGTTTTCTGGCTTTTTTTGCTCGGCCACCTGGGATTCGTAGACCTGGCGCTCACGCTGTACCACATCTGCGGGCAGGTCCTCGATGCGAACCGCCAGCGGCTTGGTCGCGGCGATATGAACCGCGATCTCCTTCGCGAGCGCCTTGAAGTCGTCGGTGCGCGCCACGAAGTCCGTTTCGCTGTTCAGCTCGACGAGTACGGCCACAGAGCCGTCATGGTGGACGTAGGATCCGATCCACCCTTCCGACGCCTCCCGCCCCGCGCGCTTGTCGGCCTTCGCCGCACCCTTCTTGCGCAAGATGTCGACGGCCTTCTCCAGGTCGCCGCCCGTTTCTTGGAGCGCGCTCTTGCAGTCCATCATGCCAGCGCCGGTGCGAGCGCGCAGCTCGGCCACGAGTTTTGCCGGAATCTCTTTCACAGTTGTCATGCTCCTATTCACTCCTCATAAAAACGCCGCCCTCGCGCCGTGGAGCCCGGGGGCGGCGGTCGGTGGTTCATCTGCTGCGTTGTTACGCCTCGCCCCCGCTGACGGGTTCCGCCGGGGCCTGCGCCTCTTCCGTCTTCAGCCGGGCGGCGATCGCCTCCGGCTTGGGCCGCCGCTTGCGCCGCGCCGGCCGCTTCTTGCGGTCGGCGTCCGTCTCCGCCTCGCCGGTCTCGGTCGAGTACGTCGTGCCTTCACCCTCTTCGCCCGCCTCCCGCAGCGGCGACTGGCGCCGCGCTTCGGCGATCACGTCCGAGATCGCGTTGGTGATCAGCGAGACCGCGCGAATCGCGTCGTCATTGCCGGGGATCGGCACCGTGATCAGATCGGGGTCGGCGTTCGTATCGACGATCGCCACCACCGGGATTCCCAGCTTGTTCGCTTCGGCGACGGCAATCCGCTCCTTCTTGGCGTCCACCACGAACAGCGCGCCGGGCAGGCGGCCGAGGTTTTTGATACCCGCGAGGTTCTTGTCGAGCTTGCCCCGCTCGCGGTCGAACAGCAGCTGCTCCTTCTTCGTGTAGTTCGTGAAGTCGCCGTCCGCCGCGCCTTGCTCCAGGTCCTTGAGCCGCTTGATCTGCTTCTTGATCGTCTGGAAGTTCGTCAGCGTCCCACCCAGCCACCGCTCCGTCACGTAGAAGGCGCTGCACCGCTTTGCTTCCGCCTCGAGGATGCCCTTCAGCTGCTTCTTCGTGCAGACGAACAGGACCCCCTCGCCCTTCAACACGACGCCGCGCAACAGCTCCTGCGCCGACTCGAGCTGACGCAGCGTCTTCTGGAGATCGATGATGTAGATGCCGGAGCGTTCGGCGAAGATGAACCGCCGCATCTTGGGATTCCAGCGGCGAGTCTGATGGCCGAAATGCACACCTGCTTCCAACAATTCCTGCAACTGAGGCTGAGGCATTCACTCCCTCTCTGGGTTTTGTTCCGCCGCCGCCCTCATCTCCCACTCCACCCCGCAGGGACCCAGAGTGGGATCAGGCGACGTGAGTGATTTTTACCGCTTACTGAACTGGAAGCGCTTGCGTGCACCCGCGCGACCAGGCTTCTTCCGCTCCACGGCGCGCGGATCGCGCGTCAGGAGACCCTGCTCGCGGAGCTTCTTGCGGTGCCGGTCGTCGGCGAGCACCAACGCCCGGGCAATGCCCAGCCGCAACGCGCCCGCCTGCCCCGTCAGACCGCCGCCGACCACGCGCGCCTTCACGTCGAATGCGCCGAGCGTATCGGTCGCCGTGAACGGCTGCTGAATGTGCGAGACGAGCGACGGCCGCGGGAAATAGTCCCCCAGCGTGCGCCCGTTGATGCTCCATTTCCCCGATCCCGGCGTCAGATAGACCCGCGCGATGCCCAGCTTGCGGCGTCCGATCGCGTGCCAGCGCAGCTCCGGCGTTACGCCCGAGCTCATTTGGCCTCCACCGCGACCAGCGGCGTCGGCTGCTGGGCCGCATGCGGATGCTCGGGACCCGCGTAGACTTTCAGCATCTGCTTGACGTGCTGACGCGACAACGTCGTCTTCGGCAACATCCCCCAGACCGCCTTCTCGATGACGCGCTCGGGGTGCTTACCGAGCAGCACTTTCTGCACCGGCGTGAACCGCTCGTGACCCATGTAGCCGGTGTGCCGGAAATAGCGCTTCTGCTCGACCTTGCGGCCCGTCAGGTGCACTTTCTCGGCGTTGATGACGATGACGAAATCACCGCCGTTGACGTGCGGCGTGAACGTCGGCTTGTGTTTGCCGCGCAGGATCTGCGCAATGCGGCTGGCGAGCCGGCCGAGCGGCTGCTCAGCCGCGTCGACCAACCACCAGCGACGCTCGATGTCCTGCGGCTTCACCGTGTACGTCTTCATGCACCTCTAGGCCCTGGATTTTGACAGACGCGAACTCTAACCGAGGTGTAAGGCTCTGTCAACTCTGGGGTTCCGAGATTTCCCCTAATCCCAGTGTGACTAGCGGCGCGCCTTTTTCGACTCGGTCTCCCGCGCCGACGTGGATCTGTTCCACGACACCACGATTGGGCGCGCGCAGCTCATTTTCCATCTTCATGGCCTCGACAACCACCAAACCCTCGCCGGCCTCGACAACCTGCCCCTTGCGCACTTCGATTCGAACGACCAGCCCGGGCATCGGCGCCTTTACGATCCCACCGACCGTCACCTTGCGGCCCTGCCCCGTGAGCGCCTCGATCTGCTTGGCGCGATCGTCCTGGACCTCGGCTTCAAACCGCTCGCCCGCCGCACCGAGCGCCCAGTGCCGGCCATCGAGCTGCTGGCAGGCGACGGTCCAGGAGTCTTTGCCCAGCAATAGATGAATGAGCGGCGTCCCCGGCACGGCGGCCCAATGCGATTCGAGGCGCTCGCCGTCTACGGTGACGGCGCCGCCATCGACGTCGATGACGTAGGTGCGGGAACGGAGCGTGACGTGGTATTTCATGAGAGGTCGGACGGTCCGACTCTCATGCCGCCTCCAGTACAGCGACAGTCTCCACGTGGGCAGTCTGCGGGAAAAGGTCGAAAGCCCGCACGTTGCTGACCACGTAGTTGACGTTGAGTCGCTGGAGGTCGCGCGCGAGAGTCGCCGGATCGCACGAGATGTACACGAGCTTCGAGACCGGCTCGGATGTCAGCCGCAGTGACACGTCCCAATGCAGGCCGGCACGCGGCGGATTGACGACGACCGCGTACGGCGGGGGCAGACTCGGCAACACGTCCTCGGCGCGTGCCGCGATAAAGCGAGCCGCGGGCAGACGACTCCGGCCCCACGTGACCGCCTGCTCGTCCGCGTCCACGCTCACGACATTCGCGCCACGCTCGACGAGGAGCGCGGCGGTATCGCCGATGCCGCCATAGAGGTCCCACACCGTTTGGCCGCGGATATCGCCCAGCTGCTCTACCGCCCAACGGCGCGTGATCATGCCCATCCCGGGGTTCACCTGCTCGAATGCAGTCGCCGGGAATCCCGTTTCGGGCCCCGCGACGACGCGCGCGGCGCCGTCCACCGGCTGCCACCAGCAGACGACCTCGCCTTCTACGACAACGCGCAGCGCCTGACGCAGCTCGTCTGCATTGAGCCACGGCTCGCCCGCCGATTCGGCGATGATGTGGCGGCGCTCGTCGCGATCGAGCCGCAGCGTGAGCCGCGTCAAGCGGTCGGGCAGCAGCGCGAGGCGACTGCGCAGCTCCCGCCACAGCGCCATGAGCCGGAAATCGGTGATGTGGCAGTCGGCCAACGGAAACACAAAGTTGGCACGGTCATACGGGTGCAAACCGACGGTCGGACGGTCGGACGGCCGGACGGCCTTCGCCTCCATCGAGATCTTTGCTCGATAGCGCCACTCATCGAGGGCTTCGACGATCTCCGGGTCCTCGATCTTGAGCTTGCCAATCCGCCGCAGCGTATCGCCGACGTTCGCGCGTTTGGCGGCGAGCTGTCCGTCGTACGCCAGATGCTGGAGCTGACAGCCGCCACAGTGATCGTGGACGTAGTGGGGACAGGGTGGCGCGACCCGCCCGCGACCAGGTTCAGCGATTTCGCCGACTTCGGCGCGCGCAAAGTGGCGATGCCGTTGCAGCGAGCCGTCCCGCAGCCGAATGCGGTCGCCGGGCGTGGTTCGCGGGACGAAGACGACGCGGCCATCGCCCAGCCGCCCGACGCCATCGCCTCCCACCGCGATCCCGGTGATGGTCACGAGATCGCTCACTCCGGGCCATCTCGCAAACTCAGACGCCGACTCTCGAGCACCCATGGTGACGGTGCATTGGCCGTCCGGCCGTCAGACCGTCCGGCCGCCGTCACGGACCGGCGCTCATCCATCATCAGCGCCCCCGCAACCGCCAGCGCCCGTTCAACTCCGCCGCGCGGCGGCGCCGCCAGCACCCGCGCACCCGCGCGCTCCAGATAGGTGATGTCGATCTCGCCCTTGAGAAACTCCGCGTCATCCATGACCCGCAAATGAAATGGCTGGCTGGTCGGGAGACCCACGATCACGAGCTCGCTCAACGCGCGGCGCATGCGCTGCACGGCGATCTCGCGCGTCTCGCCCCATGCGATGAGCTTGGCCAGCAGCGGATCGTAGAACAGCGTGATGTCGTTCCCCGCCTCGACCCCTGCGTCCCAGCGAATCCCCGGCCCACTCGGCACGCGCAGATACTGCAAGACGCCGGTCGCGGGAAGGAAATCGTTGAACGGATCCTCGGCTGTGATGCGGCATTCGATTGCATGGCCGCGCGGATGCAGCTGGCCACCGGCGCCCGCCGTTCCATGCACCCGCATCGGCTGCCCGGCCGCAATCCGCAGCTGCTCGTGCACCAGGTCCACGCCGTATACGAGCTCCGTGACAGGATGCTCGACCTGAATGCGCGTGTTCATCTCGAGGAAGTAGAACTCGCCCGAGGACGCCAGCAGGAACTCGATCGTCCCCGCGCCCACGTAGCCCACGGCGCCGGCGGCCGCCGTCGCCGCTTCGGACAGCCGGCGGCGCAACGCCGGCGACACGGCGACGGAGGGTGCTTCTTCGATGAGCTTCTGGTGACGCCGCTGAATGCTGCACTCGCGCTCGCCCAGCGCGACGACACGGCCCCGGGTGTCTGCCAAGACCTGGATCTCGATGTGGCGTGGCCGCAGGAGGTATTTCTCGACGTAGAGGCTGCCGTCACCGAACGCCTTGAGCGCCTCGCGGCGCGCGGCGTGGAACGCGCCCTCGACCTCCGATTCGCCGGCGACGGTCCGCATGCCCTTCCCGCCGCCGCCCGCGACGGCCTTGAGCAGCACGGGGTAGCCGAGTCGCTTGGCTTCGCGCCGTGCCTCCACCGGATCGCGGAGCAGCGCGGCGCTGCCCGGCACGACGGGCACCCCCGCGGCTTGCATGCGGCGGCGCGCCTCCGTTTTGTCCCCCATCGCCCGCATCGCCGTCGCGGGGGGGCCCACGAACACGAGCCCCGCGTCGGCGCACGCTGCGGCGAACGCCGCACGCTCGGCGAGAAACCCATACCCGGGGTGCACGGCCTGGCAGCCGGTGTCCCGTGCCGCGGCGATGAGCTTCTTAATGTCGAGATAGGATTCCGCGGACGGGGCCGGGCCGAGCAGCACCGCGGCGTCGGCGTCGCGTACGTGCGGGGCCAGCCGGTCGGGCTCCGAGTAGACCGCGACGGCGTCGAGACCTTCCTCGTGGCACGCGCGGATCACGCGAACCGCAATCTCCCCGCGGTTCGCCACCAATACCCGTGTGATTCTGGAATTCATGACGGATTAATTTGTGGTAGGGGCACGCGAGGGCGTGCCCCGAGGATGGTGGCCCCTCACCGACACCCCACCTCGTTCGACAATCCAAACGTTTCGAACGCCTTGCACAGGCCGCCTGCATTGCTCACGGCCCGCCGGTAGATGGCGACGACGGGCGGCGTCCACGTCTCGTGCTCGTCGGTGGCGAGACGCAGCGCGGCGAACACGAAATCCTGCGCGGGCACCCGGTCGGCTTTGGTTTCTTTCCCGGTCACCCAGACGAGCGGCCGCTTGTTCCACTTCACCGAGCGTTCTTCGGGCGGACGCTCGAAGGCCATGCTCGCGCAGACGGCCCGCGTTTGGCCGAGCGCGCGCAGCGATCGATCGCGCGTCTTCAGCTCGCGGAGGACGCGATTGCGCAGCACGCTGTCGCCGCGCCAACGGTCCATCGGGACGATCGCGAGGTCGGGCCTCAGGCCGCGCGCAAAGCGCAGATACCATGCGGCCTGCGTGTCCGTCTCGCCGGCCGTGAACAACAGACCTTGGTGCGGGCATGCGCGCAGGAGATTTTCTCCCAGCTCCTCGAGGACCGGTGGGAGGCGCAGGCCTTCGGGCAGCGTATGCCATGTCACCGTCGCCGCGCCGGCGCCGGCGGCCTCCCAATCGACGTAGGCCCGCTCCCCATAGCTGTACACGCGGAACACGCGCGCCGAATCGGCGGTGCGCGTGCCGGCGCTCCACCGCGCCGCCCGATCGAACGCCAGCTGCGCGGTATCGAGCGTCGCGTGGGCCCAGAGGGTATCCACGGGAACTGGCTTCTTGTGCGCGTGATAGTCGGCGCCGCGTTGCAGATACGCGCGCCCCAGCTCGAGCCATGCCAGTCCGTCGGTCGAATCCGCGGTGACTCGCGCCCATAGCTCGGCACGCAGCGAATCGGCGGCGTGGCTGGGCGACTGCAGCGCCAGCGCAACCAGCAGGCCCTTATAAAGGAATATTCCCATGCTTTTTGGGCGGGTTGCGGCCCCGCTTGGTCTCCAACGTGATCAGCGCGTCGATCAGACGCGGACGCGTATCGCGCGGATCAATGATGTCGTCCAGATAGCCACGGGCCGCGGCCTGATAGGGATGGGCGAACTTTTCCCGGTACTCATTGGTGCGCTCGTCGCTCGCCTCTCCTTTATAGAGGATCTCCACGGCGCCTTTGGGCCCCATCACCGCGATCTCAGCCGTCGGCCAGGCGACGTTATAGTCCCCGCGGATGTGCTTCGAGCTCATGACGTCGTACGCCCCGCCGTATGCTTTGCGCGTGATCACGGTGAGCTTGGGTACGGTCGCCTCGCAGAAGGCGAAGAGCAGCTTCGCCCCGTGCTTGATGATGCCGCCGTGCTCCTGTGCGACTCCTGGAAGAAACCCGGGGACATCCTCGAAGGTCACGAGCGGAATGTTGAACGCATCGCAGAAACGGATGAAGCGCGCGCCCTTGAGTGAGGCGGCGATGTCGAGCACGCCCGCGAGCGCCGCGGGCTGATTCGCCACGATCCCCACCGACCGGCCGGCGAGCCGCGCGAATCCCACGAGCAGGTTGTTGCCGTAATCGGGCTGCACCTCGAGGAACTTGCCGCCATCCACCACATGGCGCAGCACGTCATGCATGTCGTAGGGCTTCGCCGGTTCGTCGGGAACCACGTCGAGCAAGGCCTCTTCACGACGATCCGATGGATCATCGGGGGTCCGGATGGGTGGACTGTCGAGGTTGTTGGATGGAATGTAGGAAAGCAGCGAGCGCACCGCCGTCAGCGATTCGAGCTCCGAATCATGCACGAAGTGCGCGATGCCCGACGTGCCACCGTGGACGTCGGCGCCGCCGAGTTGCTCGAAGTCCACTTCCTCATGCGTCACCGTTTTCACGACGTTCGGACCGGTCACGAACATGTACGAGATGCCGCGCACCATGAAGATGAAATCGGTGATGGCCGGGCTGTAGACCGCGCCGCCGGCGCAGGGGCCGAGGATCGCGCTGATCTGCGGCACGACGCCCGACGCGAGCGTGTTGCGCAGGAAGATGCCGGCGTACCCACCCAGCGACGCGACGCCCTCCTGGATCCGAGCGCCGCCCGAATCGTTGAGACCGACCACAGGCGCGCCGTTCTGGACGGCCAGATCCATCACCTTGCAAATCTTCTCGGCATGCGCCTCCGACAGCGAGCCACCGAACACGGTGAAGTCCTGCGAGAAGACGTAGACCAAACGCCCCTCGACGCGTCCCCACCCCGTCACGACCCCGTCGCCGAGCACCTTCTGATCGGCGAGGCCAAAATCGGTGGCGCGGTGGGTGACGAACCGATCGAGCTCGACGAACGAGCCGGGATCGAGCAGCACATCGAGCCGCTCGCGCGCCGTCATCTTGCCTTTTTGATGTTGGGTGGCGATTCGGTCGGGGCCGCCGCCTTGCTCTGATTCGGAGCGTTTTTGCTGCAGGAGTTCGAGTTTCTCTCGCATGGACATGCCAGAATCTAGGACTGGAAACCAAAAGGGGCGAGAACAAAGTCTCGCCCCTCACACCTCATAGCCCCTCAGCCTCTCGGCCTCTTAGGCGTCTACCTGCGGCGTCTCATCACTCGCCGGAGTCGGTGTGGACACCGGGATAATGTCGTCTTTCGGGAATCCCGTAGCCGCAAGGACGATGCGATGATGGATGGGATCCACCTCAAGAACCTTCAATTCCACCGCCTGTCCTTCTTTCACCGCGTCCCCGGGCTGCGTGATGTCCGGGATCCCCAGCTGTGACATCGGCACGAAGCCTTCGATGTCGCTGCCCAGGTCCACGACGACGCCCTTGTCCATCAGGCGCATCACCCGGCCGCGCAGCTCGGTCCCGACGGGATAGGTCTCACCGATGCGGAGCCAGGGATCTTCCTGCGCCTGCTTCAGACCCAACGAGATCCGCTTGTTCTCCGCGTCCACGTTGAGAATCAGGACGTCCACCTCGTCGCCCTTCTTCACGACTTCCGACGGGTGCTGGACACGCTTCGTCCACGACATGTCGGAGATGTGAATCAAGCCGTCGATGCCCGGCTCGATTTCGACGAATGCGCCGAACGACGTCAGGTTGCGGACTTTGCCGCGCAGCCGCGTGCCGACCGGATATTTCTGCGGCAGCGCCATCCACGGATCCTGCTCGGTCTGCTTCATGCCGAGCGAGACCTTCTCTTCCGTCTCGTCGACTTTCAAGACGACGGCTTCGATGGACTCGCCGATCGACACGAGCTTCGACGGGTGCCGCACGTTGCGTGTCCAGCTCATCTCGGAGATGTGCACCAGACCCTCGATGCCCGGCTCGAGCTCGACGAACGCGCCGTAGTTCGTGATCGAAACGACTTTGCCCTGCACGCGCGTTCCAACGGGATACTTGGCGGCGACGTTCTGCCACGGATAGGGCTGCAGCTGTTTCAGGCCGAGCGAGATGCGCTCGCGCTCCCAGTCGATGTCGAGAACCTTGACCTCGAGCTCCTGGCCGATCTGTACCATCTCGGACGGGTGCGAGACGCGGCCGTAGCTCATGTCGGTGATGTGCAGCAGGCCGTCGACGCCACCGAGGTCGATGAAGGCGCCGAAGTCCGTGATGTTCTTGACCACGCCCTTCCGCACCTGATTGACCGACAGCTCCTTCATCAGCACGTCGCGCTTCGTCTTCCGCTCGGCCTCGAGCAGCACACGGCGCGACACGACGATGTTGCGGCGGCGCTTGTTGAGCTTGATGATCTTGAACTCGAAGCTTTGGCCGAGCAGCTCGTCGATGTTCGGCACGCGGCGCAGGGCGATCTGGCTGCCCGGGAGAAAGGCGTCCACGCCCATCAGATCCACGACCACGCCGCCTTTGATCTTCTTCACCAGCGTGCCGGCGACCGCCTCGTCTTTCTCGTGCGCTTCGCGGATCCGCTCCCAGACGCGCATGAAGTCGGCCTTCTTCTTCGAAAGGACGACCGCGCCTTCCTGGTCCTCGAGATGCTCGAGGAAGACCTCGATCTCATCGCCTTCCTTGAGACTCTTCGGATCCTTGAACTCGTCGATCGGGACCGCGCCTTCGGACTTGAAACCGACGTCGAGAATGACGGCGGTGTCGGTCACGCGCAGCACCTTCGATTTGACGATCTCCCCTTCTTCGATATTGGAAAGCGTCCCCTCGTACAGCAGAGTCATTTTCTCGATCTCATCGGACGAGTATTCCTCGTCGAGACCGGAGCGGACGCGGAGTTGCGAGCGGGGGGCTTTGCGAACTGGAAGGTCTTCTTCGAGATCCTCTACATCACGTGCTTCTACGAGCATTCGGTACACCGGTTCGGTTGTGGGTTTGAGGTTGCCTCGCCATTCATTGTCCTTTCCGGACAGTGCGTGCCGAGCCCAGACTTCAGTCTGGGACGGCGCGAAACCTACCCAGGGAACAGTTCCCGCGCCAGTTCAACCACCCGCGTCACCTGCTCCTCCAGCGTGAGCGCCGTGGTATCGAGCAAGACCGCGTCCGCCGCGGCTTTGAGCGGGGCGAACCGCCGGTTGGAGTCGGCCGCGTCCCGGGCGGCCAACGCCTGGCTTTCGCGCCGGACCAGGTCCACATCCACCGCCTGGCCGCGCTGAAACAGGCGTCGCCGGGCCCGTTCGTCCGCCGTCGCCGTCAAAAAGATCTTGAGCGGCGCTTCCGGAAAGACGACAGTCCCGATATCACGGCCATCGACGACGACACCTCGACCACCTCCACCTCCTACACTGCCCTCCACAGCCTGCCTTTGCCGGGTGTTTACCCAGGTTCGCACCTCGGGGATGGCCGCGAGCACCGAGACGTAGCGCGTCACCCGATCGCCGCGAATCGCGTCCGCGACATCGACCCCAGCGACTTCCGGACGGAAGCGGGTGCCGACCAGCACCAGGCGGACCGGCAGCCGTTCGGCAACGTCCAACACCTGCTGCGCGGGCCACGCCTCTCCCTGCCGGCGGCCACCCTCACCGAGGTTGTCGAGCGCCGCCAGCGTCAGGGCCCGATATAACCCACCCGAGTCGAGGTGCAGCCAGTCGAGCCGCTCGGCCACGCGACCGGCCGTGGAGCTTTTGCCCGATGCCGCCGGCCCATCAATCGCGATTACGCGAAGCATTGCCGCAGATCACGAAAGAAATTGGGGTAGCTGATTGCCACAGATTTCTTCTCCGCCAGGCGGATATCCGCACGCGGTAGCGTTCCCAGAACTGCGAAGGCCATGGCGAGTCGGTGATCCGATGCCGTCTCCACACGGCCCGTCGGCTGCACATCGCTTCCCTCAACGTGCAAATCATTTCCTCGAGCCTCGGCGCGGGCACCGACCGCGCGCAGGTTCGCGGCAACGAGCTCCAAGCGATTGCTCTCTTTGACACGCAACTCGCCGACTTCGCGGAAGACCGTGGATCCGCTCGCTCGACTCGCCAAGACCGCCAGCACCGGCACTTCATCGACGAGCGTGGGAATCTCGGCAGCGGGGACCTCGGTGCCTCGGAGGTGCGCGGGACGCACGATGAGATCCGCCACGGGCTCGCCGCCTTCATCCCGCAGGTTGATGCGCTCGACGTGGGCGCCCATGCGCTCGAGCACCACCAGGAAGCCGATGCGCGTGGGGTTCACTCCCACATTCTCGATGAGGAGCTCGCCCTCCTCCGCTAGGACGGCCGCGGCGACGAGGAACGCGGCGCTGGAAGGATCTCCGGGAACCGACAACTTGACGGGCGGATGGGCCGACGGGCCGACGGGCGGTTCAAACACGATCGCGCCGTTCCGTTCGTGAATGCCCAGCCCCAGATGCGCGAACAATCGCTCGGTGTGGTCACGAGACCGGTACGGTTCGATGATCGTCACGGGGACTCGTCCCGTGAGCCCAGCGAACAACAGCGCGCTTTTGACCTGGGCGCTTGCGACGGGACTTTTGTAATTGAGCCCGCGCAGCTGGCCGCCGCGAATCGTCAAAGGCAGGCCATCACCGCGCTCGGTAATTTCCGCCCCCATAGTGCGCAGTGGCTCCGTGACTCGGCGCATGGGGCGGCGCCGCAGCGAAGCGTCGCCCGTGAGCGTCGCCTCGAAACGCTGGCCGGCGAGGATGCCGAGCATTAACCGTGCGGTTGTTCCCGAATTGCCGCAGTGAAGGCGTGCGCCGTGCGCCGTGAGCCGTGCGCCGGTAATCCGCGTCGTTATGCCGTCGCGGATCGTGGAGATGTCAACGCCAAGCTGGCGCAGCACACGCGCGCTGCTCTTGACGTCGTCGCCTGTCAGCAGCCCGGACAATTCGCTCGTGCCGCGCGCCAGCGCCGCCAGCATGAGCACGCGATGCGAGATGCTCTTGTCGCCCGGCGGGCGGACGACTCCGCCGACGCGACGCAGGTTACGCTCCGCCAATGCGTCGCCGCCACGCCCTGGCTCGGCCGAGCCATGCGGTCAACGCCGCGGCGTCCCCGGTCTCGAGCGCACGCTCCACTGTTCCCAGCGATTCCTCCAGCTTGCGCAGCGCCGGCAGGATCTCGTCGCGGTTCATGAGCAGGATCTCGGTCCACAACGCGGGGTCGCTCGCCGCGAGCCGTGTCGTATCGGCGGCGCCGGTCCCGAACGTCGACCCGGGTGGCGCGTAACGCGCCAGGAAATCGCCGAGCAGTGACGCGACGACCTGTGGCACGTGACTGGTCGCGGCCAGCTGGGCATCGTGCCGCGCTGCTTCGAGCACGACGGGCTCGGCGCCCATGACGTCTTCCCAGAAATGCACGATCTCGCGGGCGGCGTCGCCGCCCTCGGCGCAGGGCGTGACGTACACGACTGCGCCGCGAAACAGGTCCGCGCGCGCGGCCTCGAAACCGTGGTCATGCGTGCCCGCCAGCGGATGACTGCCGGCAAAGCGCGTCCCGAGGCCGAGGCGCTCCGCGCGCGCGACGATGCCGCGCTTCACGGAGCCGACGTCGGTGACGAGGGCGCCGGACTTGAGATGCGGAGTCAGTGCGTCGAGCTGCGCGAGGTTGGCGGCGGGCGGCGCGGCGAGGATGAGAAGATCGGCTACACGCGCCACATCGGCGGCGCGGGGCGGCGCATCATCGAGCGCGCCGTGCTGCGCCGCCAGGGCCCGCTCTGCCGGTTCCGGCGACCAGCCGACGATGGAAGCAACACCCCCACCCCCCGCTCCGCCCGACTGTTTCACCTGGCGGGCAATCGAGCCGCCAATCGCGCCGAGCCCGATCAGGCCGAGGGTGTGGGGCCGCACGGCTTGGAAGGTACACGTCGCCCGCATATTATGGAGCCCCATGCAGGCGGCGCCTAGCATCACCCGCCTCTTTGCGGCGACCTTCATCGCCGTCGCGCTCGTGGGCCTCGTCACGCAAGTCGCGACCTGGCGCAACGCGCGCGCGACGCAGACGGCCATGGTCGAGCTGGCACAGCGATACGAGCGCATGCACGAGACCGCAGCCGCCGAACTCGCCACAGACGTGGGCGATGACGCCGTACAGGCCGCTATCGCGTCGACTGTCCTCTTCGCCGCGATGCTCGTCGTCCTGGGCCTCGGCTTTTGGTACAACCGCCGGCAGCTGGCCGCGCCCTTCGCCCGCATCGTGTACGCCTTGCAGCGCGTGGCCGAGGGACAATTCCTCGAGCCGCTGCCTGAGGACCAGCCGGGCGAGTTCGGCACGATCGCCCGCGGCGTCAATCGCATGGCACAGTCGCTGGCGTGGCGTGAGGAGCTCCAGGCCTACCTGTCGCAGCTACTCGCGGCACTCAATGCGCCGGCGGATGAGGCGGCAACGGGACTGGGGCAAGCGCTGGGCGTGATCGCCGGCGCGACGAAGTCAACCGGCATCGTGCTCTATCAGCCGGCCTACGACTCGAATGAATGGGCGCCGACGGCCGCGCGCGGCGTGGAGTCCCGTCCGGTCTCCCGCGCCACGATGCGCGATCTCATGGGGGATGCCGCCCAGGCGATTCACTATCATGGCGAAGCGGTGCCGCCGGTGCGCCATCAACTGCGCCTCGATGCTGCGATGCCGCAGGGACTGGTGCTCGTGCCACTGCGGTCCGGTGAGAAGCTGGTGGGCGTGCTGGGCGTGATCCCAGGAGCACAGTTCGGCGCCGATGAGCGCGCGGCGCTCGATCAGGCGGCGCCCAACCTCGCGATCGCGTGCGAACGCGGGTCGGCGCACCACAACACGCGCCGGCTCGCCGTCGAGGTGCGCCAGACGGCCAAGCGGCTCGAGCAGCTGAATACCGATCTCGACGCCGCGATGAAGTCCAAAGACCAATTCCTCTCGAACATCTCCCACGAGCTGCGCACGCCGCTCAACAGCATCATCGGATTCACCGACCTGCTGCTGACGGAGGACCTGGGCCCTGCCCTCTCAGATCAGCAGCGCGACTTCCTCGAGACCGTCGCGCGCAACGGCCGGCAGCTGTTGGAGCTGATCAACGAGCTGCTCGACTTGCAACGCATCGCCGCGGGCCGCATGGAGCTGAAGCAAGAGGCCGTCGAGGTGGCCGAGCTGCTCGCCGAAGCGACGGGTAGCGTACATGCCCAGGTACAGAAGCACCGCCACGAGCTGGTCGTGACTCCGCCATCTCAGGACCTGCGCGTGCATGCCGACCGTGGGCGCGTCCGCCAGGTGCTGCTCAACCTGCTCTCGAATGCGATCAAGTTCACGCCCGATGGCGGCCGCATCACCGTGGTCGCGGCGCCCGCCAACGGCGGTGCTGAAGCGCGGATCGCCGTGAGCGATACCGGGATCGGCATCGCGGCCGAGGATCAAGCCAAGCTGTTCAAGGAGTTCTCGCAGCTCGACGCGTCGGCGAGCCGCAAATACGAAGGCACGGGACTGGGACTCGCGCTGTCCCGCCGCCTGGTCGAGATGCACGGGGGCGCCATCGGAGTGGAGAGTGAGATGGGCAAAGGCAGCACGTTCTGGTTCACTCTGCCCCAGGCACGGTGAGCGTGGCGACCATCGTCATCGTCGATGACCAGCCCGACAACCTCAAGCTGCTGACGACGCTGCTCACGATTAAGGGGCATCAGGTCGTCGGTCTCCCCAACGGCGACCGGCTGGCGGAGGTGATGCGCACGCAGCAGCCTGCCCCCAAACTGGTGCTGCTCGACATCCAGCTCCCCGGACGCGACGGCTACGAGCTCCTCGAGGAACTGAAGGGGTTGCCGGAGCGCTCCTGGAAAGTGGTCGCGCTCACGGCGCATGCCTTACCGGAGGATCGGGCACGCGCGACTGCTGCGGGATTTGATGGCTATATCACGAAGCCGGTTGATGTGCGGACGTTCCCTGCGGAAGTCGCACGCTATCTCGGAGGCTAACTCATGGGCGGTCGCGTACTGCTAATCGGACGGGTGGTCTTCTCCTTCTTCTTTATCTACTCAGGCTTCAATCACCTCACGAAGCTCAGCATGTATTCGCAGTACGCCGGTGCGGCGGGCGTGCCGGCGCCCACGGTGGCCGTCGCCGTCACCGGCCTGCTGTTGCTGGGCGGCGGGCTCAGCATCCTGCTCGGCGTGCAACCGCGGCTGGGCGCGCTGCTCCTCATCGTGTTTCTCATCCCCACTTCTTTCATGATGCACAGGTTTTGGGGGCTAACTGATCCGATGATGGCAGCGAACCAAGCGGCGAATTTTTGGAAGAACATCGCGCTGGCGGGCGCGGCGACGATGATCTACGGACTGACTACGCTGTATCCGATGCGCTGGCCGTATAGTCTCGGCCGTTAAGCAACGTTAGGGCTTATCCGGGGGGGGCGCGGGAGTCTGCTGAGTCGGCGGCGTGCCCCGGATGTGCCGCGCTCGTGGGGCGCGATGCATCGCAGGATGGTCGGACGGGCCGGCCTCGTGCAGCATGACGGAGCCGTTCACGGTCCCGAGCTTCACCGTCGGACCACCGCTCCCGATCACGCCGCGCAGATGGGTCTTGCTGATCTTGCCGGTGATCTTCACGGGGAAATCGGTCTCGACGCGGCCGTTCACGGTCGAGGCATCGATGGTGGCGTTGATCCGGGCGGGGAGACCCACACTCACCGACCCGTTCACGGTCGTGAGCCGCACATCACCGCTTGTGAGCGCCTGCATGACCGCTTCGATGCTGCCATTGACCGTCGTCGCCTGAACCGGGCCGGCCGAGGTGTTGACGGCGATGCGGCCGTTCACCGTGGTGGCGTCCACCGGGGCGCTGACGCCGTTGATCTCGAGTCCGCCGTTGACGGTAGAGGCTTCGATCGGAATGCCGGCCGGCAGCTCCACCGTGAAGCGCACCGCCACGTCGTTTTTCTTGACGCCGTTCATGTGATAGACGCCGCCCTCATTGCAACGGCGCTCGCGGGCTTCCCACAGCGCGCAGATCGTGACGCCGCGCTCGGTGAGCACGGGGACCAGCTCCACGCTGTTGGGGCTCGACATGCGCCAGCTCTTCTCCGCGTGCACATGCAGCCTGTTGCCCTCGCCGGCGACGACCTCGATCGGACCGTTGGTATTGCGGATCCAGACGTGCTGGGAAGGCTTGAGCTCGATGCTGTACTCCCACGGATCGCCCACTTCGCGGCCGCGGCCGAAGAGATCGCCGCCTTCGCCGTCGCCCCAATTGAAGTCGCCAAATGAGCCGAGGGCGCCGAGCGCCTCGGGCATGTGGATGCTGTCCTTGACGTTTCTGCCGACACTTCTAATGAAGAGACCG
>DASYTD010000211.1:0-10601 GCA_036002655.1 Gemmatimonadales bacterium
CCGATCCGCTCGCCGTGCAGGCTGAGCAGGTTGTAGAAGTCGCCGCCCACCGATTCCGCCGGACGGCAGCGCGCCGCGACATCCCCTTTCGAAGCGACGACCGCCGGCGACGGCAGCAGCTTCAGCTGGAGGTCGTGCGCCAGCTCCAGCTCGCGCCGCACCCGCTGCTGCCCGAGGTCGCGCTCGACCAGGCGCGCGTTCTCGATCGCGGCACCGATCTGATTCGCGATGGCGGCGACCAGCTTGCGGTCGCCCGCCGTAAACGCGTCCTCCCCCGTGCGGTCGGTCAGATTGATGACGCCGATCGGCGTGGGCACGCGGCCCGGCGACGCGTACACGACCGGCACCGAGAGGAACGCCTGCCCGCGGTACTGCCGTTCGATGGGGTTGGGCGGTTTCTGCGCGCGCTGATCGGTAGGGTCGTAGCTGATAATGCGCATCTCGCGGAAGACACGCGCCGCGATGGAGCGAGGATCGTCCACCTCGATCGGATCAATGTCGCCGAGATCCACGCCGCGGGCAGCCACGAGTCGCAGCACGTTGGCTCTCGGGTCATGCACGAGCAACGTCGCGCGGCGGGCGCGGACCACGGCGGAGACTTCGCGCAGGATCCGGTTGGCAGCCTCGTCCAGCCGGATCGTGTGGCCGAGGATCTCGCTGATCGTGTAGATCAGATCGATTTCCTCGTAGCGCCCCGACAGCTCGGCCGCGACCTGGCCGGTCTCTTGTTCTGCCCCCATGACGGCACCAATGACCTCGGCGAGCTCTACTGCTCCCTGCTCCCTGCCCTCTGCTCCCTTGATTTCCAACCAGGTATCGGCGACGGCGGGAATGGGCTGGAACCAGGCAGGACCGTCAGGCGTCTCGAGGCGACCGCCGCCATTGGGCGTGGGCGTCCAATGCGGCTCTTCGCGTCCTTCGCCGAGCCCTCCGCCCACGGGCAACAGGCGCCCGCCGGGATTCCTGGCACGCCACAAACGCAGGGTTGTGCCTGAAAGCGCCGCGAGCACCGGCAGCAGGCGCTCGAGTCGTGTCACCCCGCTCGCAGCGTCAGGCAGATGCCGTTGCCTTTCTCGTTGAACGCCACGTCATCCACCAGATGGCGGATGACGAAGAGCCCGCGGCCGAACTCGCGCTCGAGATTGTCCGGGTGGGTTGGGTCGGGCATCTGGCTCGTGTCGAAGCCGCCGCCGTCGTCGATCACGTGAATGCGCACGACGTCGCCTCCCAGCTCCACGCGCACACGCACGATGCGGGCGGGATTCTCGCCCGTTCCATAGCGAATCGCGTTGCCCAGCGCCTCGGCGAGGGCGGTGCGGAAGTTGAAGCTGAGCCGGCGCGGCGAGAGGGTGCCCGGAGGGAGGTGGCTCGCGACCAGCTCGACCGCGTCGCCTACCATCCCGAGATCGCTCGGGACGTCGAGCTTCATCGCGCTCTTGGTGACGTGAAGTTGAAGGGTCACGTCAGATTGCGGCCAACGCCTCCTCGGCGGTCCGGGTGATGGCGAACAGCGTGTCGAGCTTGGTGAGCTCGAACAATGTCTGGAGGTCGGCGTTGAGGCCGGCGAGCCGCAGCTCCCCGCCCTGCTCCCGGATCTTCTTCGACAACGAAACCAACACCCCTAATCCCGAAGAATCGATATAACCGGTCTTGCTGAAGTCGATGATGAACTTGCGGGAGCCTTCTTCGAGCGCGTCGAGGACTTTCTGCTTCAGCTCCTGCCGGTTGCCGACGATGAGCTGGCCCTCCACACCGACGATGACGACGCCGCTCTTGTCCTTTTTCAGGGTGAACCGCATTCCGATTACCCCCTCCGCGATTGAAGAATTGCGATCGCCGCCGTGTCCACAATATCATCGGAGGTCGCGCCCCGCGACAGGTCCGCGACCGGCTTTGCCAGTCCTTGGAGAATCGGGCCGAGCGCGGTCCAGCCGCCGAGACGCTGCACCAGTTTGTAGCCGATGTTGCCGGCGTCGAGATCGGGAAAGATCAGCACATTCGCGCGCCCGCCCACGGGCGAGCCCGGTGCCTTGCGTGCCGCGACGTCGGCCACCAACGCCGCGTCGCTCTGGAGCTCGCCGTCAAAGACAAAGTCCGGCGGCGGGACACGGCGGCGCAGGGCGGCGATGGCTTCCTGAACCAGTTCTACCCGCGGCCCCCCGGCGCTGCCGCTCGTGCTATAAGAAAGAAAGGCGACCACCGGCTCGTCCCCCACGATACGACGCCGGTCGCGTGCCGAGGCGATGGCGATGTCCGCCAGCTGCATCGAGGTCGGCTCGGGCACGACGGCGCAGTCCGCGAACGTGAGCACCTGGTCGTCCTTGATCATGTAGAACGCGCCCGAGACGGTCGCGATGCCGGGCGCCGTACCCACCGCCCACAAGGCGGCCCGGATCGTATCGGCGCTGGGGAAGTCGGCGCCGCCCACCATGACATCGGCCGCGCCGCTGCCGACGAGGCACGCGCCGAATGTGAGGGGGTGCTCGAGAGCCTGGGAAGCAACGGCGTCGGTGGGGAATTTGTCCGGCCGCCGCGATCGGAGGAGACGAACGAGCGACGGGATGCGCAATGCGGGGAGCGGACGATCCAGCACCTCGACAACGCCAAGACCCTCGCGCTCGAGCTGGCGTGCCGCCTCTCGCACCCGCGGGTCATCGCCTTCGGGCAGCACGACACGAGCCTGGATCTCCCGCGCCCGCGAGAAGACGCGGTCCAGGAACGTCATTTCCCGAACTTGCGCTTCAGAGCCTGCTGGACGGTCGGGTGAACGAGGGCGGAGACGTCGCCGCCGAAGCGCGCCACTTCGCGCACCAGGCTCGAGCTGAGGTACGTCAGATCGGAGGCGGGCACGAGAAACACCGTCTCGACTCCGGGCGCCAGGTTGCGGTTCATCAGCGCCATCTGGAACTCGTACTCGAAGTCCGACACGGCGCGCAGTCCCCGCACGATCAGCGAGGCGCCGACCTTCTTGGCGAATTCCGCGAGCAATCCCTCGAACGCCTGGACCTCGACCCGCTTGTCGGGCACCGCGGTCTTGATGAGCGCGACGCGCTCGTCGAGCGAAAAGAGCGCCTGCTTCGCGACATTGACGGCCACCGCAACGATGAGCTGATCCACGAACTCGAGCGAACGGTGGATCAGGTCTTCGTGACCTTTTGTGATGGGATCGAAGGAGCCGGGGTACACCGCGACACGGTTCATGGGGCGTACACGAACGTGATCGCCGTATCGCCGTACCGGCGCGTATCGTCTCCCCCCAGCGCGAGGTCTGCGGAGTGCTCGATCGCGAAGACGCGCGCGAATGGCGTCTGCCGATAGAGCGTCACGAGCTGCTCGGCGTCGTCGGTCGAGTAGGGCGGATCGGCCAAGGCGACATCATACTGTGCAGGCTGGAGCCGCTCAGCGAATCGCACCGCGTCCATGCGGTGAATCGTCACGCGATCCTCCACCTTCAAGCTGGTTGCATTCTCGCGAATCGCAGCTAGTGACGCCTGGTGATTCTCAACGAATTCCACTGCGAGCGCGCCGCGCGAAAGAGCCTCGAACCCCAGTGCTCCGGAGCCGGCGAACAGATCGAGCACGCGCGCATCCGGGATCGACTGCTGCAGGATGCTGAACCAGGCTTCGCGAACACGATCTGATGTGGGGCGGACGGTGCGCCCCTTCGGAGTTTGCAATCGTCGACCTTTGAACTCTCCCGCCACTATTCGAAGCATCGACACGCAATCACTTAGCTGGCGCCAGCGACGCAATCCTAGCCTGAATTGTGACGCGTCCCTGCCACTCGTCGCGCTCCAGTCTGAATGCGACGTCAAGCGGCTCGACGAGCCAGTCCTGCGGCACCGCGTCCGCCCAGCGGAATCCGATCGCCGGCAGCACCCCCGAGCCGTCGTCCAACGTGAACCGCAGGTGATTCGTCCCCACGCGCCTGGCGCCGACGGCGCGCGCGTTGCGCACGCCGAAGACCGGTGCCGGATTCCCCGCCCCACACGGCTCGAGGTGGCGGATCAGCCGTTCCAGCTCCTCGCTCAGCGAGGCCAGCGGCAGCTCGAGGTCCACGCGCTGGCTCGGCGCGAGGTCGTCGGGGGTCAGAAGCTCGCCCGCCACGCCGAGGAACGCAACGCGGAAGCCGTCGAACTTGTCGCGCCGGATCGTAAAGCCGGCCGCCATCGTGTGGCCGCCGTACTTCTCGAGGTGCGTGCCGACGCGATGCAGCGCGCCGTGCAGATCGAAGCCCGCGATGCTGCGGCCCGAGCCGCGGCCGAATTCTCCTGCTTCGTCCCAGCCCACCAGGAATGTCGGCCGGCCGTAGCGCTCCACGAGCCGAGACGCCACGATCCCGATGACGCCGGGATGCCATGTGTCTGCGGCCAGAACGATCGCCGCGTCGGCTGGATTCAACGTCTTGTCCACGAGCTCGATCGCCTCATCGAGGATCAGCTGATCCATCTCTTGGCGACGCGCATTGATCGTCTCGAGCTCGCGCGCCAGTGCCGCGGCTTCCTGCGGGTTCTCGGTCAGCAGCAGCCGCAGGCCGTCGTTGGCGTCGCCGATGCGGCCGGCCGCATTGAGGCGTGGCGCGAGAATGAAGCCGACATGCGCGGCGCGCAGCGGCTTGCCGCCGAGGCCCGCCGTCTCGACGAGGGCACGCAAGCCGACCCAGCGTGAGTCGGCCAGCATCTTGAGCCCATGGCGGGCGAGGATACGGTTCTCCCCCACGAGCGGCACCACGTCGGCGATCGTCGCCAGGGCGACGTAGTCGAGAAAGTGCAGCGGCAGATTGGGCGACAACCCCAGCACCTGCACCAGCGCCTGCGCCAGCTTGAACGCGACGCCGGTACCGCAGAGGTTCTTGTCCTCCGACTTGCAGTCGGAGCGGCGCGGATCGAGCACCGCATTCGCGGGCGGCAGCTCGTCGCCGGGGAGGTGGTGATCGGTGACGATGACGTCGATGCCCGCGGCCCGCGCAGCAGCGACCGCCGCGACGGCGGTTATGCCGCAGTCGCACGTGACAATCAGCCCGGCTCCGATACGCTGCGCCTCGGCGAGCCCGGCCGGTCCGAAATCGTAGCCGTCGCGGATGCGGTGCGGGACGAACGGGTGCACCGTGGCGCCGGCGCTGCGCAGGATGCGCGTGAGCATCGCCGCGGCGCACTGGCCATCCACGTCGTAGTCGCCATGCACCAGGATGGGGCGCCCCCCCTTCTCTCGCACCGCCCGCGCCAGCAACTCGAGCGCGACGGGCATGTCGGCCCAGCAGTGCGGATCGGACAAGCGCTCGAGGTCGGGCCGCAGGAACGCTTTCGCGCGATCGGCGGAAGCCAGCCCCCGCTGTACGAGGATGGCCGCGAGCGCGTCGGGAATGCGCAGCTCCGACGCCAGCAATCGCGTCGCGTCCGGATCCGCTTGAGCCGTAACAATCCAGCGAGGTGGGATCATTCTTTCGCGTACAATAACACGCCGCAGGCTTCGCAACCCTCGATCGTGGCGCCGCGCTGAATCAGCGCTTTGCGCTGCGTCGGCACCGCCGTAAAGCAGTTGCCGCACGAGCTCCCGTGCAGGGGATAGATAGCGAGCGGCGCTTTGCCCCTGCGAATCTTGTCGTAGCGTGACAGCAGCGCTGGATTGACGATGCGGCTGGCGCGGTCGCGCTCCAGCGCCGCACTCTCGCGCTCCGTCGCGATCTGCTGGCGCTTCCCGGCCAGCGCCTCTCGCTGCGCCGCCTGCGCTTCGCGCACGTTCTGCAGCGCGTTCTCCGCTTCCGCCGTTTTGCGCTCCGCCTCGCCGATCGCGTCGCCCGAGCGCATGAACTCGGCTTCTTCCTTGGCGAGCACCGTGCGGGCGAGGTCGAGCTCGGCCATGAGCGTGGACGCTTCTTTGGCGCCGCGCACCCACTCGAGCCGCTGGCGGCGTTGCTCCTGCATCGTGCGATAGCTCGCGATCTTCCCTTCCAGCCCGTCGCGCCGATCGAGCGCCGCCTGGATGCCGGCGCGCGCCTGGCTCACGACGCGCTCGGCCGCGGCGATCTGCTCGTCCAGCGCTCGTACCTCCGGCTCCAACGCCTTGAGCCGGGCGTCGCAGCTCGCTACCGCGACGTCCGCATCTTGCAGAACCAACAACGCTTCAAGATCCGGGTGCACCCTTCCTCCTTGCAGACTGAATGATTCCATAGGTCGGTCGCTTGGCATTACGCTCGGCGGCGAGGCGGACTTTCTCATGAGCCAGGTTCGCTTTCTCGGCATCGCTCGCGAAGGGCAGCGCGCGATTGATGCGCTCGATTTCCCGATCCAGTCGCCGGGCTTCGAGCTGGTTTACGGCGCGTTCGAATACCGCGTCCGGTTGGTCGGTACCGAGCCCTTCCGCTTGCAACGATTCGTATGCGCGTGCCGCTGTTTCGTCGAGCCGGTCCGGTGCGTCGTCGAGTAATGCCTCGAACAGCACCCGATAGGCGGGGAACTCGATTTCCTCACTGTCAACGGCCTCGACCACCCGCGAACGCCAGGGCTCGCCCGCCATCATGAGGAGCAGGAGAGATTTCTCAGCGCTTGAAGGGAGCAGGGAGCTGGGAGCAGGGAGCGGGCGTTGCAGTGCTGCTCCCTGCTCCCGGCTCCCTGCTCCCACTTCTCTTTCCAGCACATCCTTCCGTATCCCCGCCACCTCTGCCACGCGCGATATGTACAGTTCCCTGGTGATGGGATCGGCCGCCGCACGGATGGTCGGTAATAACCGGTCAAGGGCACGCCGGCGCCCAGGCAACGTTCCGAAAAAGCCCCTGCGCTCGAGGATCTGGATCTTCCGCTCCAGCACGTCCACAGCGTCTTTGAGCGCCGCTTCGAGCGCGGCTGCCCCCTTGTTCTGCACCAGCGTATCGGGATCCTCGCCCTCGGGGAGCGTGGCGACGCTGACGCGGAGCTTGTGCCGCAGCAGCGCATCGCCGGCGCGGAACGTCGCGCGCAGGCCGGCGTCGTCCGAGTCATACAGCAGGATCACATGCGGGGTGTGGCGCTGCAGCAACGCGGCTTGATCGTCGGAGAGACCCGTGCCCAGCGGAGCCACCACTTCCTCGAAGCCTGCCAGGGACAGCCGCAAGACGTCGAATTGCCCCTCGACCAGAATCGTCCGCTCCGCCTTGCGCATCGCGTGCTTGGCGAGATGCAGGTTGTAGAGCAGCTGCCCCTTGTGGAAGATCGGCGTCTCGGGGGAATTCAAGTATTTCGGCTCCCCGTCGCCGAGGATCCGGCCGCTAAAGGCCACGATGCGGGAGCGCAGATCGTGAATGGGAAAGAGCAAACGTCCGCGAAAGCGTGGGACCTTCGAGCCATCCTCCCGTTTAACGAGGAGCCCGGCTTCCAGCAACACTTCTTCCCGCACGCCCAAGCCTTTCATCGCATCGAGCAACGCCGGCCCGCGCGGCGCGTAGCCCAGACCTTGGACCTGCGCCTGCTCCAGCGTGACGTGGCGCGACTCGAGGTACTTGCGCGCGATCTCGGCCTCGGGATTGTCGCGCAGCTGGCGCGCGAACCAATCGGCGGCGGTGGCGACGGCGGCGAACAGCGGCTCCCGCGGATCAGGGCCAGTCGGCCCGCTGCGCTCGGGGATCGTGATGCCGACGCGGCGCGCGACTTCGCGCACGGCCGTCGGATAATCCATCCCGAGCTTCTTCATGAAGAACGTGTAGACGTCGCCCGCTTCATGGCAGACGTAGCAGTAGAACATCCCCTTCTTGGGAATGACGGCGAAGTTGCGATGCGTGCCGCCGTGGAATGGACAGGGGCCGCGATAGTCGGATCCAGTCCGTTTGAGCTCGACGTGCTCCCCGATAATGCCGACGAGGTCAGCGGCGTCGCGCACCTGTTCGATGATGTCGTCGGGGATCATGACGGGCGGACGGGCGGACGGGCCGACGGGCCGTCTACCCGCTCGAGGAGGTCCGGCGCAACGACGAGCCGGATTGCACCGATCTCAACGACGACGCGACCATCGCTACGGATTTCAGCGACAACGCCAACCTTCCCCTGGCCCGTGCGCACGCGCTCGCCGACCTTGAAGTCGGCGTCACGGTCCGTCCGCCCGTCCGCCCGTCCGCCTGCCGTCTTCTCGATCGCCTCCTCCACCATCCGCCGCGCCTCTTTCGCCGTAGCCTCATTCACGGCCGCACGCGCCTGCCCGAGGGCGGCTTCGACCGTCTTGCGCGCCTCGAGAAGATAGGCGCGGGCCTTGTCGCGAGCGTCTTTGTCCAAAGCCTTCTCTCGCGCGCGCAGCTCGGTCTCAAGGGTTTCGAGGTTCACGAGGTTCTGACGCTCCAGGTCGAGCTGGGCCGCGCGGGTCTCGAGCTCCTCGGCTCGCGCATCGACCTCGCGTCCGCGCGCTTCCACCGATGCCAGCAGCCGATCCAGCGTTCGCTCGGCATCCGGGACCGCGCGTTCTGCTTCGGCCAGGACATCGTCCGCCACACCGAGCCGGCGGGCGATCGCGAGTCCGTACGAGCGGCCGGGGACGCCCTTCAGAAGGCGGTACGTCGGCGTGAGCGTCTCGGCGTCGAATTGCAGGGATGCGTTGACGATGCCCACGGTCTCCGCAGCGAGCTGCTTGAGAGCGCCGAGGTGCGTCGTGGCCAGCGTGATCGCTCGGCGGCGCGTCAACGCCTTGAGCGTCGCCGCGGCGAGTGCCCCGCCCTCGGCTGGATCGGTGCCGCTCCCGATTTCGTCGAGCAAGACCAACGAGCCCGCTCCGGCGCCATCGAGGATCTGTCGCAATGCCGCGACGTGCGCCGAGAACGTCGAGAGACTCGCGGCGATGGACTGGCGGTCGCCGATGTCGGCAAACACTTCCGTGAACACCGGCAACGACGAATGCGGACCGATGGGCGGAACGATGCCGCTCTGCGCCAAGAGCGCCAGCAGACCGACGGCCTTGATGAGCACGGTCTTGCCGCCGGTGTTGGGGCCGGAGACGAGGATCGTGCGTTCGTCGGGCGCAAGCTCGAGACTGAAAGGTACCGGATGACCGAGTAATGGATGGCGCCCGTTCCGAATCTTGAGTGGTCCTCCCCCGATCTCCGGCACGAACCCGTTCACTTCCACCGCGTAGCGCGCGCGGGCGCAGAGATCGTCGAACGCGATGCACATCTCCCACGCCGCCGCAAGCGTGTCGCGCTGCGGGCGCAACAGCTCGGTGAGCTCGCGCAGCACGCGCAGCACTTCGCGCAGCTCGGCGGACTCGGCCGCGCGCAGCTCGTTGCCCAGCTCGATGATCTCGGGCGGCTCCACGAACACCGTCGCGCGGGTCGCCGACTCGTCGTGCACGATGCCGCCCACGCGGGCGCGCGCGGTGCTGCGAATCGGAATGACGTAGCGGCCGCCGCGCACCGTGACGGCCGCGTCGGGCGCGCGCTCCGTCTGATCGAGGGCGCCGAGGATCGCGCCCAGCCGGTCCATCACGCGCTTGCGCGCTTCACGCACCTGCTGGCGCGCCCGCGCCAGATCGCGCGAGGCGGAGTCGAGCACCATGCCATCCGGGGCAATCGACTGCACGAGCTTGGTCTCGAGCTCTTTGGGCGGCGGATCAACACGAATCAAAACCGTGCGTAGTGCGTGGTGCGTGGTATCGAGGCGCTTGAGATCGGCTGCGGTCACGCGCATCGCCGCGAGCGCCACCGTCAGCTCGGCGAGTGCCACTGCTTCGAGCGCGCTGCCTTCCACGCCGAGCAGCTCGAGCGTAGCCTGAATGTCAGGCACCGGTTCGGCACGGATGGTTTCGTCCGTGATCAAGAGGGCCGCGAGCTCAGCGACTTGCGCGAGCGCTGCGCGGATGTGCGTGGCGTCCGTACTGGGGCGTCGGGCAGCGACGCGGGCAGCGCCCAGCGGCCCGGCGGCGTGCTCGGCGACGCGTGCCAGGGCCTGAGGAAATTCCAGTGTTTCTAAGACTGGGTCGATAACTCCTCGCGTACGATCTGATTCACCAACGTCCCGTCCGCACGTCCCTTGAAGCGCGGCATCACCGCACCCATGACCTTCCCCATGTCCTTGGAGCCACTCGCGATGGCTTCCCGTACCGCCGCGCGAATCTCCTCGGCGGGCACGGCGGCAGGGAGAAACGACTCGAGCGCTTTGATTTCGGCGCTCTCCGTGGCCGCCAGCTCGGTCCGGCCCGCCTTTTCGTACAGCTCGACCGATTCGCGGCGCCGCTTGATGCCGCGCCGCAACACCTCCGCCGTTTCATCGTCGGTCGGCAGGTGGTTGAGCTCGAGTTCTCGGTTTTTGATGTCGGAGAGGATCGTGGAGAGGAGGAGGGTGCGCGCCTGATCGCGTTGTTTTCTCGCTTCGTTCATTGCGGCGCGCAGCCGATCAGCTAAGCTCGATTCCACCATTTACGCGTAGCGCGGCCTGCGATTCTTGCGGCGCGCCGCATTCATCTTCCGCTTCTTGCGCTCACTGGGCTTTTCGTAGTGACGGTGCTTGCGCAGGTCGGCGAGGATCCCTGCTTTTTCGCATTTCTTCTTGAACCGCTTGAGCGCACGCTCAAAGCTCTCGTCATCGTGAATGATGACTTCCGGCATAGAACTCGCTTTTCCTAAGTGGTTAGAGACACAGCAACTTAAC
>DASYTD010000212.1:0-7738 GCA_036002655.1 Gemmatimonadales bacterium
GCGAGGGCGATGTGCCCGGCGCGGGTGGCGAGCCCGCCAGCGGGCCGCAGTTCTGGATGACCGCGACGACTCGTACGCACATCGAGTAGCGCGTCACCACGCCGGCGAAATCGACGACGGCGAGATAGTAGGAGCCCGCCGGCAGTTCCACCAAGAGGTCCTCGCTCGAGCCGGGAGCGATCGATTGCCCCACAATGTCCATCACACCGCTGCCGGGGACGGTGTCACTCACGCCGGGCACGGTGAGGACGTAGATGTCGATATCGGAGGTGTCGCGACCTGAAACGAGAGGCCGTGACTGCGTGCGAATGAGCACGGAATCTCCAAAGCCGCTCGCCGGAACCTCCAGGCGATACCAATCCACCTCGAACGGATTGTCGATCGTCATCACGGAATCGTTGAACTGCAGGTTCGACAAGCGCGTGGGGACATGGATGCGCGACAAGGGGTTCGGCTTGCCGGGGATGCTGTCCGCGTAGTGGCACATATCGTTTTCTTCGTACTTGTCCATCGGAATGCGGAAGTCCGCCGAGATGTATCCCTTGGCCACGGTCAGTCCATACCGCTGCGGATGGTTGAAGAACGTCATGATGTGCAGCGCGTGACTGGGCAGCGTCCGCAATGCGACGGTCGTCGATTCCCGGGAGAGCTGCGCGGGCCCGAAGAAATCCCCTTTACAGCGATAGAAGTCCGAGCTGATGAAGTCGGCGGAATCACGCCCAAAGAACTTCTCCACCGGATCACCGGGAACGCCGGTGAGATAGGCGAGCGAGTCGAGCACGAACGTCCGCGTGGCGCTCGCGCTCGTGTCGCCGAACGTCGGATAGGTGATGAAGAACGTCAGCGGCTTGGTGGTATCACTGGTCGCGAATCGGAACCAATCCTCGCCGGAGCTCGAGGTACGATTGTCCACCGGCTCGAATGCAAGCGCCGGATTCACGAACAGGACGGAGTCGAGCAAGGTACCCGTGTTTTGCCACGGCCCGCCCAGATCGAGGTTGATACTCGCCGCAATCGTGTCATTCGGCTCGAACAGGTCGTCCTTCAGCACGTCCGTCATCGCCGTATCGAATCCGAACACGCCGGCGCCCAGGTAGAACAGCGAATCGCTGCGAGCTGGAGGCGGTACCCAGAAGGTGATCTGCCCGAGGCCGGTGGAATCGCGGAGCCGAGACAATGGGTATTCGATAAGATTCGCCCCACCCAGACTGGCGATGAATAGCGAGTCCACGCCGACCCCATAAACCGTCAGCAACTCGCCGTAGTGCACCGTGAGCGGGCGCACGCTGTCGATCTCGAGGGGTTTCGCCACGCGCAACGTGACGTACTTGGTCTCGGACTTCTCGAAGGACACCGCGCGAACGGAGAGGTCGACGGTACCGGGGAGGATCCCCGTCACCTCGGCGCCGCCATATCCCGCGTCCTTCACGGTCGCGAGGCCTTCATTAGTCGTGCCCCACAGGAACGAGGCATTCTTGATCTCTACCGAGTCGGCTCCCGTCCGCTGCCACAAGGTCGCCGAAACCGGGAGTTTCTCCCCTTGCCGGACGATGAGCTTGGGGACATACACGGCGACGAAGACGTCTTCACTCTTGTCGGTGGGGAAGGCGCAGGTGACGCCGGTCAGCGCCACTGCGAGAGTCACGATGGGTGTGGCCCGGTTGAGACCGCGCATCCAGTCCAATCCGTGAGCTTGAGGGTCGAACATACTATACGCCGGATGGAGGGGCCAGACAGTGACTTAGAGCGTCCCCCGTCGCTTGAGGTCGAGATACTTCGCGACCACCGCTTGCGCCGCACGCTCCGGTGTGACATCAATCACCAACACGCCCGCCCGCCGCATATGACCGAGCGCTGCTTCGCGCGCATGCAGCAGCTCCTCGGCCGCCGCTTTGCGAAACGCATCGCGAGGCGTCGCCGAACGCTGGGTCGCGACGGCGTCGAGCTCCGGATTGCGCAACGTGACGGCAAGCGGCAGATGCCGCGGGCGCAGCGTCGCGACGTTGGCGACGAGGGCATCGGATGCGAAGCGATCAATCACGTCCGTAAACAGCACCGTCAACGCGCGCTTGCGATTGCGCGCCGCGAGATAGCGAAAGGCGCCGGGGTAATCGGGCTCGACGAGCTTCGGCTGCACCTCGGCCAGTACGTCGAGCACGCGCCGCACGCCGGTCCGGCCGCGCTCGGGCGCGACGAAATGCTGGACGCCGTCGGCAAAAGTCATGATGCCGACGTTGTCGTCGTATTGCGCGGCGGCATATGCCAGCTCGAGCGCCGCCTGCACGGCAAAGTCGAGCCGCGCCACGCCGGCCGACACCTCGGCCGTCATGAGACGGCCCGTATCGAGCACCAGCAGCACCTGCTGGCGCCGCTCCGCCTCGTACTGCCGCGTGATGACCTTGCCGCGCCGCGCCGTCGCTTTCCAATCGATGTGCCGCAGATCGTCGCCGGGCCCCCACTCGCGCAGCGATTCGAAGAGCCGCCCTTCGCCGAGCTGGCGGATGGCCTTCGTACCGACATCCCGCCGCCGCAGGGCCTCCGCGACCGAGGCGCGCAGCCGCACCGACACGAGCGGCGGATAGACGACCACGTCCCACGGCAGGGGCAGGCGCATCCGGTGCCGGCCAAGCCCGAACGGGCCGAAGCTGTCGAGCACGAAGCCTCCGGCACCCGCCGTTTCCCGTCCGCGTCGCAACGGGATGACGGCGACGTTCTCGCGTGTCGCCGAGCGGGGGGAAATGCTGACCGAACGGGGCGGCTGCGAACCGCCGAGGATGTCGGGGCGAACCTCGCGGACGCGCAGGCGCGCGCGGCGCCGGGACGGATTGGTCCAGCGGTAGGTGACCTCGCCCGTGTGGCCGACGGACAGTGCCGGCAGCGGCTCCCGCGACACCACCACGGTTTGGGCCAGCGAGGCGTCCAGCCAAATCAAGAGGATCAGCGCCGAGTCGGCGATGAGCATCGCGTCGAGACCCCACGGCGTCCAGAACCCGACGATCCCGACTAATGCGATCAATGCGCCGACCAACAGCGCTCGAGGCGTCCAGAGAATTCCCGCGACGCTGCCCAGCACGTACCACAACGCGATGAACGGGGCGATGACTGCGCCGATCACCAGAGCCGGCAACAGGTTCAAGCGGTGGGAGCCTCAGTCCGGTCAAGGATCGCTTTGAGCGCCTGATCGGCGGTGACGCCCTCGAGCTCGAGCTCGGGAGCGACGTTGACACGATGCCGCAGGACCGCGGGAGCGAGCAGCTTCACGTCGTCCGGGATGACGTAGTCGCGGCCCTCGAGCAGCGCGGCAGCGCGCGCCGCCTTGAAGAGTGCGACGCCGGCCCGCGGGCTCGCACCCAGCGTGAGCGAGGCGGCTTCGCGCGTGGCGCGGACGATCGTCGTGACGTAGTGCGTGATACGCGGCTCGACGCGGACCGCGTCCACCGCTTGTCGCATGGCTTCCAGGCCCTCCGCGTTCACGACCGGCGTGACGCCGTAGGTATCGGTGCGGTCCGCCTCGAAGCCTTCGACGTAGCGCGTCAGGATCCCCTGCTCCACGCTCGCCGCCGGATAGCCGACCTGCACCTTGGCCATGAACCGATCGAGCTCGGCTTCCGGCAGCGGATACGTGCCCTCGAACTCGATCGGGTTTTGTGTGGCGAAGACGGTGAACGTCGGCGACAGCGGATGACTCTTGCCATCCACGGTCACCGTGCGCTCCTGCATCGCCTCGAGTAACGCGGCCTGCGTTTTCGCGGGCGCGCGGTTGATCTCATCGGCGAGCACGAGATCGGCGAAGATGGGACCCGGCCGGAACGCGAACTCGTGCGTGCCGGTGAGCAGCGTGATCCCGGTGATGTCGGCGGGCATCAAGTCGGGCGTGAACTGGATGCGCACGAAGCGCACGTCGAGCGCGAGTGAGAGCGTGCGCACGAGCAACGTCTTGGCGGTGCCCGGCACGCCCTCGAGCAGAATGTGTCCGCGCGCGAGCAGACACACGAGCACTTCGCGCGTGGCGGCCTCCTGTCCCAATACCACGCGGCGCAGCGCCTCGACTATGCGTTGCGCGTCGTGCGCGGGCGCAGTTCCTCCCACACGTCCTCCACGGCTTGAGCGGCGTGAAGCACGCGAGAGCCCGATTCGGGATCGCGCACAGTGAGCAGATGGTGCAAGCGTCGAACTGCAGCACGGCCTTTGGCGCCGCGCATGGCGAGCTCGAGTGATTCGAGCCACGGCACGACGTTGCCGGTCCCCACGTGACCGGCACGGCTCAGGCGGCGGCGCAGTCCCAACGCCAGACGCTGCACCGCAGTGTCCGCATCGGCGGCGCTCTCGAGTCCCGCGCCCAGCGCCTCCAAATGCTCGAGCGGCGAGCGGCGCCGCCGTTCGATCACTGAACGGGCGGGACCGAAACGCACGGCGTTCATCGCCAACCACACCAGCGCTATGGCGATCAGCTGGAGAATCGCCCATCCCGCGGGCGAGCTCCGCAGCCAGGCCCACGTGCGGCCGGGAAGCGTCGAGCCTTCGGCTTCCCCGAATCCCTGATGGTACTCGTCCCATGCCACTCGTCCGGGACGCTCGGGGCGCGGTGTGAGCAGCGGCAAGGCGACGATCGGCACGTCGGTGTAGCGCCAAACGCGATTCGTGAACCACCCCCGGTCGGCGACGAGCGTGATGGTTCCGCCGCCGCGGTACCGGAGCCGCAGAATCGCCGGACGATTATTCACCGCTGCCACGACGGTATCGGTTTCAAACGGCGCCAACGTGCCGCAGATGCCCAGGCGCTCTTCCGCAGCGCCTTTCACGAGCTCCTCCAGCCCGCCGCGTTCGAGGCTGTCGATCTTGTATGGCGTGAGCACGTGTCCCGTGCGCGGCAAATGCACAACCGCATCCGGTGATCGCACGGCCACGCTGTCGCCGCGCATTTCCTCCGGCTGAATGCGCCATCCCGCGCACTGTGTGAGGCCGGCGCCGGAGCCGCTGGCTACAACGGCGCCGCCGCCGCCGCGCACATAGCGGACCACCTGCTCCATCTCGTCATCCTGTAGCGGGTAGATGGGATCCAGCAGGACGAGGATGGCAGGCCGGTGGGCGCGTTCGGTAGCGAGGTTGGACAGCGATGTGCGGCGCCGCTCGGAGAGCCGGCCGAGTTGCGTGAGCACATCGTGGAGGCCCTTACTCCCGTTGGGGCCACTGAGGAACGTCGACGTCCGCAGATCGAAGTCGGGCGTTGTGGGCTTGCGGTTCGCCGCCCACAGCGCGATTGCGAGGGCGAGCCCCAAGAGCAGCACGAACCCAATTTCAAGCCGGTACGACATGGTGTCCTCGCACCAGCTCCTGCGCCGCGGCGCCGAAGGTCTGGTACTCGCCGGCATCGCACGGCACGGCCCCAAACAGATGGCGATAGAGCTGCGCGACGAGGCTGGCGAGCGACGTACGCCCCGCGTCGTCCAACCGCGCTTCGCCGACGTACTCGGCCGGCGTCTTGGAGGCGTGGAAGCGCAGCGCTTTACGCTGATCGAGCTCCAGCACCACGGCCATGAAACGATGGGCGAGCGCTTCGGCGTAGCGGCGCGCTCGTGCCAGCTCGTCGGCACGCGCGAGGTGCGACGCCGCGTCCGCGATGACGCCCACGCCGGCCGCTGCTTTCGCCGTTCCCGTGCGCGCCGTCGGTCGTACGATCCGCCACATGACGTAGCCGATGTGCACCAGGAGGACGACCAGGCCCACGACGACGAGCGCGAGGCCGACGTTGAAACCGATGGGATGTTGATCGGCCAGGCGATCGAGCCAGTTGATCAGCTCGTGCCATTGGCGCGCCAGCCACGAGGCAATCCGTTGCCGCTCGATCCATTGGAATTCGGGACGCGCGAAGACTTGACCAACCACGCGCCGCAGCGAGTCCGCTGGGAGAGTCGTAGGGCCGTGCGACGCCTGCTGTAGCTGGGCGAGCCAGACGCCGGTCAGCGGATCCCCAATTGATCACTCAGGACCTGGAGGTCGAACGCCTCGCGCCGCACCCGCAGATCGTAATACAACAGCGTGAGCGCGCAGGGCAGAATCGGCGCGAGCACGATGCCCATGAGAGACGCCAGCACCACGAAAACCGGTTGCAACGACACGTTTCCCGCGGCACCCAGCGCCCCGCTGATGCCCCCCACCACCATCTGCGGCAGGAATTGCGACATCAGCCACGCGACGGACACGGTACCAAAGACCTTCCCGCGAGCCGCTCGGGTCAGCTCCCACGAGCGGCCGAACGCGTCGAATGAGCTGGGAAGCTCCTCGAGCACCACGGTGGGCGTCGTCACGCCGTAGCCACACGCCACCCAGATCACGAACCACGCGACGCCGACAAACCCCGCAAACCCCAGCAACCCCGCGATGCCCGGACCTGCCAGCCGGCCGACGACGACCGCCAGCCCGATCCCGATCGCCCCGAACACATAAATGAGGATGAGGAGCAACCCCTTGCTCAGCGCCACCAGCAGCAGGGGGATGATCTTAGCGACTCCGAATCGGAGCGATGCGCCGAGGTCCGGCTCCTGCCCCAAATAGGAGTCCGAAATGATCCGAATGGTGCCGGCCTTGAGCAGCAAGCCGGCCGTCGTCCAGATGATCACCGCCAGCAGGCCGAGCAGGATGCTGGCCACCGGGTGCTGCTCGAGGAGGCTGAGCACTTCAAAGGGCGAGCCGCTGAAGCGGACCTGGAGGTAGACGGCGAGTGCCGTCGGGAGCCACACCAACACGAGACTCAGCCGCATGAACAGGCCGAAGTGGCGCCGGTAGATGTTGAAGCTCCCGTCGAGGATCTCGCCCAGCTGCATGGGCCTGAGGTTCGAACTAATGGGTCGCTCCGCGCGAAGACACGCGGTAAGATGAGGACATGGCGGCTTCCGCGCGAGACCTGGATCTGCGCCAGCATCACGGCGTCGAGACGCCGGAGCACGTCGATGTGCACTTCGAGTTGGCGGGCGTCGGCTCTCGCATGGCGGCGGGATTGCTCGACCTGTTGTTCCTATTCCTGGGATTCCTGCTGTTGCTGGTCGCTTGGGGGGCGATCGCGGGAGGACTGTTTTCGGCGAGCGGGGTGATGAGAGGATGGCTGCTCGCCATCCTGATCCTGCTCGTGTTCTCGTTGGTGTGGGGGTATTTCGCGCTGTTCGAGGCATTGAACGGCGGCAGGACCCCTGGGAAACAGGCCCTCGGCATTCGCGTCGTGATGGACACGGGACGGTCGGTGACGCCGTCGGCCGCTGTAATCCGTAATCTCGTCCGCTGGCTCGACTGCTATTTCCCGGTGCCCTTCGCTCCCGCTCTCCTCACGATGTTCCTCCACCCGAGCTATAAGCGGCCGGGGGACATGGTGGCCGGGACCATCGTCGTCCGTGACCGACCCACCGATTGGGTCCTGGGGGCGAAGGCCGCGGCCGAGGAGCAGACCGCCGATCCGATCGAAACCGGACCTCCCGAGCTTTCCGAGGACGAATTCCGCCTGCTCGACCGTTTCCTGGGACGCATGAACGAGCTGACGCGGGAAGTGCAGCTGCGGATCACGGCGGATTTGGTGCGACGGTTCGAGGGCCGCATCCCGCGCCGCAGCGCGGACCCGCAGGCGTATCTCGTGACGGTATTTGCCGAGGAGCAGCGCAAGCGGCGCAGCCGGTTCGCACCGCGCGCCAAGGCCGGCGCGGCCGGGCGCATCACCGTTCCCGCGGAGCGGTTCGTGGCGAAAAAGCGT
>DASYTD010000213.1:0-5778 GCA_036002655.1 Gemmatimonadales bacterium
CCTGACGGCCGTCTCGCAGCGTCGCACGATGCACCTGGCCGAGAGAAGCCGCGGCCAGCGGCTCCCTCGAGAACTCGCCGAACGCCTTCGAGATCCGCACGCCCAGCTCTGCGGTGACGATCTGCTCGACTGCTTCGTACGGGAACGGCGCGACCTTGTCCTGGAGGCGGGACAGGGCTTCGATGTACGGCGGAGGCAACAGATCGGGACGTGTGGACAGGAGCTGGCCGAGCTTCACGAACGTCGGGCCCATTGCCTCGAGATCGGCCGCCAGCTCTTCCGCCTTCGGGCTCGCCGGCGCGACCGCCGTGCCCTTTGCCGGTTCGTTCTCCTCGTCCCAGCCCGCCTCCCGGACCACATCCGAGCGGCCGTACTTCATCAGGAGGACGGAGATGTCCTTGTATCGCTTCACGTGCGCGAGTTTTAGCGAGGTGGCCATCCGTTACGTCTCAACCTGGTCGGTGGATTAGTAATTGTAAGCGCGGGCCTGCCCGCTCCGGCATCGGTCGTTGGGACGAACGGCGGCTAGTGTTACCGGTCGAGCCTGAACAGCTCGGCGTCGGGGTTGGGTTTTTCAAGACAGAGGTCGGCGACGATCTTCGCGGCGATCGCCCCGAACGTGATGCCGTTCGCGCCGTAGCCCAGGGCGAACAGCGCCTGAGGACAATCCGCCATGGGGCCGATGTACGGGAGACCGTCCTTCGTTTCGCCGAACGTACCGGCCCAGACAAAAGCGGTCTGAGTCGTGAGGCTCGGCAGCCATTTCGCGATCTGCTTCTCGAGCCGGCGCGTGCGGCCGGGCATGAGGCGGTCGCGCCAGGCGGCGTCCTTGAAGGGCGTGTCGGCGCCACCGATCATCACCCGGCGGTCTTCGGTTGGGCGCATGTAGTAGTAGGGCCGGCCCGTCTCCCAAACGATGCAGTCGCCCCGCCAAGGCCCCAGGTCCTCGAGCGGCTCAGTTACCAAGGCATAGGTGGTGTGGAGTGCGACCATCCCGGCACGCAGGGGGGCGGGCATTTCGTATCCCATCGCATACACGACCCAGCGTGCGCGCGTCTCGCCTCGGTCCGTCACGACCGCGAGGCTGGACCCCTCTTGCCGAACATCGCGGGCGGGAGTCCGCGACAGGAGCTGGGCGCCGCGGGCGATGGCACGGGTCAGCAGCGCCCGCGTGAGCCGCACCGGGTCCACCACCCCGGCTTTCCTCGTCTGGAGCGCTCCATGGGACGGAAAGCCGTAGGTCTGCTCCACCTGCTTGGCTGTCCAGTACTCGGCATCCAGACCATGCCGTTGCCGCAACGCCGCCTCTTGCTGGAGATCCTGGGCTTGGCGGCGCTGCGTCACGAGGCAGACGCTGGAGCATCGGGCAAATCCGCACGGGTCCGGTAAGGATCCGGCGATCGCGGCGAGGTCATCGATCGCGCCGACGCTGAGCTGGTACGCGCGGACGGCGTCCCGTTCCCCCACCATCTCGCTGAGCTCCACGAGTCCGATGTCGATCTCATAGCTCAGGAGCGAGGTGCTGGCTGCCGTGCTGCCGCATGCGGGGGCGCGCCGGTCGAGCACCAGGACGAAAAGCCCCTCGCCAGCCAGGGCGTCGGCGACCAGGGCGCCTGTGATTCCAGCGCCGATGACGGCGACGTCGCACGTCTTGGGAGGGGGAGTGGCGGAGGCAGGCCCCATTTCGCGCAGACCATCCGACACAAGCCAAAAGGGTGCGCCCGAATGAAGTCGCAAGAGTTAGCCCAAATCGTCCGTCAGACCGATGGTTGCACGCGGAGACGCCCCGGTACGTTTCCTGCACACACCAAATGGCGGAGCTGGTTATGGCGTTCGAAACGATGCAGGACCTGTTGATACACCAGTTGCGGGACATTTACAGCGCCGAGCAGATGCTGATCAAGGCGCTGCCGAAGATGCAGGAAAAGGCCTCGACCGAAGACCTGGCCACGGCGTTCCGGGAGCATCTGACGGAAACCGAGAATCAAATAACGCGACTCGACCGGGTGTTTGAGATCCTTGGGGAGCAGTCGGGCGGTGTGAAGTGCAAGGCTATGGAAGGGCTCATCGAGGAAGGGAAAGAGATCCTCGAGGAGGAAGGCAATGAGGCAGTGATCGACGCCGGGATCATCGCGGCCGCCCAGCGCGTCGAGCATTACGAGATTTCGGCCTACGGTTCCGCGAAGGCGTTTGCGGCATTACTGGGTTTCACGGAAGTGGTTGAGCTTCTGAACGAGAGCCAGGAAGAAGAGACAGCGGCGGACAAGAAGCTGTCGCTGATCGCCACGACAGGCGTGAACGCGCGGGCTGCAGGGACCGATCCCAGCATGGCTGGAAAACCAACGTAATCTTCAGATTTTCGGGTGGCGTGTGACACACCTCGCCGTTGACGTACAAGAGCTGATAGAATCCCCGGGGGCCGGGCGCCCATCGCGTCCGGCCCTCTTTACCTCCCGGCTCCTCGTTCCGCTGCTCGCCAGCATCTTTACGGTGCTCCTCATTGCGGGACTCCAGTTTGCGAGCAGCTTGCTGGTGCCGATTGCGGTCGCGCTGCTGCTGACGCTGCTGCTCGGTCCCCTGGTGCGATGGATGAGCCGGTATGGCGTCGCCGAACCGGTTGCGGCGGGACTGATCGTGTTCGGCACGATCACGGTCATCGGTGCGACCATCCTCGCACTCACCGGGCCGGCAACGGAATGGCTGCGTCGCGCGCCGGCGACCATGCACCGGGTTGAAGAGAAGCTGCGCGTGATCGAACCGGTCAGCGCGATCCAGGCCACCGCCACGAGCGTCGCCCGTCTGGCCGGCATCGCGAGCCCCGATTCGGCCGCGGCCACCATCCAAGTCGCTCCTCCCGCACCGCTGCAGAATGTGGGGTGGACCACCGCGCACGTGGTCGGCGGGATCCTGACGGTGGTTTTCCTGACCTATTTCCTGCTGGCGTCCGGGTCGATGTTCCGGCAAAAGATCGCCTACCTGTTTCCGATGGGGACGCAGCGGACCCGCATCAAACGGGCGCTGTACGAAATCGAGCAGCAGATGTCGCGCTATCTGCTGATCAATACGTTGATCAGCATCGGATTCGGCATCGCCACAGGCGCGCTGCTTGCGGCGGTGGGCGTTCCCAATCCTGTGTTGTGGGGAGTCGCAGCGGGCGTGCTGAACTTCATCCCGTATCTTGGCGCGCTCGTCACGGTCGTGCTGATCGGCATTGTGACCTTGGCGACGTTCGATGGAACGCAGGAAATGCTCTTGGCCTGCGGCGGTTTCCTCGTACTCGATCTCGTGAAGGGACACTTCGTTGCTCCCATGGTCTTAGGCCGTCGGATGTCGCTCAACACGGTCGCCGTGCTGCTCTCGCTGCTCTTTTGGGGGTGGGTGTGGGGAATCGTCGGCGTGATCTTAGCCGTTCCGCTCACCGTCATGATCCAGGTGGTCTGTTCTCACAGTGAGCGCCTGCGTGGCGTCGGCATCGTGCTGGGCAATTGGGGTTCACAACGACCGTTGTGAATCCTCCCCTTGCCCGGGTCCGTAGGTCGTCTTACCTTGGTCGAAGCAGTCTTCCGCCGTTCCGGAATCACGCTCGAAAGGGCTTTCGGACTGAAATGATACGTCAATCCACCGTTACGCCAATGCTGCGCCGCATCTGGTCGGGGCCGGGCACTGTGTGCCGCTTCGCACCGATTTCCGACGCTCGTGGGCGTAGTGCGTCCGGAGGAGCACCCTAGAAGTCGATCGGATCTAGTTCGCGCCGTGATCCGGCCTTCCGGGTGCTTCATGGGACCTGGGAGGCCGTTCTGTTACGTCTGATTCGAGGATCACGGACATGAGCACGCTGCAACATCTCGACGACCACATTATCGCGCGCTACACCGCCCAACCGTCCCGGCTTCCGGCCGAGCTGCGACGGCAGATCGAGCACGCCTGGCACGGCGAGCCTGTTCAACTGTACGCGCTGGCCGATCTCGATCAGGGCTTGCGGCTGACCGAATCCTGGTTGGCGCTCGGTCCCCGGCACGTCGCCGTAGCCAAACGAGCGGGCAACGGTGGCTGGGATCTCCAGATGATTGAGCGAGCACGAATAGAGGGGATCCGGGAGGCCCCCGGCCTATCAGCGAATACGCTGACGATCCTCGGCGCGCCCGGTGAACCCGCGCTGGCGTTGCTGCGCTACACGCACCGGCAGCGCCGCGCGTTCGAGAACATCCGTTTCGTGCTCGAGGAGCAGGTCGGCGGCAATGAACGGGAGCTCGCGGACGTGGACGCGGATCACGTGTACGCGGAAAGCGTGGCCCGGCCGATCCGCGAAGCGCAGGCGCTCGTCTCGGGCCGTCAAACCGCGGTCATCCGCCGGCTGCTCGGCTATCTCAAGCCGTACCGCCGGCAGCTGACGCTCGGCATGGCGGCGGCGACGGTGATCACGCTGGTCAGCCTGGTGCCGCCGTATCTGGCCGGTCACCTGATCGATCGCGTCGTCCGGCCGTCGCAGGCGGGCACCTTGCCGCTCGCGCGCGCGGTCACGATCGCGTGGCTGGCAGTGGCGGCGATGGCGGTCGTGTATCTCGTCCGCCAGGCGGCCGCGCACGTGCGGCTGCGGCTCATGTCGATTCTGGGTGAGTGGGTCGCTCGCGATCTGCGCGCCGAGTTGTACGAGCACATCCAGCGGCTGAGCCTGGCGTTCTTCTCGCGCAAGCGCACGGGAAGCCTGATCACGCGCGTGTCCGCCGATACCGACCGGCTGTGGGAGTTCCTAGCGTTCGGCGTGGTGGACGTGTCGTTGTCGCTCGTCATGCTGGCGGGGCTGGGCACCGTCCTGCTCACGCTCGACTGGCGGCTGGGTCTCGTGATGACCCTGCCGGTGCCGCTGTTCTGCTGGCTGATCTACCGGCACAGTGAAGACATCACCCGGCTGTTCATCCGCGCGTGGCGCAAGTGGTCACGTGTGACGGACGTGTTGTCGGACACGATTCCGGGCATCCGCGTGGTCAAGGCGTTCAACCAGGAGCAGCGGGAGATCGGACGCTTTGGTGAGCGCAACGAGGACGTGACGGCGGAGTTCAACCGCATTCACGCGTCGTGGACGACGTTCTGGCCATTGCTGATGCTCGGCGTGCACACGATGACGGTCGCGGTGTGGGTGTTCGCCGTGCCGCGGCTGCTCGGGAGCGGTGCCCAGCTGCCGGTGGGAACGTTCGTCTCGTTCCTGCTCTACACGACGATGTTCGTCGCGCCGATCGAAGTGATCGGCCAGATGGCGCGGACGATCAATCGCGCGACGACGTCGGCGCACCGTGTCTTCGAGGTGCTGGACACCGAGCCCGAGGTTCGGGACGTACCCGAGCCGGTGCGCCTCGAGCCGGTGCATGGCCGCGTCACGTTCGACCATGTGACGTTCGGCTACGACGGCGTCCGGCAGGTGCTGCGCGGTGTGAGTTTCGACGTCACGCCGGGCGAGCTGATCGGGCTCGTCGGGCCGTCCGGCGGTGGAAAGACCACGATCGTGAACCTGATCGCGCGCTTCTACGACGTGACCGGGGGAACGCTTCGTGTGGATGGCGTCGATATCCGGCGCCTCGATACGGGGCACTACCGGCGGCAGATCGGCATGGTGCTGCAGGATCCGTATCTGTTTCACGGAACGGTGCTGGAGAACATCCGCTACGGTTTGCCGGAAGCGCCGCTCGGCCAGGTGGTCGCGGCCGCGCAGGCGGCGAACGCGCACGACTTCATCACCAAGCTGCAGCATGGCTATGACACGGTGGTGGGCGAGCGCGGGCA
>DASYTD010000214.1:0-21000 GCA_036002655.1 Gemmatimonadales bacterium
GTCGCGGTGACGACGAATCCCGCCGGCACCGTGAGGCTGACGTCGAAATCGCCGAACTCGAGGTAAAACTCCCCCGCGCCGAGGAACGGCAGCGTATTCCAGCCGTGCACGTCGTCATAGACGGCCAGGCGCGGGTACCACTGGCCCAGCTCGTAGAAGCGCGTGCCCACGCGGCCCATGCGGCCGCCGCCGTACGGCGGGATCGGGAAGTGCCAGGCGACGTCGAACGTGATGCCAAGATTGGGGGCCAGCGGGCGCGGCAGCGCGACGCGCATCATCGTGCCGAAGACCTTGGTGGTGAGCGGCCGCCCGGCGGCCGCAAGGCGGTCGATCGTGATCCCGCCGACGAACCCTTTCCCGCTGAAATCGAAGACGACGCCGCCGGCGAACAGCAGCGGCGGCTGATTCAACACGCCGGCAATCGATCCTGGTGCGAACACGTTCTGATCGAGCTGGACCCACACGAAATCGAGCGACTCGGGCGAGCGATTGACGTAATAGATGCGGCCGCGGCCGCGCAGCACGTTGGTGGCCGTGTCCAGCGTGGCCTCGAGCGTGTAGTCGGCTCGCTGCTGCCAATAGCGAGGCCCGGGTTCGCCTGAGGCGCTGCGCATCGGCGTGGCCGGCGGCAGCGCCAGCGGGCGAAAGGGAGATGAGTCCGCGACGGACTGCTGCGTCGCCAGAACAACGACCGTGATCAGCGCAACCATTCGGTTTTCCTCATGACAGGTGTGCCGCGATCGCTCCGGCGGCCCGATGCGCGATGCCCATCACCGTCAGCATCGGGTTCACGCCGGACGCCGTTGGGAAGACACTGGCGTCTGCGACGTACAGGCCTCGTATACCCCAGACCCGGTGTTCGGCATCCACCACGGACGTCCGCGCGTTCGCTCCCATGCGGCAGGACGCCATCTGATGAAAGGTGACGAGCAGCAGCTCATTCGCGCCCCAGCCTGCGGCGTCCACGCGCCGGAGCCACTCCGCCCGGGCACCGGGGTCCGGCCGGTAGGTGATGGCGCGGGCCAGCGGCAGCCAGATCTCGCGCGCGCCTGCCGCCTCCAGCAGCTCGGCGGCTCCGGCGATGGCGCGGCGCAAATGCGCGCGGTCATAGCGTGACAGGTGGTAGTCCACAACAGGCACCCCGTCTCGGTCGACCGACACGCGACCCCCAAAGCGATCGCGCAGCAGGATGCCGACGAGGGCCGTACGCGGCAGCCGCGCCATGCGCTCGCGATGCTGGGCCGCCGACTCCCAGGGAGCCGCGAGTGCTTGCAGGGAAGGATGAATCGGCGCGGTCTCGAACTTGAAGCCGTAGCCGTCGTGCAAATCAGCGAACTGGTCGGAGTAGTGCGCCTGCACCGTTCCGGTCCAGGGTCGCACGTCATCATCCATGTCGGCGAGGACGGCCGTCGACGGATGCAGTGCGAGATGGTGGCCGAGGGCAGGCAGGTGGACGCCGGAGCGCAGCAGCAGGGCGGGGGAATGGATCGCACCGCCTGCGACGACAACGGCAGCCGCCCGTACCGTTACGGTGTGACTGCCCACACGCGCTGCTACTCCGGTCGCCTTTCCGTTTTCGAGCACCACGCGCCGCGCCTCACAGTGCACGACCATGCGAGCGCCGCGGGACGCTGCATCCTGCAGATAGGTGAGGAGCGTTGACTGCTTGGCGCTAGGGCGGCACCCAAAGCCGCAATAGCCGCAGGAATCATCCTGCGTGCATCCGCGGACGTCGCGGGGCAGCAATCCATGATGCCAACCCAGTTGTTCGAGTCCGCGAATCAGCACGCGGTCGCGTCCGGACGGTTTCGCGTGGTCGGTGTTCACGCCGAGACGGCGCGCCACCGCGTCGAGCGAACGCGTGAACTCCGCGCTCTCGAAGTGGGGCAGGTGGTGGTCGCGCGCCCACTCCTGGCGCACGGGCGCGGGTGTCGGAAAGCTCGTGGTGTAATTGATCACGGTGCCGCCGCCCAGCGTCGCGCCTTGGAGAACGACGAGTCCGAGGTCGCGCGTGGCGAGCAGGCCGCCGGCATCGTACATCGTTTCGAGCGCGTCGCCCTCCTGGTGCGTGAAGTCCGCCTCGTTTCGGTAGTCGCCCTTCTCGAGCACGATCACATCTTTGCCCGCCGCGGCGAGCTCGGCGGCCACGACTCCGCCACCAGCCCCGGAGCCGACGATGACGACGTCGCAGCTGAGTGTGGTGTCGGCAGTGATCGCGAGCGGGCGAATCGGCTTGGGGGTGTTGGGTGGAGGGCCCAGCGGACCTGGGTAGCCGATTGCGCGCGCCGCTCCGGGCGTCGTGTAGTGCGTCACCGTCACCAGCCGCTTGAGCGCCTGAAATGCTTTGCGGCGCTGCGGCATACGGCTGGTTGCCCAGCCGCGTAGGCAGCGCTCCCGTTGGACTGGCGACATGCGCGTGAAGGGTTGGGGAATTCCGCTGAGCAGCAGATTCACGACCCGACCGTCGAGCAGTCGGAGCAGAAGGTCGAGCTCAGCCCGATCGGCGGAGCGAGGGAGCGAGGCGATTTTTTGGGCGACGCGTTCGCCGAGACTCGCGTCGCCGTCCGGGACGAACGTCGCTGCGACTGCTCGCAGGACGGTTAGCGCGCTTGGACGAATGTTAGGTGAAAGCCATCGGGGTCGCTGATCGTGAAGACGCGATCCCCCCACGGCATGTCCTGCGGCTCCTGGTCGAGCGCGCCACCCCGCGCTTTTATTTCCGCGGCGAGCCGGTCGAGATCTTGCGCGGTGTGGCACCAGACCCGCGTGCCGAGCCCCTTTTGCCGATCGCGGCCCTTTTTGAAGTCGTCCTGGCCCAGCATGAACGTCACGGCGCCCGCGCGAATCTCGCAGCCCGCCAGTGCGCCGTCCTCCCGCCATTCCTCGCCGACGACAAATCCCAGCACGTCGCGATAGAACGCGATGCTCCGCTGGAGGTCGGTGGCCGTAAACGAGGGCGTGATATTCCGGAGTCGGAGCGTTTCCGGTTGGCGCCGGGCCGGTGGGCGGCTCTTGGCGCGGGCGCGAGGACGTTTCTTGGCTGCGGTCTTCTTGGTCGCCATCGGATTAGCTCCGGACCTAGGGTCTGGAAGCGTAGCGAACCGTCGGGCGTCTCGCCAGATTCCCCGGTTCCCGCAACCACTGGAGAGACTCAACATGGCGACCAGCAACGCCGTCGCGGTTTGGGAAGGTAAGCTCAGAGACGGCAAAGGCAGCTTCAAAGCGCAAAGCGGGGCATTCAGCGGCTCGTTCAGCTTCGGCACGCGCTTCGAGGGAAAGAAAGGGTCGAACCCCGAAGAGCTGCTCGCGGCCGCCCACGCCGGCTGCTTCAGCATGGCGCTCTCGGCCACCCTCGAGAAGGCCGGTCATCCCGCGACGCGCATCGAAACGCGGGCGGCGGTCACGATCGAAACGGTGGATGGAGCGCCCAAGGTCACGCGCAGCGCGTTGGACGTGCGGGGCAAGGTTCCCGGCGTCGACGAGGCCACCTTCCGGCAAGCCGCGGAGACGGCGAAGAAAAACTGTCCCCTGTCGAACGCGATCCAAGGGAACGTCGAGATTACGATGGAGGCGAAGCTGACTTGACCCGCTGCAGGAGGATCAGGCCCACGACAAAGAACACGCCGACCGCGGCGACCGCCGCGCGTTGATTCCCGGCCAGGTACGACACGGCGCCGAAGACCAGCGGGCCGAGGATCGAGGACGATTTTCCGCAGAGGGCGTAGAACCCGAAGAACTCTGATTCCTTGCCGGGTGGAATGAGCGACGCCATCAGCGCGCGACTCGCCGCCTGGATTGAGCCGAGTCCGAGTCCCGCGGTGACGGCCACCGCGACGAACGTTGGTTTCGTGAGCGCGAAGTACGCGCCCAGCGACACGCCCACCCACAGGACCAGCGTCACCGTGATCACCCGTTTCGCACCCCACCGGTCGGTGGGCCGCGCCAGCAATAACGCGCCCGCGAGCGCCGAGCACTGCACCGCGAGGAAGAGCTTGATCACTTCCGGCGTCGTGAACTTGAGCGTCGTGGCTGCGAAGATCCCCGAGAACACGATCGTCGTCTCCACGCCGTCGAAGTAGATGAAATACGCCAGCAAAAAGCGGCGCAGCTGCTGATTCCCGAGCACGTCGCGGAAGATGTGCGCGACATTGACGCGCTTCTCCGGCTGCGGGCGATCCGGCGGGAGCGCCAGGAATGCGGGGACGGAGAACACCGCAAAGAATGCCGCGACGAGAATCCAGAGCAGATTGAACTGACGGGCATTGACGAGCGGCAATGCCACGACCAGTCCGATGATGGACCCGAGGTAGCCAATCGCGAAGCCCAGGCCGGAGACCGTGCCGAGCCGGCCGGCCGGGGCGATGTCGGGCAGGTACGAGTTATAGTAGATCTGCGAGCTCTCGAAGGCGAAGTTCGCGAGCGCGATCAGCGCGAACCCCCGCAGCACCATCCCCGGCAGCAACGTCGTGAACAGCGCGATGCAGCCGATGCACAGCATGGTGAACGCGATGAAAAAACGCTTGCGCAGCCCAAACCGGTCGGCGAGCGCGCCCAGCAACGGCCCCGTCAGCACCACCAACAAGAGGGAGGCGGAGATGGCGCGGCCCCACCAGAGGTCGCCGAGCCCGCGCTCGTTGCCCACGATGTGCGACACGTAATAGACGCTGAAGACCGTGACGACGATGACCGCGGAATAGGCGGAGTTGGCGAAGTCGAAGAGACACCAGGCGAGGATGCGCTTCACGGGCGGCAAAATGGCGTCGTTAAAAGGAGGCCGCTAGCTTGGACAGGTGCCCTGGCTAGTCTACCTCCTCCGCTGCCGCGATGGCTCGCTGTACACCGGAATCACCAATGATCTGCATCGGCGCCTCGCGTCGCATCGCAGCGGCAAGGCCAGCGCGTACACGCGCTCCCGGCGGCCGTTGGCGCTGGCCTACCAGGAAACGCTACCCGATCGCGGCTCGGCGCTGAAACGGGAGGCGGCCATTCGGCGACTGTCGCGGGCCGAGAAGCTGGCCTTGTGCCGCGCCGGGACGTAGTTGCCGCGGTGGTGGCGGTGCTGGTGGCCGCGGCCTGTGTGCGATTGGGTATCTGGCAGCTGGACCGGCTGTCCCAGCGTCGCTCACTCAACGCCAGTTTAGCGGCGCTCCAGGCGTTGCCACCGCTCGAGCTGCGCGACCGCAGCATGTCACTGGATGCGGCGCGGGAGCGCCGCATTGTGGCGCGAGGCGTGTACGACTTCGCGGCGGAGCGGACATGGCCGGGGCGCAGCTTCGAGGGCACGCCCGGCGTCGCGTTAATCACGCCCCTCCGGTTGCCTGACGGATCCGCCGTCCTGGTGGACCGGGGATGGGTGCCATCTCCCGACGCATTTCATGTGGATCATGGCGCCTATCGAGAACCTGACACCGCGACCATCACAGGCATCGCCCGGGTTCCGCCGCGCGGCCGCGGGGACGTCGATACGACGGGGTTTCTGCCATTTATCATCGAGGTGCAGACGGCGGAACCGGCGCGCGGGCTGCCGCGCCGCTGGCCCCCTCCGTCATTCGGCAACGGCCCGCATCTATCGTATGCAATTCAGTGGTTCAGCTTTGCGCTGATTGTCCTGGTGGGGACGGCCGCAATGATTCGTAAAGGTCGTTAAGCACCTCGGCGCCGCGCTCGACGCGCGCTTCGTCGCGCGGGTTGCGTTTGATGATGCCCGCGATCAGGCGCTCGAAACCGGACGTCTCTTCTCTCCCGAACTTCGCATCCTTGCAATCCACGTCGTGCACCATCTCACCGATGGCGCGCAGGGCGTCGTCCTGTTCAAGGCCAAACCGGTGCAGCAGCGTCTCGAACGTGCAGCGATCGCCCTCGTGGGTGTAGTCGCCCTCGAACATGTCGAAGCTCACCGCATTCTCCCGAGGATCGCCGAAGACAAAGCGAGCCTTCGGATCGATGAACCGCTTGATCAGCCAGGCACTCGCGATGCGGTCCACATGGACGTCCGGCCGCGTCACCCAGATGCGTCGCGTATGCGGTCGTTCGGGCCTACCGCGAGTCGATTTGCGCGTCTTGAGCTTGGTCACTGCCGCCTCCGCTGCCTTGCGTCCGTGGGCCCCGAAATGATCGAGTGCGGTCACCTCGCGCAGCCGGCGCTCGAGTCTTGCCGTGTCGGATGGTGAATCGATCTTCTCGGCAGCCCGAGTCAGCTCCGCGTATGCGGCATCCCGCGCCGCGCGGAAGAGCGCTTCAACCTGGGGATCGGATAGACCATCAACGAACGCCGCCCGGCATACGGACGCTTCGCCTCCCCCGGCCGTGATTTCCTTCCGCAGCCATTGAAAGTCCTCAATCGCTTGTGCGGTGAAGGGGAGGGCATAGACCGAGTTCTTGATGGCGACCGCGCCAATTCCTTGAAGCCGGCGCCAGATTTTGACGCGGAAGTAGTCCGGCTTCGGCGGCAGCTGGTGAATGAGGAGGAGCCAACGGCCTTCCGCCTTCATAGCCAGAAGCTTCCCCAGGGAGCCTCAGCGTCGGCGCCGAGCGCGCCCGTGATCGGATTGAAGAAGTGCGTGGCAGCGACGGCCGCCGTGACCGCCGCGATTTCCGGCTCGCTCAAATGCTGGCGCGCGGCCGTCAGGGGCGCGAGCATGCCGGCCGCGCCATCCGCCTCGCTGTACCGAGTGACAGCGTCGGTGAATCGCAGGGCGGCGCGCTCGCGGTTCGAGAACAGCGAGCTGGTCTCGTAGCACAGCAGGGCGCGCAACGCGTCCATCGAGAGCTGCGCTTCGCGCCAGAGATGTCGTCCGCGCTCGATACACCAGCGGCACCGGCTGCGCTCGGCGGCGAGCTGTGTCACCATGAGACGGAGGCGCGGCTCGAGGTCCGTGGTGCTGAGGTGGTAGCGCGCGAGGGCGGCGTAGGCCGGAAGAAGATGTGCGCCGCCACGTTGGACACTGGCGGGCGCGCCCGAACCGGCCAGTGTCTTCCAGAGGACCCCGCCACGGCGCAACAAGCTAGTCACAATTGAATCCATGAGATGATACAACTGTATCATCAAGTCTTGGGTTCGCGCAAGGGGCGGCGAGAGCCGACCAGGCGGACGGGAGGGATTAACCCGGCAGAACTACCGTTTTGACCTGCATTTAGCGATATTGCCCGACCCCACATAACAGCCTTTAAAGGAGTTTACATGGCGGCAGCCCTCCCCCTGAAGCGCCCCGTCAAGGTTGGTGAATTGGTACGGCGCCGGTTGCGTGAGCTGAAGCGCACGCCGCGCGAGTTGGCGGACGCGGTTCAGGTGTCCGAGATCTACATCGCTGACCTCGTCGCCGGACGGCGGCGTCCCCCGGCCCCAGGCCGCATGGACGTCTACGCCCCGATGACCAAGTTTCTCAAGCTGCACCGCAACGATCTCCCCACGTGTGCCAAGGCGGAGCGGGACGGCGAAACGAAGAGCAAGCGCCGGCCCCATCCCGACGTGCGGCAGCAGTTCCTCGCGCTCTGCATCGATCCCGTTCGCGCGCGGGTCCTGGCGCGCCGCTTGGGCCGGAAGGACGGCGTGGGATTGGAACGGGTGATTGTGGGACGGCTGCTCGAGGTCGCCCAAGGTTTCGTGCGCCGCCAACTCGATGACGATGTCGGCATTCGCATCGCGGCGAGCCGTGAGGGGTGCAGCTACCTCGAGTGGCGCATGAAGCTGATGGAGTTCCTCGATGCGACGCCGGAAGGGCTCACCGCCGAGGACGCGGGTGAGTTCGTTCGCCCGCGCATCGCTGGTTGGGAAATCGATCTCGATACGCACGCCATGCGCATCGTGTTGCGCTCGCAGGATCCGGCGCCGCGGCAGGTCCGGGCACTGAGCATCTAGGGCGGTCGCAGGCGGTCGAAGGCGGTCAAGCTCATCCTTGACCGCCTTTTTTTTCGCCTCCAGCTTCAAGCGTCTACGCACGCCGTCGCTCTACCATCCGGAGACTCCAGTCATGCGTTGCCTGCTGATCACGACGTTGGTCGTCCTCCCCACGTTGCTTTCTGCCCAACAGCCGCCCCCTCCGCCTCCCGACACGACCAAACGCGATACCGCAACGGTGCGCGACAGCCTGTTGCCGTTACGCATGACGCGCCGGGTGAATTTCGAGACGTCGGAAGCCACCTGGATGTCGCTCGACGTGTCGCCCGATGGTAAGACGATCGTGTTCGAGCTGCTCGGCGATCTCTACACGCTGCCGTTCGCGGGCGGGAAAGCCACGCGCATCACCTCGGGTCCGGGATTCGATTCACAGCCGCGCTGGTCGCCGGACGGCAAGAAGATCGTGTTTCTCTCCGACCGTGGCGGCGCCGAGAACGTCTGGCTGTGCGATCCGGACGGCACGCATCCCAAATCCCTGACCAAGGGCGCGAACAACCTCTACGCGTCCCCCGAGTGGACGCCCGACGGCAACTACATCGTCGTTTCGCGCAGCAGCGGCGTCTTGGGCAGCGTGTACGAGCTGTGGTTGATTCACAAGGACGGCGGTTCCGGCGCGGCGATGTTGCGCGTCCAGGCTGGCCCCAACATGCCGCCGCCGATGAATACGCTCGGCGCGGCGTTTGGCAAGGATCCGCGCTACATCTGGGTCTCGCGGCACCGCGGTGGGTTCGGCTACAACCTGCAGTATCCCCTCTGGCAGCTCGCCATTTACGACCGGCAAAACGGCCGCCTCTTCACGCAGACGGACATGCACGGCAGCGCCATGCGTCCCGTGCTGTCGTTCGATGGCAAGTGGCTCGTCTATGCCACGCGCTACGATGCGGAGACCGGCCTGCGGCTCCGCGACCTCGCCTCGGGCGACGAAAAGTGGCTCGTGTATCCGGTGACGCGCGACGACCAGGAATCCCGGTTCACGCGCGATCTCTATCCCGGGTTTTCGTTCACGCCCGACAACCAAGCGCTTGTCGTGTCGTACGGCGGCAAGATTCACCGCGTGTCGGTGCCATCCGGTCAGGTCACCGACATCCCGTTCACCGCCCAGGTCGATCAGCAGATCGGGCCGATGGTCCATCTGCCGATCCGCGTGGACACCGGCATGGTTCTGGTTCGGCAGATTCGTAACGCGACCCCGTCACCGGATGGACGGCGGCTCGCGTTCAGTGCGCTCGACCGGCTCTACGTGATGGATGTGCCGAGCGGCACGCCGCGGCGCCTCACGAATGACACGGTCAAAGAGCAGGTGCCGGCTTGGTCGCCCGACGGACAGTGGCTCACGTATGTGACGTGGACGGATCAGGGCGGAACGCTGAACAAGATCAAGGCCGATGGACGCAGCCGGCCGGTCCGTCTCACCTCCGACAGCGCCTTCTACGACACGCCCGTCTGGTCGCCGGACGGGGCGCGCATCGTCGTGGTCAAAGGACCGCGCGCGCCGCGCACGCAGGAGCATTTCGCGCCCGGCTATGAGATCGCGTGGGTGCCGGCCGCCGGCGGCGCGCTGACGCGGATTTCGCCCATCAACGCCTGGGGGCGTCCGCATTTCAGCCGCGATCCCAACCGCATCTACGTCTACGAAGGACCTGAAGGGCTGGTCTCGATGCGCTATGACGGCACCGACCGCCGCGCGCACATCCGAGTGACCGGCTACACCTATCCCGGGCCGGGTGCTCAGCCCGATCCGGCCGGTGAGATCGTGATCACCCCCGATTCCGACCGCGTGCTGGCGCAGGTCGGCAACTACGTCTACCTCGTCACGCTGCCCTTGATCGGCGGCGAGACGCCGATGGTCAACGTGTCCGATCCCTCCTCATCGGCATTCCCGACGAAACGCTTGACGATGATCGGTGGCGATTTCGTCGGTTGGACGAACGACGGCCGCCGGGCGTACTGGTCCATCGGCCGCTCGTTCCTCAGATGGGATCCCGCCGTCGCGGATTCGATGGACAAGGTCAAACAACGCAGCGACTCGATCCGCGCTGATTCGCTGAAGGGCGACGCCTTCAAGGCGCTCGCCGATTCAGTGCAGAAACGGCTCCGCGCGCGCTCCGACTCGCTCTCCAAGCAGCCGGCGTACGAGCCGCAGCGGGTGGACGTCACGATCCGCGTTGCGCGCGACGTGCCCCGCGGGACCGTGGTGCTGCGCGGCGCCCGCATCGTCTCGATGAAGGGCGATGAAGTCATCGAGAACGGCGACGTCGTCGTCACGGACAATCGCATCGTCTCGCTCGGCGCGCGCGACAATGCGCCGGCGGGCGCGCGCGTGATCGATGTGTCGGGGAAGACGATCATCCCGGGCTTCGTGGATGTGCACGCCCATCCGTGGCCCACGTGGGGAATCCACGAAACGCAGGTGTGGAAGTATCTCGCCAACCTGGCCTGGGGCGTGACGACCACGCGCGATCCCCAAACCGCCACGACGGACGTGCTCACTTACGCCGATCTCGTCGAAACGGGCGAGATCCTCGGGCCCCGCATCTTCCACACCGGGCCGGGCGTGTTCTGGGACGAGGATTTCAAGAGTCTCGAGGACACACGCCAGGCACTGCGGCGCTACAGCGAGTTCTACCGTATCAACACGATCAAGATGTACATGACCGGCAACCGCAAACAGCGGCAGTGGGTCATCATGGCCGCGAAAGAGCTCGGCTTGATGCCGACCATCGAAGGCGGGCTCGACTTCAAGATGAACCTGACGGCGGTGACGGATGGCTATCCGGGGTCGGAGCACAGCTATCCGATCATGCCGTTGTACCAGGACGCCGTGCAGCTGATCGCGCAGTCGGGCATCACCTATACGCCGACGCTGCTCGTGTCGTACGGCGGGCCGTGGAGCGAAAACTTCTTCTACGAGCGCTACGACATTCACGAGAATCCGAAAGTGCGGCGTTTCATGCCGCACGATGAAATCGATCAGCGCGCCGAACGGCGTCCCTGGTTCCGCGAGAGCGAGTACGTCTTCCCGCGTATCGCGGCCGCGGCAAACGCGATTCTCCAGGCCGGCGGCCACATCGGCCTGGGCGGGCACGGACAGCTGGATGGGCTCGGCGACCACTGGGAGTTGTGGGCGATGGCGGCCGGCGGCATGCCGAACCACGATGTGCTGCGCGTGGCGACGGTGCACGGCGCGAACGCGATCGGGATGGAGCAGGATCTGGGCTCGCTGGAGCCGGGCAAACTGGCGGACTTGATCGTGCTGGATGCGAATCCGCTCGAGGATATCCATAACACCAACACCGTCCGCTACGTCATGAAGAACGGACGGTTGTATGAGGGCGAGACGTTGAATGAGGTGTGGCCGCGCCAACGGGCGCTGCCCAAAATGTGGTGGTGGGGTGGCGAACCAACGGTGAGGGCTGAGACGCCGAGGTAGACGACAGGGAGACGCAAACCGGCCGAGCGGCTGAGGGGATTCGAGTCATGAGGCACGAGGTAAATCCTCGCGCCTGGAGTCCTTACAGCCCCTCAGCCGCTCGGCCGCTCGGCGTCTCCCTGGGCGTCTTTGTTTCCGACGCCTGTTTGATTAGCTTTCCCCTCGCATTGAACCGCGAGCTGGCATCCCTCCAAGGACAGTCCCGCTCAGGGACTCCGTCGCTGTACACACGCACGGTTTTCTCCCTCTGGTTCGACAACTGAAGCAGCGCTGAAGACTCAGGGGACATTGGGTCGCCTGACGGCGCGCGTGTGTGTCCAAGGAGTAGTATGCCATTCGCAGCACTGGGCCTAGCGCCCGAACTCGTTCGCGCGGTCGCCGATGAAGGCTACGCGCATCCCACCCCGATTCAGTCGGAAGCGATTCCGCTCGCGCTCGCTGGGCGCGATCTGATCGGGTCCGCACAAACCGGCACCGGCAAGACGGCCGCATTTGTGTTGCCGATTCTTCAGCGTCTCGCGCCCGGACCGCGTGGCGTCCTGCGCGCGCTGATCCTCGTGCCGACGCGCGAGCTGGCGGAGCAGGTCGCCGCCAGCATCCGTGCCTACGGACGCCACACCCATCTCAAAGGCGCGGCCGTCTATGGCGGCGTGGGCATGGAGCCGCAGACCCGGGCATTGCGCCACGGCGCGGACATCGTGGTTGCCACCCCGGGCCGTCTGCTCGATCACATGGAGCGCGGCCACGTGAACTTCTCGAAATGCGAAGTCCTCGTGCTCGACGAAGCGGATCGCATGCTCGACATGGGGTTCGCCCCCGACGTGCGCCGCATCCTCAATGCCTTGCCGGACGAGCGGCAAACGATGCTCTTCTCGGCGACGATCTCGCTCGAGGTGGATGCGCTGGCGCGGCGCGCCATGAACGGCCATGCGTCGGTTGAGATCGGCCGGCGTGCGCAGCCGGCGGACGGTATCGAGCACGTCATCGTCGCGGTGGACAAGCTGCAGAAGCGCGGGGCGCTGGGCTCGATCCTCAAAGCAAAGCCTGCCGGCCAAACGCTGATTTTCACGCGCACCAAGTACGGCGCGGACAAGCTGGTCACGTTCCTGAAGCGCGAGGGCATCGCCGCCAACGCGCTGCACGGCGACAAGGCGCAGAGCCATCGCACGCGCACGCTCGATCAGTTCCGCACCGGCGCCGCCGAGATCCTGGTGGCTACGGACATCGCGGCGCGCGGCATCGACGTCGATGGCATTCGCATGGTCGTGAACTACGACGTGCCGACGGATCCCGAGGTGTACGTGCATCGCGTGGGCCGCACGGCACGAGCTGGCGCACGTGGCCTCGCGCTCACGTTGATCTCGCCTGACGAATGGCTGCTGATGGCGGACGTCGAGCGGCTGATCGGTCAGACGTTCCCGCGCGAAGTGATTCCGGGCTTCGAACCTTCCGTACCGCCACTGCAGCCCCGGACTCCGGAGGAAGAGGCGGCACGGCCGGAGCGTTCGATGCGCCCGCGCCGCGGCGGCAAGCGGCGCCGCTAGTCGCGGGTCTTGAGGGTCCGGATAAAGTTTGCTACCGGCGTCGCCGCCAGCGTCAGCAGCCGGATGCTGCCGCGGGACGCCAGCTCCACCGACACCCGAGCGATGGTCTCGTTGTCGGGGCATTCTACGATGCTGACGAAGTCATAGGGGCCGAGCACCGCGTACTGCGAGGTGACCTTGGCCCCGTACTTCTCGATCTCTTTGTTCACTTCCTGCAACCGCTTGGGGTTGGTCTTGAGCGCCTTGGCGCCCTCGTCCGTCAGGTTCGATAGCAGGATGTAGGTTGGCATCTGGGGACCTCAGGTCCGTTTCTCGATGGGTACATAATCCCGCTTGTCCGGGCCGATGTAAACCTGCCGCGGACGGGCGATCTTTTGCTCCTTATCGAGCAACATTTCCTGCCAATTCGCCAGCCAACCCGGCGTGCGGCCGATCGCGAACAACACCGGGAACATGTCCATCGGGAATTTCATCGCCTGGTAGATGATCCCCGAATAGAAATCGACGTTGGGATAGAGCTTGCGCGAGACGAAGTACTCCTCCTGCAGCGCGATCCGCTCGAGCTCCAGCGCGATATCGATGAGCGGATTCTTGCCCGTCACGTCGAACACCTGATCGGCGGTCTGCTTGATGATCTTGGCCCGCGGATCGTAGTTCTTGTAGATCCGGTGCCCGAATCCCATCAACCGGACCTCGCCCTTCTTCACGCGCTGGATGTACGCCGGGATCGCATCGATCGAGCCGATCTCGCGCAGCATGCGCAGCACTTCCTCGTTGGCCCCGCCGTGGAGCGGGCCGTACAGCGCCGCGGCGGCCGCCGCCATGCACGAGTAGGGATCCGGATGCGACGAGCCGACGCCGCGCATGGCGCTCGTCGAGCAGTTCTGCTCGTGGTCGGCGTGCAGGATGAACAGCACGTCCAGCGCCCGCTCGAGCACCGGGTGCGGGCTGTATTTCACCTCCGTCGTCTTGAACATCATGTTCAGGAAGTTGCCGGTGTAGCTCAAATCGTTGTCGGGATACGCGTACGGCATCCCGACCGAGTGCCGGTGCGCGAAGGCCGCCAGCGTCGGAGTCTTGGCGATGAGGCGGAAGATCTGGTTGCTGCGGGACTGCTCGTCCGCGATGCGCTTCGCTTCGGGATAGAAGGTCGAGAGCGCGGCGACGGCGCTGACGAACATGCCCATCGGGTGGGCGTCGTGATGAAAGCCGTCGATGAACTTCTTGATGTTTTCGTGGATGATCGTGTGATGGGTGACCTGATACACCCACGAGTCGAGCTCCGGCGCCGACGGCAGCTCGCCATGGAGCAGCAGGTACGACGTCTCGAGGAACGTGCTCTTCTCGGCGAGCTGCTCGATGGGGTAGCCCCGGTAGCGCAGGATCCCTTTGTCGCCGTCGATGTAGCTGATCGCGCTGCGACACGCTGCCGTGTTCATGAACGCGGGATCGTAGCTCATCAGGCCGAAATCGTCGTCTGACGCCCGGATCTGCCGGAGATCGGCGGCGCGCACGGTCCCGTCCTGAATCGGCAGCTCGTAGCTCTTGCCGGTGCGGTTATCGACGACGCTGAGCGTGTCCTTCGGCACTACGGGGTCCTGGTATAGGGACGCGAAAAGATAACCGGCTATTGGCTATGGGGTATCGGCTATCGGGATCCCGATGGCTTTCTTATCTTGCGGACCGTGACCCAGCCCCGTCCAAGCCTCTATCCCACACGCTCGAGCGCGGGCGCCCTCCTCGGGCAGCAGCTCGCGGCGCGCGGCTATCAGGCGTGCGTCCTGTTGGGGATCACGCCGGAAGGGGTGGAGATTGCGGCCCACGCGGCGAAGGCGATGGGCGCGCAATTCGACGTGATCGTGGCGTCGTTCATCAAGCTTGGCGCCAACCTCGCCCCCGTGGGTGCGATGGCCGAGTCGGCGCCCGCCGAGATGGATCCGGACTTCCAGCCGGGCATGAACCTGCTCGAAAAGCTCCAGGCTGCCATCGACGAGTCGCGCGCGCGCGTGAAGCAGGATCTCGTGCTGTATCGGACGCAGCGCCCGGTGAAAAAGCTGGAGGGACGCACGGCGGTCATTGTCGACGGGCAGATCGTGTATCCGTGGAAGGTATTGGCCGCCGCGAAAGCCGCCGAGGGCCTAGGAGCGCGGGAGGTCGTGATCGCGACGCCCGTCGCGGCGCAAGCCGCGGCGGATCGGATTCGCGCTCGACAGTATCCCCTGGTGTGTCCCAGTGTGGTGATGGAGCAGGAAGGGCATCCAATGCCCTACGGCGACGCGGGGGCCGACGCTCCGGAACGTCTGAAGAGTATTATGATTGCGCACCAAGCCGCCTGAACGATGGAACGATGGAACGATGGAATGACCGAACGACGGAATGGAGTGAGCTACTAGGCACCGCGGTCGGAAATCAACCGATAAAGGCCCCACGTCAACTTGCCAGCCGCGTTTCTCAAGTCGTCCAGTTCCTTCCAATCCGACTCTGACAGGTATCCCAACTCTTTCGCAAACAGAATCGCGTAGGATAGCTCGGCGAGAGATCCGAGAGCGGTGTCAAGGAACCGACGGAACTCCTTCGGACCTCGTTTAGCACTCCCTTCTGCAATGTTCGCGGGTGCCACGCATTCAGTCGTTGATACGGCATCATGTGTCAAGATCGATCGACCGGCTTCGAGTGGAATAACCATTCTGTTCATAGGCGCAAACAAAAAAAGGCGGATAGGGAGCCGCCTTTCATTCCATCATTCCATCATTCCATCATTCCGGGAGTTCGACGATATCCCTTTCCAGCCACCGGTGCTCGCCCGCCAGGATTTCCTGGGCGAGTTTGTACGTTGGCACGTCTTCATTGCGGCGCAGCCCGTTGAACTTCGAGCGCACGCGCCGCCGCGCTTGACGGCAGAACACGTCGGCTAGACGCACCGCGCGCGCACCGGCCGCACGATCGCGCTTGAACAGCGCTTGCGCGCGCGAACACGTCGCCGCCATCGCGAACAGCTCGGCTGCCACGTCCACGAGCCGGAACAGCACGGACTGCCGCAGCTCGAGCTTGGGCCCGAACCGCACCATCGAATGGAACACGCCGCGCGCCAGCCGGCGGGCGCTGCGCTCGACGAACCGGACATGCGTCGCGAGCTTCCGGAACTCCGAGTAGCGCGGCCACCGGCCCCAGCCGATCCAGCGCGACGGATACCACCAGCTGTAGAATCCGGCCGAGCGCAGCGCGCCGCGGAGCCGCTCCCCGAACGTCTTGCCCGGCATGACGACGTCGCCGGCCACCTGCAGATGCTTGTCCACCGCTTCGCGCGCAATGAACAGGTGCATGATCTCCGATGAGCCTTCGAAAATCAGATTGATCCGGAAATCGCGCATGATGCGCTCGACGGGCACCGGTGCTTCGCCACGCGCGCGCAACGAGTCGGCGGTTTCGTAACCGCGGCCGCCGCGGATCTGGACGGTGTCGTCGATGATGCGCCAGCCGGCTTCGGAGTTGTACAACTTGGCGATCGCCGCCTCGAGCCGGATGTCGTAGCCGCCGCGCTCCGCCATCGCGCCGCACAGCTCCGCTACCGCTTCCATCGCCAGCGTATTCGCGGCCATCATGCCGAGCTTCTGCGCGATCGCGTCGTGCTGGCCGATCGGCCGGCCCCACTGCACCCGCTCGGCCGACCAACGCCGCGCGATCTCGAGGCACCGCTTGCCGGCCGCGACCGACGAGATCGGCAACGTGAGCCGGCCGGTGTTGAGTGTAGTCAGGGCGAGCTTGAGGCCTTTGCCTTCGCCCCAGAGCACGTTCTCCTGGGGCACGCGGACGTTCGTAAAGCGAATCACGCCGTTGAAGAGCGCCTTGAGACCCATGAAGCGCGAGCGATGGACGACCTCCACGCCGGGCCAGCTCGTCTCGACGATGAACGCGGTGATCTGCTTCTTCTCTTTTCCGTTGACGATCCTCGACGGTGTCCGCGCCATCACGACGAGCAGCTCGGCTTTGGTGCCGTTGGTGCACCACAGCTTTTCGCCGTTCAGAATCCACGCGTCACCGTCGTCACTGGGGATCGCGTTGGTTTCCATGGCCGCGGGGTCGGAGCCGACGCTCTCTTCGGTCAGCGCGAACGCTGAAATCGCGCCCTTCGCGAGGCGGGGGAAGTATTTCTGCTTCTGCGCTTCGCTGCCGAACATCTTGAGCGGCTGTGGGACGCCGATCGATTGATGCGCTGAGAGCAGTGCGGTGAGCGAACCGTCCACCGACGACACGAGCTCGATCGCCTTCATGTAGGAAAGCTGCGAGAGGCCGAGTCCGCCGTACTCGCGCGGAATCTTGATGCCGAACGCTCCCAGCTCCCGTAAACCCTCGATGACGCCGTCGGGGATTTCGCCTTCGCGATCGATGCGATCGGAGTCTACGTCGTTGCGGAGGAACCGCTCGAGCTTGTCGAGAAACGGCTTGGCGCGGGCGACTTCGTCAGGATCTTGTTCCGGGTAGGGATGGATGAGATCCATCCGCAGCTTGCCCAGGAACAGATCGCGTACGAAGCTTGGCGCCGCCCATTCCTGCTCGCGCGCCGCTTCGGCGACCTCGCGCGCTTCCGCAGCGCTGACTTTGCGTTTGGGGGCGAGGGTGGTGGCCATGGGGTCTTAAATGTAATACCCGCCGCCGGAGGGATGGCGGGGTTCCGTCGCCCGGACGGCGGCATATCTTCCGGGCATACCCAACCGGCCGTCAGCCTTCATAATCGGGGAGATATCATGTCCCGCATGGCGTTTGTCACACTGGCGCTCGGAGGGGTGCTCGTAGCCGCGTTGCCCGCGCTGGCGCAGCGGCCAGCCCGCACCTCCGCCCGCACCGCGGCGCAGCGGGCGCGTGCGTCGCAACCGGCCCCAGTCACCATCCCCTATCAGCGGTTCGTCCTGAAGAACGGCCTGACGCTGCTGGTCCACGAGGACCATAAGGCGCCCATCGTGGCCGTGAACATCTGGTACCACGTGGGCTCGAAGAACGAGCGGCCGGGACGCACCGGCTTCGCGCACCTGTTCGAGCATCTGATGTTCAACGGCAGCGAGCACTTCAACGACGATTACTTCCAGCCGTTTGAGCGCATCGGCGCGACGGATCAGAACGGCACCACCAACGAAGACCGCACCAACTATTTCGAAAACGTGCCCACCAGCGCGCTCGATATGGCGCTGTGGATGGAATCGGACCGCATGGGGCATCTGCTCGGCGCGATCGACACCGCGAAGCTAACCGAGCAGCGCGGCGTGGTGCAGAACGAAAAACGTCAGGGAGAGAATCAGCCCTACGGAAAAGTTGATCTCGTGATGGTCGAAGCGACCTATCCGCCGGGACATCCCTACTCGTGGACAGTGATCGGATCGATGGAGGACCTCGATGCCGCCAAGCTGGACGACGTGAAGGAGTGGTTCACAACCTATTACGGTCCGAACAACGCCGTCATTGTCCTGGCGGGCGACATCACGCCCGAGGCGGCGCGCCAAAAAGTTGAGCGGTACTTCGGCGACATTCCGGCGGGGCCGCCGATCGCTAAACAGGACGTGTGGATCGCCAAACGGACCGGCTCGCATCGTCAGCAGATGCAGGACCGCGTGCCGCAAGCCCGCATCTACAAGGAATGGAACGTTCCGGAGTACGCGGCTGCGGACGCCGATTATCTGGAGCTGGTCACCGGCGTGCTCGCACAGGGGAAAACCTCGCGGCTCTATCGTCGCCTCGTGTACGACGATCAGATCGCTACGGATGTCTCATCCTGGGTGGACTCGCGGGAGATCGGCAGTGGGTTCGTGATTCGAGCCACCGCGAAGCCCGGCGGGGACCTCACCCGTGTGGAGCGCGCCATCGATGAAGAGCTGGCGCGGTTCATTCGCACCGGTCCGACGCCGAGCGAGCTGCGCCGCGTGAAGACGCAATTCCGCGCGAATTTCATCCGCGGCATCGAGCGGATCGGTGGGTTCGGCGGGAAGTCGGACGTGCTGGCGCAAAACGAGGTGTACGCGGGCAACGCCGATCACTACCTGGTCACGCAGCGGCGCACCGCTGCGGCGACGGCGGCGGATCTGCGCGGCGTTGCGGCCCGCTGGCTCAGTGACGGCGAGTACGTGCTGGAAGTCCACCCCTATCCGCCGGACTTCGCGACGACCGCGAGTGCGGTGGATCGCGCCAAGCTGCCCGATGCCGGCACACCGCCCGACGCGCGGTTCCCGGCGATCGCGCGCGCGACACTGCCCAACGGCCTCAAGATCGTATTCGCGGAACGGCACTCGATCCCGCAGGTGAATCTCACGCTGCTCGTGGATGCCGGGTACGCGGCAGACCAGTTCGGGGCTCCGGGCACCGCGAGCTTTGCACTCGATATGATGGACGAGGGAACCACGAGGCTGAACGCGCTGCAGATCAGTGATACGCTCCTGCAGCTGGGCGCGCAGCTTGGCACCGGCTCCCAGCTCGACGTGTCGCGCGTGTCGTTGTCCACGATCAAGGACAACCTCGACCCGGCGCTCGATATTTTCGCCGACGTGATTCTCAACCCCTCCTTCCCGCAGGCCGATTTCCAAAGGCAGCAGCGGCAGCGCCTCGCGCGCATCCAGCGCGAAAAGGTGCAGCCGGTGCAGATGGCGCTGCGCGTCTTCCCGCAGCTGTTGTACGGCACGAATCACGCGTATGGGAATCCCCTTACCGGCACGGGGACGGAAGAGTCCGTCTCGCGCATGACGCGCGATGATCTGCAGCGCTTTCACCGCATGTGGTTCAAGCCCAATCACGCCACGCTCGTAGTCGTGGGCGACGTGTCGCTGGCGGAAATTCAGCCGAAGTTGACGCGGTTGTTCAGCCGCTGGCAGACGGGCGACGTGCCGCAGAAGAATGTGACCACCGTCCCCGATCAGCCCCGGCCGCTCGTCTATATCCTCGACCGGCCCGGCTCGGAGCAGTCGGTGATTCTCGCCGCCAATCTAGCTGCGCCGAAAGCCAACGCCCATGAGTACGCCATCGAGGCGATGACGTCGCTGCTCGGCGGTCAATTCACGTCGCGCGTCAACATGAATCTGCGCGAGGGGAAGCATTGGTCCTACGGCGCATTCACCTTCATCTGGGATGCGCGCGGCCAGCGCCCGTTCATCGCGTATGCCCCGGTGCAGACCGACAAGACGAAGGAATCGATGATCGAGGTCGATCGCGAGCTGCGTGGCATTCTGGGTCCCCGGCCCGTCGCTGCCGACGAGCTGTCCAAGGCGCAGGCGAATCTTACGCTCACGTTGCCCGGCAACTGGGAGACGATGGGTGCTGTGCAAAGGTCGCTCGAGGACATGGTCACCTTTGGGCTCGAGGACAACTACTTCGAAACGTATGCGCAGCGGGTGCGCGGGCTGACGATTCCGGACGCAACGGCGGCGGCCCGGGAAACGATCCGCCCCGACCATCTCGTGTGGGTCATCGTGGGCGATCGTTCCAAGATCGAAGCCGGGATTCGTGAGCTCAACTTCGGCGAGATTCGCTTCCTCGACGCGGACGGCAAGCCGCTGGCGTCGCGGTAACCTCACCCCCCGTCTTGGCTGTTTTTTCAAACAGCGGGGAACGTAGTGGGAGTTACGGGATGGGAGTAAGTTCTCCCGTCCCGTTTTCTTTGGAGAATCCTTGCGCGCGCTCAGCCTCACCGTCCTGTGCATGGTCGCATCCCGTGTCGCTCTCGCTCAAACGCCTCCGCAGCAGACGCTCGTCAAGGCCGGCCGCTTGGTCGATGGCCGCTCGCCGCAGGTGCAGACGAATGTCGCCATCCTGGTCGAGGGTGAGCGCATCAAGGCGGTCGGGGCCGTCGCTCAGCTCCAGAGTCAGGCACCGAACGCGCGCGTCATCGATCTCTCCCAGATGACCGTGCTGCCCGGGCTCATCGATACGCATACCCATCTCCTGCTCCAGGGCGACATCACGTCTCAGGAATACGAAGACCAGCTGCTCAAGCAATCCATTCCGTATCGCGCGATTCTCGCCGCACGCAACGCGCGCCTGTCGCTCGAGCATGGCTTCACGGCGATTCGCGACGTCGAAACCGAAGGCGCGATGTACGCCGATGTGGACGTGAAGCTGGCGGTGAATCGCGGCGAGGTTCCGGGGCCGCG
>DASYTD010000215.1:0-11861 GCA_036002655.1 Gemmatimonadales bacterium
TCGTCGGACGCGGCGACATGAGCCGCGGCGGACTGATGCTACGCTGTGCGAGCGCCGGTACGCCGCTCGACTACGTGCGCGTGCGCGGCGCGATCCTGCACGGTCCCAGGCCGCCCAAGCTGCCCCGGCCACCAATTCCACGGTCCCGCAAGCTGTAGTAGCGCCGGCCCGACGATCATCCGGACGATCGTGGCGTCGAGGAACACCGCGACCGCCAGCGCGAAGCCCAGCAGTTTTGTCAGCAGCACGTCGCCGAGCGTGAACGCCGCGAATACGACCAGCATGATTGCGGCTGCATTCGTGATGACCTGAGCCGTGCTGCCCAAGCCTTCGACGATGGCGTCGTGATCGCTCAATCCGGCATTCCGCGCTTCCCGCACACGCGTCAGGAGAAACACCTCGTAGTCCATGCTCAATCCGAACACGATGCAGAACACGACCACAGGGAGAGACGAAAAGACTGCGCCGAGCGGCTCGGTCACGCCGAGCCAGCCCGCGCCGTGGCCCTCCTGGAATACCAAAGTCAGTGCACCGAAGGCCGCACTCACCGACAACAGATTAAGAACAACAGCTTTTAGCGGGACGAGCAGCGAGCGAAAGCCGACGAACAACGCCAGCATAGTTCCGCCGACGACGAGCGCCACGATCTGCCAGAAGCGGCCGGCCACAGCATCCTGGTAGTCGGCATTGAAGGCTGGCAGCCCGCCGACGACGAGGGTGGCGCCGGGCATGCCGAGCCGCGTCGTCCCTCCCTGTCGCAGCTCCCGGGCGAGTGCAACCACATCGTCGGGCGCCACGGCTTCCTTCGGCATCAGCTCAATGAGCGCGAGCCGGCCGTCGCGGCTGATCAGGCCGCGCGTCAGCCGCCGCGTCGTGAAGCCGGGTGTGCCTGCCAGCTGGGCGCGGCTCACGCCCGCCGCCCGCAGCACCGTCACAATGGAGCGCACGCGCGCGATTCGAGGGTCGGCTTCCAATGCCGCGCTCAAGCGATCCACCGCCGCCCATCCGTCCGGCTGGCGGACAGACACGCTCGGCGGCAGCGTCACCACCAGACGCACCGTCTGGATCATGCCGCTGCGGCCCATGGACCGCAGGTCGTTGAGCGCACGCGTCGATTCCATGGACGTCGGTAGCCAGTCGCCGCGCGGCAGGCCGGAGCGCAGGTGAGCCGCCTGCGAGGAAAGCAGCAAGAGCGGCAACCCGCCCGTACACAGGGCGACCCACGGATGTGCGGTAACCCACCGTCCCCAGCGGCGCCACCGTTCGACCGAGGTTTGCCGGAACGAGCGGCGCCGCACCCTGCCCCAATCGATACGGGGTCCAAGTAACGTGAGTACCCCCGGCAGTAGAGTTGTCGCGAGTAAGGCTGACGCAATCACCACGAGGAGGCCGCCGGCGGCGATGGCGCGCATCTCGTTCAACGGCACCGTGAGGAGCACGAGGAAGCCGAGCGCGACCGTGGCGGCCGACAGGAGAATCGTGTGACCGGCATGCTCGGCCGCTTCTTCCGCGGCCGCGGTCGCATCGCGTCCCGCGGCCAGAGCGTCACGAAAGCGGCTCACCATCAGCAGCGCGTAATCGATGCCCAATCCAAGCCCGAGCATCGGCACGACGCTCTGCAGCAGGATCGAGAGCGGCCACACCGCGGCCGCGACGGAGGCGGCTCCCAGGGCGATGGCGATCGCCAACGCGCCGGCGCCCACCGGCACCGCGGCGGCCGCTACCGCGCCGAACGCGAGCAGTAAGAGGGCGGCGGTCAGCGGCAGGGCACGCCGCTCGGCACGCTGGACGTCGGCGGCGCTGGTGCGCCGGAGATCCACGTTCAGCGGCGTCTCGCCCGTCCAGCGCAGCGTGATACCGGGGTATGTGGCACGCATCTCGTCGGCCACTCGCTGTGTGAGGGCACGCAACTGCGGAATGAGCATGTCCGCCCGACTCGCGGTGTCGGAGACCAGTCCAACAATCACGAGTGTGCCGGCGGAGCCCACGAGCAGGCTATCGGCACGATCGAGGTAGGAGAACACGCCTGCGACCTGCGGCGCGGTGGTCAGCGGCTTGACGACGCGCCGCAACGCTGCCGCTCCTGCGGTGGTCGCCGGCGAGGGCAACCCGCCAACGACGAGCACGGCGTAGCGCGCGTACGCCGACGCGAGCGGCCCCTGCAGCAGCCGCTCGACGAGCGCGGACTCGCTGCCTTCGACTCGCGCGCTCGTCTGGAGCACGTCCGCCAGCCGGCCGGCCTGGGGGACGAGGGCGACAGCGACGGCCAGCCACAGCGCGGCGATCCAACCACGCCGGCGCACGACGACGCTCGACAACTTCATTGGTGCTCCGCCACGATCGCGCACCAGCTCACACCGCCACCCACCGCTTGGAGCAGATAGCGGTCGCCCGGCGTGAGTTTCGCGTGGACCTGCGCCAGCGCGACCGCGAACGTCGGCGTGCCCATGTTCCCGTAGTCGCCCACCACCACCGGAACGCGCGATGGATCGAGCCGCAGATCCGCAATGAGGCGGTGCATCTGCGCGGCGTGCGTCTGGTGGAATACGGTATACGTGAGGTCTTCGGGACCAAGCCCCGCTACCGCTAGGCTCTCGCAGAACAGCGCCCGCCAGCGAGCATGCAGGAAGGCGGCGGTCGCGTTCACATCACGGAACTCGTAGACGTATCGCGCGTCGGCCTCCACAGGCGGGAACTGCGACGCGAGGGTCATCGTTCCGGCGAGCGTCGGTTCGGTTCCGTGAGTCATCGTGAGAAACCCGCCGCCGCCGTCGCGTGTGTGTTCGAGCAGGACACAGGCCGCGCCGTCGCCCACGGTGAGGAGCATTCGCAGATCGTCGGGCGGAGTGAGCTGCGAGAGATTCTCCGCCATGACCACCAGTACGCGCTCGCACCCCGAGCTGAGCAGCAGCGCCGCCTGCATCAAACCGAGCACGCCGCTGCTGCACCCCGCCTTGAGATCCATACAGGACGCGGTGAGGCCGCATGCATCGGCAAGCAGCGCGGCCTGACTGTTGCACGGGTGGGGATTCGACGTGCTGACAAAGATCAGTGCGTCGAGGCGGGCCAAGTCGCGCGAACGACGCAGCTGCAGCCGTTGGACGGCCGAGCGGGCGAGATCGAGGGCGTTACGGCGCGTGGGCGCGGCCGGCTGTCCTGGGAGCTGCGTGAGGTAGCGCCGGGCAACGCCCAGCTCCGCCAGTAAGCGACGCGAGGCTGCCGACGTGCGATAGCGCGCTGCGTCGGCAGGGCGCGCCGCCTGCAATACGGCCGCCGTGTCGTACGCCGGCATCAGACCGAAGTCGCAGGTCTCCACGTCCACGACCCGCACGCCGCGTGCCTCAAGCCGCATAGGTCGCCATCGCCGTGAACGCGCGGTGCGCGTTGAACTCGTTGGTGAGATGCAACGGCTTGATCTGCGCGTTGGGCAGCGCCTGCCCCTGGCGGCGCTCGAGCCAGGCTCGGAGCTGCCCGCGCTCCGCGACGACCAGCTGGAGTGGAGCGAGCAGCGCGTCTTCGCGCTCGAAGTCGTAGCCCTTGGCGGCCACGCGCAACTCTTGTTCGATGGCCTGCGCGACCGTCTCGAGCGCGGCGCCGTCGCCGCAGCTGGCGGCGTCGACAACCACCCGATAACGCCGATCCGAGCATGGCACGAACAGGAACTCCGGGAAGCGACGCCCGCAGCGGCGGGTGGCCTCCTGCATCGCCAGCGTCACATCGAGCTCGGTGAGCCGCTCGTTGCTCACGGAGATCTGGTGGTCCTTCTTGCTGACGAACTCGATCACGGGCGTCGCGCGAAAGAACGACGTCACGCGTACGATGTCCTCCATGTCGTAGCGATAGAGTCCACCGCCGTTCGTGACCACGATCCGGTATTCGCGACCCACCTCGAGCTCGTCGGCTCGCAACGCGGCGCCGCCCTCTTCGGGCAGGAACTCGAGGACATGGGTGGTGACGGCCAATGCTCCGCCCGGCCGGTCGGCAGCCACCGGCAGCGCGAACACCCCTTCGCTCGCGGAAATCGGAAACTCGAACGTCTGATCGATTCCGAACGCGCTGCGAAGGTCATCGAGGTAGTAGCTCATGTTGCCGCCCCGCCAGCAGACCAGCACCCGGAGCGCGGGAAACAGCTGCTCGGGGGGCAACGTGCCCGTCGCGTGCCAGGCGGCGTGCAACGCCTGGGCGCGACGGCGATCGGGACGGCCCGACCAGGCGCCGGGCACCGCCGCCGCGCCACGGATGGTCAGCGTGCCGGCGGCGACATCGCCGATGAGGCGATCCACGTTGCGGTCCAACGCCTGCCGCACGTTGATGAGGTTGAGCGGCGAGATCGCCGTCAGGACGCCGAGCTGCCGCTCGTCCATGAGCATACGGCCTGCCGCATAGCTGCGCTCTTCGGGGTCATCGATGGTGAAAGCCCAGTAGGGCATGACAAACCGGCGGCGCACGAACCACGGCAGGTTCTTGTAGTTGAATCCAGACGCGAATCCCTGCGGCACCCCACCAGGCGAGCGGCCGCCCTCGGCGGAGCCGACCAGGAACTGCGTCTTGAGGCGGCGAATCTCGGGGAAGCAATCCTCGAGCGCGCCATTGAAGATCATCGCGCTGCGCGAGATCTCGCGACGGTATTCCCGCGTGACAGGGATGTACTTGAAACGCCCCGTCGACCCCGCCGTCATGGCGAACCAGAGCGGTGGGCTCGGGCAGACCGACTGCCAGCGGCCGGTATATACGGCCTCCAGATCGTCCGCCATCTCTTTGTGCGTGCGGATGGGGACGTCCCGCTGAAACGCGCGCATCAGAGCGAGTGGATCGGCGATCCTCGCCAGCCGCGCGAAATCGTGGCGCACGCCGAGCTCGGTGCTCGCGGCCGCCGCGAGGATGCGTCGCAGCTGAGCCGCCTGGGCGACGCGCGGATTGCCGCATGCCGCACGGAAGCGCTGCAACTCCCGCCGAAACAACCAGGAGGCGATCATGACACCGCCTCAAGACTCAGCACTGTGCCGTCGGGAATCTGAACGCCGTCGGCGATGACCGAGCCGGAGGGGATCAAGCAATTCTTGCCGATGCGCACGTTCCGGCCGATGCGCGCGGCATTGTAGACGGTCGTCCCCGCGCCGATCCGCGAGTCATCGTCGATGGTGGTCCGGGCACCGATCACGACCGCGTGCTCCAGCACGCAGCGCGAGCCGATCCGCACACCGGGCGCGACATGACTGTAGCCGCCGACGAGTGAGTCGTCGCCGATGACGACCTCGGCGACGATGAGCACCCCAGGCCTCGGCTGGTAGGAGCAGATCAGATGCGCATACTCGCCCACCACGCTGCGCGCGCCGATGCGCACGAGGTGTGGCTCGCGCACGATCGTGCGCGACGTGAGCCACGCTCCCGGCGCGAGGCGAGCGCCGAACGCCCGCAATACCAGCCGCTGGAAGAAGCGGCTGGTGAAGAGTGTGGGCTGGAACAGCGTGAGATAGAGCGAGGGCGCCCATCCCTTCAGCCCCCAGCGCACGGTGCCCCGATCCGGAAAGCGAAAGGTTCCTGGCTCGCTGCTCGGCAACAGCCGGTGCAATCCAGCCATGCCCACCAGCCCGGACCACGGCGCCAGAACGGCCCAGAACACGAAGCCATACCCGGGGCCGAGGAGCGGCATCGCGACGAGCGGTAAAGCGACCCATGCCGCGAACCACGCCCATCCCGCCCACCACAGCAGCTCGAGGATCAGCACAGGTTCACTTCCACGGCGCACGGATCGCCGTCGAGCATGAGATCCACGATCTGCCGCGCCACCTGCGACGCGTCGCTCACCTGCAGCCCATGACGGCGCGCGAAGGCGTCGGCCACGGCGGCCGTGCGCGGTGTGCGGACCAGGCCCGGATGCGCGAGGTGTACACGGACGCCCCGCGCGCCGTACTCGTTGTGCGCGGTGCGAGCCAGCCCTGAGAGAAACGACTTGGTCGCGTTGTAGAGACCGGCCCCGGAAAGCCCCGTGGCCTGCGCTTGCGAGCCGATCCAGACGAGCACGCCCGCCCGCTGGCGCCGAAAGCGATCGAGCAGGGCCGTCGTCAGCAGCATCGTGTGGATGCAGTTGGTGCGAACGGTCTCCTCGATCGTCTCCGCGGAGAGTGCGTGCAGACGGCGCGGGCCTTCCGCGTACGCGGGGTTCACGCCGACCGTCAGGATCGCCGCTTGGATCGTCGCTGCTCCGGCGAGTCGCGAAACCAGCGCTCGGACATCGGCGCCGCGCGCTTGGTCGGACGCCAGGGTGCAGAATCGCTCTCGCGCGGGTGGTGGCAGGGAGTCGCGGGCACCAGCGAGCTTCGCCAGGGAGCGGCCGGTCGCGAGCACGGACGCCGGTGTGCGCGCGAGCAGCTCGCGTGCGCAGGCGAACCCGATCCCCTCGCTCGCGCCGGTGACGAGGATCATGCGGCTGCCACCGTGCCCCAGCGCACGAGCTGGATCGCGCCGGCAAACCCCGCCCCGACGGCGCCGAGCCACACCCACGCCCCGTGCGTGATCCGCCCGGCCGCGACTGCTTCGGAAAGCGCGATCGGGACGGACGCCGACGTCGTGTTCGCGTACGCCGGGAAGTTGATCCAGGTCCGCTCCTCGGCGATGCCGAGGTCGCTCAGGATCTGCCGGACGAGAAAGAGGTTGGGCTGGTGGAGACACACAAAGCCGACATCGCGCGCCGCGACTCCGGTTTCCGCCACGAGCCGGTCGGCCAGGTGACGGAATCCGGCGCGTGCGGCATCAGCCACGCGCCGTCCGTCGGCCATCGTGATGCGGTTGCGCTGGCGGCGAAGCCCGTCTTCCGTGATCGGCTCGCGCGATCCGCCGGCGGGGATGTACACGGCCTCAGCGCCGTCGCCGTCGGCTGTCAGAATCGAGTGGCGAATTTCGGCGCCCCCCGGGCCCGCCGTGAGAACGACGGCGCCTGCCCCATCACCATACAGGAAGGCCGTGCGCAGATCCGTGAAGTCGAGCTGGCGCGAACGGACATCTGCACCGATCACGAGCACCGGACCCTCACCCGTCGCGACGCAGCGACTGCCCAGGTCGAGCGCCTGGAGAAAACCGGAGCACGCGCCCACCACATCGATCGCCGCGCGTCCACGCAGCCCGAGTTTGCGCTGCACGATGCAGGCGGTGGCCGGCGTCGGGTAATCACCGGAGACGGTCGCGAGGAGGATGCGCCGGATTTCGGTCAGCGGAACGCCGCTCGCGGCAATCGCCCGCGTCGCTGCCTCGACCGCGAGATCGGAGGTCGCCTGGCCGGGCGCGGCGAAATAGCGGGTCTCGGCGCCGACGTGGTTGCGGATGAAGTACGGCTTGATGCGCAGCCGATGCCGGGCGATCAGCTCGTCGTTGGTGATCGGTAAACCCGGCAGGTAGTGGCCGACGCCCGCGATGCGCGCGTTCACCGCACACGCTCGGCACGGTACGGCCGGCTCTGCCGGCGGCGAGGCGCGTGCACGATGTGCGGCCGCGCGGTGGCGTAGCCGAGGAAGCGATCGATTTCTCCCGGCAGATCGTCGGGATCCACGACGGCGTCGAGTGCGCCCTGCGCGAGTAGATCGCCCAAGCCGTCGTCCTGCGCCGCGGCGGCGTCGCGCCATTCCGCCAGCAGCCGGGGACTGCCGCCGAGCACCTGCTCCACGATGCGTTCGTGCATCACACCGATCTGCGCGCCGCGCAGCGCGACGGTCCGGGTGCCGCCGAAGACCTTGGGAATCGCGAGCGCGGTCGCCCCACCGAAACACCGCCCCGCCACGACGCTCATGGCGCCGTGCGGATAGCGGATGATCTTCTCGCCGACCCAGAGGATCCGGCGGATGTTGTTGGCGTCGCTCTGATCGCAGCGTGGATCGATCCCCGGCGAATCGAGAATGCTCACGATCGGCAGCCGCAGCGCGCGGAAGAGATCGAGCCCGGCCGCGTACTTCTCGAGTGTTCGGACGGTGATCATGTTGTTCGACCGTTCGAGCGGATTCACGAAGACACCGAGCGGCTTCCCCCCGCGTGTTCCGACGAACAGGCGCACGCGCGGACACCAGCCGGGCACCACCTCCCGAGGCGGGCCGTCCAGAAACCGCAGCAACAGCGCCCCCGTGCGGACGCCCAACTCCGGCGGCCATCCTGGCACGCGCGAAATCAAGCCGCGACAGAGAGTCAACGCGTCGTCGAGCGATGGCACGACTTCATGCACGAGGTCGTGACACTCGAGGCAACGCTCGGCGGCGGCGCGAGTCTCGAAGTCGACACCGGTGCCGAAGAAGAGGCGAATGACCTCCGGCCCGGTGAGGTTGATGTGGGTGCTCCGCGCTACCGCGACGCGGTACTGACCGAGACCGAACAACAGCGGCGCCAATCCCAGGCACTTGCCGGCAGCGCAGGTGAGCAGCAGGCGCTCGTCGGCGTAGCGCAGGAGCTCGGGCCAGAGCTCGAACGCATCGGAAAAGGCGCTGCGGCCTTCCATCAGGCTGACGCCGGCCGAGCTGACGACGTAAACGAGCGGAATCGGTTCAGGGAGCTCGCGCAGGTGGCGGAGGAAGGCGGTGAAGCGGCGCGAGTTGAGCCGGCCGTACGAGGACCCTTTGACTCGGAAGTCGCTCCACGCGACCGCGATGGTCCGCCCGTCGCATTCGCCCAGCGCCGTCACCAATCCGTCGCACGCTTGCCGTTCGAATCCTTCCGGGGCCATCGCCGCATCGACCCACACGCGCAGCACCCGAAAGCCGAAGGCATCGAACAGCTTGCGCAGGAACGGATGCTGTTCCGGCGCGATGTCGATCAGCTGGTAGGCGGGCGCGGGCGTACCCCAGGCGCGGCCCGGCCACCGCCCAAGCGGGGCCTGGAGGAACGCACCGGATGTGTGCTGTACACTGGCCGTCATGGCCAGGGAGGGTAGCCGGGCGGGCGCAAGACGGCGTCAAGCCGTAGCTTCTCTGCGGGGAGCCATGGCGGCTGATCCACTCCTGGAGCGCCTGCAACGGGCCGTATCGCCGGACTATCGCGTCGAGCGAGAGCTCGGCGGTGGTGGCTGGGGCCGCGTGTGCCTCGCGTACGAGTTCATGCTCAAGCGGGAAGTGGCGATCAAGGTCCTCCGCCCCGAGCTCGCTAGTGCCGCCGGCGCGGAGGCGTTTCTGCGCGAGGCCCGCATCCTCGCCAGCGCCCGGCACCCCAACATCGTCGTGATCCACCGCACCGGAGAGGGCGAAGGGCTCCAATACTACATCATGGAGCTGGTCAACGGCCCGACGTTGGCGCAGCGGCTCGAGACCGGTGCCCTCTCCCTCGACGAGGCCCTGCAGCTGGGGATCGACCTGCTCCACGGTCTCGAAACGGTGCACCGCCTGGGACTCGCGCACCGCGACGTGAAGCCGAGCAACGTGTTTCTATTGCCGGAGCGCGCCGTGCTCGGCGACTTCGGAATCGCTCTCGCGGCGTCTGACGCGTCAGGCACACCACGTTACGCCACACCCGGACAAGGAACGCCCGGGTACTGGTCGCCGGAGCAAGAGGCGGGCGGTCCGATCACTCCTCGGTCGGACATCTATTCGACCGGCGTCCTCCTGTACGAGACCCTCACCGGCCGAGTTTTTCCAAGGCGCGGAGAGCCGATTGCATGGGACGGTATACCGCGCAACGTCGCCCGTGTCCTGCGGCGCGCGGTCGCGGAGAAGCCCGAAGAGCGTTTGCCCGATGCCGCAGCATTCCGGCGCGCGCTCGAGGGCACGCGCGCGGCAAACATTCCGCTTCGCGTCACGCTGTTCATCGCCACCGGGCTCCTGGCCGGCGCGCTGCTGATGCAGGGCTGGCAAGCGCTGCGCGGACCCGCCACCAATCCCGGCGCGTTGGAGGTGGGTTTCGATAAGATCGACTACGTCGGCCCGCCGGAGCATCGGCACGTTGCCGACTCGCTGCTCCGCAGGGTGCGATCGGATCTTGAAGGTCATCCCGATTTCATCCTCGCACCGACGCGAGGATTCTTGCGCCGGCGGCCGGCAGCGCTGGCGATTCAGGCGCGAATCGCGGTGACGAGCGGCGAGGCCGATCTGCAGTTAACGGGGGGAATCCCGGCGCACCGGTGGCGCGTGCCGTTTGAGCTCTGGCCGGCGTTACGTGACTCGATCACGTATCGGATTCTGCTCGGGGTTTGGGACAAGCAGAGTCCCCTCGCTGCTTCGTTACCGGTGGGCGCATTGCCCAGGACGTCGCAAGGACTGTTGCGCTTTCTCGAGGCGGAACGGCTCGTCGCTGACGCGCAGTGGGAGAACGCGCACCGCGCCTACCTATTGGCGGAGCGCACCGATTCAACCTGCCTGATCTGCTCGTGGCGAATCACCGAAATCGAGCGGTGGCTCGGCGGCGGCGAACACGATCCCGCCCGCGCGCGACGCTACCTCGACCACATCGATGCGTTCCCAACGTGGTACGCCAGTCTCATTCGCGCGGCGCAACTTCCGCTGCGCGCTCGATTCGACACGCTGCGGGCCGTCACCGAAAGCCAGAGCGATTTCTTCCTCGGATGGTTTCAACTGGGCGACGAGCTGTTTCATCGTGGACCGCTCGCCGGGCACCGGCGCGCCGAGGCGATCTCTCCCCTGGAGCGGACGGCGTCGCTGCGGCCCGATTTCGGGCCTGCGTGGGAACATCTCGCCTGGGTCACCACCGCCGAGGATGACTCGACGAGTGCCGCGCGCGCGCTCGATTCGCTGGGTACGGCGCACGATGCGTATTCCATGGTATTGCGCTCGCTCCTCAGGCTGGGATTCGCGTGGCGCTTTCTTCCCGAACCGGAGGCATTGCGACTCACCAAAGAGGCAGTGGGCGAGCCCACCGCGCAGAGCAGCGCGGTCCTCGGTGCGGGACCGCGCATGTTGCCCAGCTTCGAAGCGTCACGGGGAGCGATCGCGTTAGGCCGCATTCTGGAATCCAACCCGTCGCGGGATTTGCAGCGGTCCGGCCTGATCGCACAAACACTGGGCTCGCTGGCGGTGGGTCAGATTGGCGCAGCCCAGGACCTGGCGCGGCGGCTCACCGACATCGCCCCAGAGGTGGAAATCGAGCTTTTCGCCGCCGAGCTGCAGGGTGCCTTGGCCATACTCGACGACGCTGGCGGTATCACCGCCGCGAACGCTGATCGAGCGTTGCGACCCTGGATCGCCGGCGGAGACATACCGCAGCGATTGCGCTATCGAGCCGTGTGGATGAGCGCGCTCTTGCAGCACCGCTCGCTGCTGCGATCGGATGCACCTCGTGCATTGTCGCTCCTGATCACGGCCGATTCGCTCGCCGCGGCCGGCCGGCTGCGTGCCGCCCTCGCGATCATGGACACCGTTGATGTTGACGCGGCCGCTCGCCGGGTCGATCCGTTTTTTCGCACGATTGTCCATCTCCAGCGCGCCGGCTGGCGCGCCCGGACCGGAGATATCGAAGGGGCCAGGAGTGAATTGCTGTGGCACGAGCATAACGACATCGTCGGCTTGCCTACAGGGCTCCCGCAGGCGGCGGAAATCGACTGGGCGTTCGGTGCACTGGCTCAATGGCGGCTGGCGCGTTTGCTCGACACTCCCAGGGCAGGGCCTGCCGCCGGTGACACGTGCCGGGCGTACGCTGCAGTGGTGCGGCAGTGGTCCCAGGCTCCGGCCCCGTATGGCGCGCGCGCCGATACGGCTCAGAGACGCGCCGACGAGCTCAACTGCCCCAGCCGGCAGGGGGGCATGTGATTCGCTGCCGGACATTGGGCCCGCTCGACGTCACGGTGAACGGCGCGGCGGCTCCCGCCGAGCTGCTGTGGCGCAAGAACCTCGCGCTGCTGCTCTACCTTGCGCGCGCGCCCACCCACAGCTGCACGC
>DASYTD010000216.1:0-4100 GCA_036002655.1 Gemmatimonadales bacterium
GCGGAGCAAAGAGTACCTTGTCCATCCCTACACCCAATGCTTCCGCGGCAAGCTGAGAAAAGATGGTCTTCGTGCCTTGGCCGATCTCGGTGGAGGCCGTGAGGACGCGGAATGTCCCATCGGCCAGCGCCTCGAGCGCGACTGTGCCGCTTAACTTCTTCTCCCCACTCCCTGTGAAGCCGGATCCATGAAATACCAGAGACAGGCCCCTCCCCCGCCGGACGGACGGACGGGCGGAGGGGCGGACGGGCGGAGCTGCCTTGAGGGCTGCGTCCAAGACGAGCTCCGAGCCCACACTCTCGGTGAGCTTCTGGCCCGTTGCCGTGGTGTTGCCGAGGCGCAACATCCATTTGCGCCGCAGGTCCACACTCGAGACACCCAGGCGCTCGGCGACGTGCTCGACCATCAGCTCGGCGGCGAAGAGCGACTGCGGAGCGCCGAAGCCGCGGAATGCGCCGTTCGGGGGCGTGTTGGTCGCTACCGCCCGGGCCCGAATGCGCACATTGGGACAGGAATACGCTCCGGCGGCATGGATCGCCGCTCGGGACAGCACGACCGGGGTCAACGTGCAATAGCCGCCCCCGTCGAGTACGATCTCGATGTCCTGGGACAGCAGTGTTCCATCTCTTTTGACCGCAGTGCGATGGGTGATGACGCCTGGATGACGCTTCGTGGTGGCCGCTAGGTCCTCGTGCCGGTCGTAGATCAGCCGCACCGGCCGTCCCGCCTTGCGGGCAAGCAACGCCGCATGAATGGCGACGATTGACGGGTACTCTTCCTTTCCCCCAAACCCACCGCCGGTCTCAGCCTGGATTACGACGGCTTGTTCATCGGTCAGTTTGAGGGCCCGTTTCAACGCCCGGTGGACGTAGTAGGGGCACTGTAGCGAGCCCACGACGGTCACACCCGTTTCCCGTGTTCCGTTTCTCGTTTCCCGATACGGGAATGCGATGGCGCCCTGAGGCTCGATATAGAGCTGCTCCTGAAGACCGACGCGGAATGTGCGCTCTATCACAACCTCGGCGTCCTTCATAGCCTCCACAACCTTGCCCTTACTGATCTCGACCGTGCTGAAGACCTCGGTCGCCTTCTCGATCTCGAATACCGGTTCGGCGGTCTCGTACTCGATGCGAACGTGTTTGACCGCCTCTTCGAGCGTGGCCCGATCGGACGCCGCCAGCAGGAGAATGGGCTCCTCCCGGTGCCGGATCTCCCCACCCAGGCGGGCCAAGACCGGCTGGTCGTCCCGGATGAGGTTCACGACGTTGTCCCCGGGGATGTCGTCCGCTGTCACCACCACGACGCGCGCCCAGTCGAAGGCAGGGGCCAGGGCGATGGACCGGATCCGGCCCCGCGGCACCGTGGCGCGGACGGTCCTGCCGTACCAGGCCCCGGGGATGACGAGGTCGTCCGTGTAGCGGGCGGCGCCGGTCACCTTGGCGGCGCCCTCGCGCCGTGGCACGGATTGCCCGATGGGAGAAGAGGTTACCATCTTGGGTAATAAGGACTTCGCTGAGGGAGCTGACAACCCCGGCTTGGAGGCACGACACTTGCCAAATCGTCCTGGGAGGAAGATGCCAGCCATCTCGATCGACCCCCAGGCTCCTGCCTCCCCGGCGGGCAACGGCTCAGCGCCGAGTGTCCGAATTCGCGCGCCAGTTACGCCTGCATACTCCGAGATTCTCAGCGCACCGGCATTGGCGTTCATCGCCGCTCTGGCCCGCCGCTTCGAGCGGCGCCGCCGCGAGCTGCTGGGGCGCCGGGCCGACCGGCAACGCGACTTCGACGCGGGCGCTTTCCCGACCTTCCTGAAGAGCAGCGCCGACGTGCGCGAAGCGGACTGGCGCGTCGCCCCGATCCCGCACGATTTGCTCGACCGCCGCGTCGAGATCACCGGGCCGGTGGACCGCAAGATGATCATCAACGCGCTCAACTCCGGCGCGCAAGTCTACATGGCGGATTTCGAGGACTCGCACGCCCCCACGTGGCGCGGGACGATCGAGGGCCAGATCAATCTGCGCGACGCCGTGGCGGGCAGCATCGAATTCCAGAGCGGCGAAAAGCGTTACGCGCTGAATCCGACGACCGCGACGCTGATGGTGCGGCCGCGCGGCTGGCATCTCGTCGAGCGGCACGTGACGGTGGACGACGAGCCCGTCTCCGGGTCGCTGTTCGACTTCGGCCTGTTCTTCTTCCACAACGCGAAGGCGCTGATCGACAAGGGCTCGGGTCCATACTTCTACCTGCCGAAGCTCGAGAGCCATTTCGAGGCGCGGCTGTGGAACGACGTCTTCGTCTTCGCGCAAGAAGCGCTGGGGATTGCGCGCGGCACGATCCGGGCGACCGTGTTGATCGAGACGATCCCCGCCGCCTTCGAGATGGATGAGATCCTGTACGAGCTGCGCGATCACTGCGCGGGACTGAACTGCGGCCGCTGGGACTACATCTTCAGCTTCATCAAGAAATTCCGCAGCCGGCCAAACTTCGTTTTGCCCGATCGCGCGCGCGTGACGATGGACCGCCACTTCTTGAAATCCTACGTCGACCTGCTGATCCGGACCTGCCACCGCCGCGGCATCCACGCGATGGGCGGCATGGCGGCGCAGATTCCGATCAAGGGCGACGCCGCGGCCAACACCACGGCGCTCGACAAGGTGTGGCAGGACAAGATACGGGAGGTGCATGCCGGTCATGATGGCACCTGGGTCGCACATCCGGGTCTCGTGCCGGTGGCCAGTGGGGCATTCGCTTCACTGGCCGCTTCCCACCAACTCTCCGTGCTGCGCGAGGACGTGCACGTCGCGCCGCGCGATCTGCTCACGGTCCCCGACGGCGAAATCACCGAGGCCGGCCTCAGAACGAACGTGGACGTGGGCATTCAATACCTCGAGTCGTGGCTGCGCGGCGTCGGCTGCGTGCCGATCTACAACCTGATGGAGGACGCCGCGACGGCGGAGATCTCGCGGTCGCAAGTCTGGCAATGGGTGCGACACGGCGCACATCTCACCAATGGACGGGCGGTGACGCAAGCGCTGGTCGAATCGATCATGGCCGAAGAGATGGAAGCGAAGAATCTGAAGGGCGGCAAATTCGATCTCGCCGCCGAGCTGTTCGGACGGCTGATGACAGGCGTGGAATTCCCGGAATTTCTTACACTCGTCGCATACGAGCATCTGGAGTAACGGGGGCGGTATGAACAAGCACGCATTTGTATCAGAGATGGATCGGCGGTGGCGCAGCGACCGGCGCTGGCAGGGGATCACTCGGACCTACACGCCGGAAGACGTCTACCGACTGCGTGGCTCGCTCCCGATCCAGCACACGCTCGCGAGTCACGGCGCTGCGCGCCTGTGGAGGCTGATGCGCGAGGAGCCGTATGTCGCGGTGCTCTCGGCCGTGACGGGAAACCAGGCGGTGCAGGAAGTCCGGGCGGGCCTCAAGGCGATTTACATCAGCGGCTGGCAAGTGGCTGCCGACGCGAACAACGCCATGACGATGTACCCCGACCAGAGCCTCTATCCCTCCGACAGCGTCCCCTACCTGCTGCGGCGGATTCAGAATGCGCTGCGCCGTGCCGATGAGATCCACCATCTGAACGGCGACCACGCCGTCGAGTGGTACGTGCCGCTCGTGGCCGATGCCGAGGCGGGATTTGGCGGCGTGCTCAACGCCTATGAGCTGATGAAGCTCATGATCTTCGAAGGGGCGGCCGGGGTGCACTTCGAGGATCAGCTGTCGTCGGTCAAGAAATGCGGCCATCTGGGCGGCAAGGTGCTCGTGCCCACGAGCGAATTCATCACCAAGTTGATCGCCGCCCGGCTGGCTGCCGATGTGTGCGGCGTGGACACGATCCTCATCGCCCGTACCGACGCGAACAGCGCCGGGCTGCTCACGAGCGACATCGACGAGTACGATCGCCGCTGGTGTACGGGCGAGCGCTCGCCCGAAGGCTTCTTCGTGATCCACGACGGCGTCGAGGCGGCGATCGCGCGGGCCCGCGCCTACGCCCCGTACGCCGACATGTTGTGGTTCGAAACCGGGAAGCCGGATCTCGCGGAAGCGAAGCAATTTGCCGAAGCGATCCACCAGCAGTATCCGGG
>DASYTD010000217.1:0-4148 GCA_036002655.1 Gemmatimonadales bacterium
TAGGCGAGATAGCTCGCGTGCAGCACCCACGACAGCACCACGTTCGGCGACTCCCGAATCCAGCGATACGAGATTTGCGATCCGAACACCCACGTCTCGAGCCGCTGGATGAGATGATCGTTTTGGAAGCCGGCGCTGAGGGTGAGCACCCCGATTTCGCCGTACAGCGCGGGGAGCAGCAGCATCGGGTACCAGTCGCCCAAAAACCGGCCTGCGGGTCCGGCGTTGCGCGCGCTCGGCGCGATCAGAACGAGGGCGGCGATCAGCGCGTGGGCGCCGAGCAGCCAGGGCCAGCCCCGGATCCCTTCGCCGTGGAACGAGAACAGCACGGCACCCGTGGCGACGACAACGTAGGCGGCGGTGGCCAGATCGACGGCCGTGTAGCCGCGCCACAGTGACTCGCCGCCTCCCCAATTGCGCCCACCCCCGTTTACAGCCATCCCACCTCCCGATACCAATCGGCGGCGCGGCGCAGCCCATCATCGAGTGCGATGCCGGCGCGCCAGCCGGTGTCCCGTGTCAGCGCATCGCTCCGGCACGTCCACGCCGGGGCCAGATACTCGTTGCCCTTGTCGGCCGACAGCAAGGTGGCGCGCCCGGCAATATGCGCAAGGGCGCCGGCCACCCAGAGCACGCCGCGCGCGACGATCGCCGGCACCGGCATGATCACCGGTGCGCGCCCCCGTCCCAGCGCCCGGCCGGCCGCGAGGACCAATTCCCGGCTCGTCGTCGGCGTCGGGTGCGACGCAAAATACACGCGTCCCACCCCGGCCGGTGCGGTGGCGGCCGCGATCAACGCGCGCGCCAAATCCTCCGCATGAATGACCGACAATTCCTGTGATCCGTCACCAAATACCGGAACCACGCCTCGCCGCGCCAGCTGGAAGATCTTCAGCGTGCCGCGATCCCACTCCCCGTACACCACTGGCGGCCGCACGATCGTCCAAGCGAAGGGCATCGCGCGGACCAGAACCTCGGCCGCGAGCTTGGACCGCCCATAGTCGGTGACCGGCGCAGGCGGTCGAGCTTCATCCACCGGATGACCGGGCGTCGTGGGCCCGGCAACGGCCAGGGAGGATACGAAGAGCAGCCGGCGCGCGCCGCCGTCGCGCGCCGCTTCGAGCACGTTGGCCGTGCCGTCGCGGTTCGTCGCCATGAACTCCGCCGCGTTGCGGGCAGCGATCTGGCCCGCGACGTGATAGACGACGTCGGCGCCGGCGCAGCCTTCGCGCAGCGCGGCTTCATCCTGGAGGTCGCCCCGCACCAGCCGAACGCCCGGGCCCCAGCCCAGCTTCTCCGCGAGGGCAGGGCGCCGCACCATCGCAGTGACGGAGTCTCCGCGTGCCAGCAGCGCCTTGACCAGGTGCGCACCGACGAACCCGGTGCCGCCGGTCACGAACACGTTCACAGCGGCTTATCGTAGACGCGGTAGGTCTTGGAGACGCGGAAGCCGAGCTGGGTCGCTGCCTTCTTCATCAGGGCGTTATCCTCGAGAATCCAGCCGGCTTCTCCCCGCGGCATGCCGTGCTTCACGGAGTTTTGCCAGACGCCATCGTACAGCGCCGCGTCCACGCCGCGACCGCGGAACTCCGGGATCACGCCGAGCAGCAGAATGCGCGCGCGTGAGATCTTGCGTGCGTGCCAGAGGACTTTGAGGATTCCCGGGAACATCCGGCCCGAGCGGTTGTGCAACAGCGCGAGATTGAAGTCCGGGAGTCCGATCCCGAACCCCACGATTTTCCCATGCAGCTCGGCGAAGATCACGAGGTCCGCCACGACGATTGGTTTGAGCTGTTTCGCCAGATGATCGATCTCCGCGTCCGTCAGCGGTACGAAACCCCAGTTTTTCTCCCATGCGCTGTTGTACAACGCCTTGATGAGCTCGACCTCGGCGTCGAAGCGCTTCATGTCGAGCGTGCGCAGCGTGATCCCGGAACGCTTTATGGCGCGACGTGCCAGCTGGTGGAATCGCTCCGGGGCTGCCTCCGCGCCGCCACCTTCGTACGCCAGCAGGTCCTTCGCTTTGGTGAAGCCGTAGCGCTCGTGGAGCGCCCGGTAGTACGAAAAGTTGTAGGGCATCATCAGCGACGGCGGCGTCCCGTTGTTCTCGATCAGGAGCCCGCATTCGTCGTTGACCGACGGGCTCATCGGCCCGCGCATGGTGTCGAAGCCGCGCGTGCGCAGCCACGCGGCCGCGGTGTCGAACAGCGCGTTCGCCACCTGCTGGTCGTCGATGGACTCAAAAAAGCCATAGAATCCAACCCGATCATTGTGCTCTTTGTTGTGCATGTCATTCTTAATCGCGGCGATCCGTCCGACCGTCCGACCGTCCGACAGTCCGATGAAGTACTGGGCTTCGGCGTGCTGGAAGAACGGATTCTCCGCGGGCGACAGCAGCGTCCGCATGTCGCGACGCAGCTGCGGCACCCACAACGGATCATCGCGGTAGTGGTCGTACGGGAAGGCGATGAAGCGATCGAGACCGCGCCCGTCAGAGACGGGCACGATCTCCACTGCGGTCAGATGACCCCCAGCTCTTTCCCGAGGCGGCCGAAGACTTCGAGGGCGAGGTCGATCTGGTCGGGCGTGTGCGTCGCCATCAGGCTGGTGCGCAGGCGGCACTGGGACGGCGGCACCGCGGGCGGCACCACCGGGTTCGTGAACACGCCGGCGTCGAACAGCTTGCGCCAGAAGAGGAACGTCTTGTCGAGCGGCCCGATCAGCACGGGAACGATCGGCGTCTCGGTCGGCCCGATGTCGAAGCCGAGCGACCGCATGCCTTCCTGCAGCCGGCGCGTGTTGCGCCACAGCTGCTCGCGCCGCTCCGGCTCGCGCTGCATCACGTGCAGCGCGGCCAGCACGCCGGCCGTGTTGGAGGGCGGCAGGGCGGCGGTGAAAATCAGCGGACGCGCGTGGTGGCGGAGGTAGTGGATCACATTCTCCGAGCCCGCCGCAAACCCGCCGATGGACGCCAGCGATTTCGAGAACGTGCCGACGATGAGATCGACTTCATCCACCAGGTCGAAGTGGGCGGCCGTGCCGTCGCCGTTGGGGCCGAGCACGCCGACGGAATGCGCGTCGTCGATCGCGAGCGCCGCGCCGTACTTCTGCGCGATCTTGAGCAGGCCCGGAACGTCGGCGATGTCGCCTTCCATCGAATAGATGCCGTCCACGATGATCATCGTGCCGGTGCCCTCGGGCACGCGCTGCAGCTTGCGCTCGAGGCTGGCCAGGTCGCCGTGGTTGAAGCGGACCGTCTCGCCATGCGACATCTTGGCGCCGTCCACGATCGAGGCGTGATCGAGCTTGTCGAGGAAGACGACCTCGCTCCGGCCGACGAGTCCGGAAATCACGCCCAGGTTGGCCTGATATCCGGTCGAGAACACGAGGCAGGATTCCTTGCGGAAAAACTCCGCCAGCTCGGTTTCCAGCTGCTCGTGGAGGTCGAGCGTCCCGTTCAGGAAGCGACTGCCGGTGCATCCGGAGCCGTAGCGCGTGAGCGCCGCTTGTGCGGCGGCCAACACTTCGGAATGGTGCGTCAGGCCGAGGTAGTTGTTCGACCCCATCATGATCCGCTCTTGACCCTCGATCACCACCACGGTGTCTTCGGAGCGGGAGATGGGCTTGAAATACGGGTACAGCCCGGCAGCCTGGATTTCGCGCGCCCGGGTAAAGTTCTTGCACTTGTCGAACAGCGCGATATGCTGCAGGGTCTCTGTACGCACGAAGCCTCGGATCTTATGGGGAGCGGTGGTACAGCTTAGCCCGACCTTACGCAATTCGCAAGGCTCAATGTGAGACTCAGCACAGCCTTACGGGGCCCCTGCCGGGTATTCTAGATTGCGACATTCGCCCGGATTACGCCGTTCCACCCGGAGGTCCATGGTGGTGTCATACGTTGTCAGATACCTGGGCGTCGCCGCCCTGTTGTGTGCGATTGTTCCACCTGATGCGGTTGCTCAGGGCCGCAGGCATCCCCGCTGGGAAATTCCCGGATTCGACTTTCGCAAAGACGGCGTGTTGCGCGTGCGGGCTCGCAAGGTGCGCGAAGCGCGTGCCCGTTTGCTTTCGGCGGGACGGTTCGATGCGCTGAACGCGCCGGTCGCGCGCGTCAATCAGGGGGGACCGCAGCCGTCGCCGACATCGGC
>DASYTD010000218.1:0-14219 GCA_036002655.1 Gemmatimonadales bacterium
GCCTGATGGATCACGAAACCCGTCCCTGTACCCGCGGTATCGAGCGTGAAGCGCGACCATAGCGAGTCGCCGACCGGAGCGCGCCCGGATCCCAGGAGGAAGAACACCGTGTCCATCGTGCCGCTCGTGGAGTCGTAGCCCTTCCACGCGAGGATCGCGGTCAGGTTGCTCGTGACGCGCGTTCCGCCTTGCGTCGCGTCGATGTCGAATTCGATCCCGACGAGCCGCGTCGTATCGGAGCCCTGGGGAATGCGCGAAGCGCGATCCAGGAAGGGGAACACGAGCACCGACATGAGCGCGTACAGTCCCGAGTCTCCGGTAAACGCGGGGTCCAGATTCGTGTCGTGGAGGAAGGCGGAGTCGAGGGCCATGCGCACCGCCACGATCTCCGGTTTGGGGATCGCATCGGGGTCAATGCCGCTCGCGTCGGAGCATCCCGCAAGCGCGAGTAGGATCAACAGCGTTCGCATGTGCGAGAATATGGCGCTACTGAGCGCCGCCGGTAACCGTTACGACGTCCCGGTACGGACGGAGTGAGTCGCGCTGATAGACGCTGCGGGGATTCCAAAGAACCCACGTGGTGATGCCGAGCTCTTCGGCGGCGCGAATCTGCTCGCGGATTTCGTGCGGAGTGTAGCGCGGTTTGCGGCGGCCCAGCGTGAACGCCTGGAGATACGGACGGATGGTGGCCGCGTTCGCGAACGGTCGAGTGCGTTCGATCGCTTCGATGAGCGCGTTGCGCACGACGCGGTAGGGCTCGCTGTTTGGCCAGGCGAGTCCATAGCTGCCGCGATAGTAGTGGCTGGGGTAGACCATCGGCAGCACGACGTCGGCGACGGTGATGAAATCTTCCCACACCTGGCCGATGCCGAGGTCGCCGGTGGCCGACGCCGTCAGACCGAAGACATCGAACGTGATCGGTACGCCGGTGGGCTGGATGCGGTTCGCGAGGATCGCGATTCCCGCTTGCACGCCCGCGCGCTGCGTCTCACCGGCGCGCCGCGCGGGAAAGATGGCCTGGGCCATCGCTTCCTTCGGCTCGTCGGGGAAGCGCACGTAATCGAATTGCACCTCACTGAACCCGAGCCGCACGGCTTCCTCGGCGAGCTGGGCGGCATAAATCCACACCGAGTCGTTGTACGCGTCCACCCATGCGCTCCCGATGCGATCGCGCCACAGCCCGCCATCGCGGTGTTGCACCGACCACCGCGGCCGGCCTTCGGCGAGCAGCGGATCTTTGGCGACGACGATGCGCGCAATCGCATAGATGTCGTGCGCGTGCAGCGTGTCGAGGCGCGAGCGAACGTCGCGCGTGCGCACACAGCGCGTGGCGCCGATGTCCTGCGCCACCTTGACCTCCGACGGATACAGCAAGCAACCGGTGTCGTCCTTCACGTCCACGACGAGGGCATTGATCTCCGTCGAATCGGCGAGACGAACGAGTTGCCCGAGTTTGGCCGATCCAAACGCCCACGCATTGACGTAGAGCGCTTTGATCGGCTGAAGCGCGGACGCGTTATCGAAGAGTGGCTCGGGCAAGACATAGCGCAGCTCGACGCCGCGCAGCTGCATGCTGTCGGGGGACGCCGGTAATGCCTGCGCAAAAAGGCCGCGACTCATGGTCGCGGCCCAGAACAAGAGAACGCTTGCCTGGCGGGCCAACTGCATAGGGGCCACCAACATAGGAAACTCACCCCGGGCCGGGCAAGGAGTAACTCTTCATCTGAGGCGTAAGCTGTTGAATAGCAACGGGTAAGTCGCAATGCTCTGGCCGCGATACTGCGGCCGCAAGCCGAACAGCACGACGCGCCCAGCTCCTTGCTGTACTTCGAGGATGGCCGCTTTTCCCGCGATGCGATCGGGATGCAGCACCCAGCCGGAGAGCAGCACGCGCGCCGGATCTTCCGGCCACCGCCCGATCACGCGTGACACCGTCGAATCGAGCACCTCGAACGCTGGGCCACCCTGAAACCAGCCGATCGTTTCGCGTGGCATGCCGCGCGCGACCGCCTGCGTTGTGTCGAGCTCGAGACGGAAAATCGAGCCGGGGGCGTAAAAATCCTCGTCGGGCACTGCCTCGAGCACATTGCGCACGGGAAGCAACAGCGCCTGGATCACAAAGCGGCTGGCCTCGTTCAGCGCGATGAGCGTCCCGCCGTCCACGACGAATTCGCGCAGCGCGTCGCTGCCATCGGGACCGACGCCGCCCGCGAAGGGTGCCGGATACCTCGGCGCCAGACCCTCGAGTAGTTCACGCGGCGACTGATCGGGCAGAATGATCACGTCGAATTGATCCCGCAGTTTCCCGGCGCGCACCACCGAATCGACCAGCGACGTGTAAGGGACTTTCCAGTTGTCGAATATCCACCGCGTCCACCCTTCGTCCATCGAGGCGTCGTACGATTTGTAGAGGCCGATGCGCGGGGGTGTCGAATCACGAAGCGCGGGAACAATGGCGACGACGCGCGGTGTCACCGGCGACGAGAGCGGCACGCGCAGCGAGTCATTCGCCGCGATCGCGGTGACGCCCATGAGCAACGGCAACGTGTGCGCCGTGACGTCGTACGGCTTTTCGGGTGGCCCACTGGGATACAGCCGGCGATCGGGGTAGCGCTGGACCTCGAGCAGCGTTTTCGCGAACGCCGCGTACGGTTGGCGCAGCACGACGACGTATGTCCCGGCGCTGTGACGCTGGCCTTGGAGACTGAACGACTGGAGCGCCGTACGAATCTCGACTCCACCGCGGCGCAGGATGCCGAGCAACGCGCTCAGCGCCACCGAGTCCTGGCGCGCGGGAATCACATATGCGTATGGCCACTCGCGTCCGCCCCAGCCGCGCACCGCGCGCGTCTCGACGTTGAAGAAGTTGGCGAGCCAGCGCTCACGGTCCCGCGCAGCGTGGATGAGCAGCGCGTAGGCACCTTCCGTCTGGTAGGAGACGATGTCGCGCAGCGTCCAGCGCCCGCCGCGCCATGGGTTGGTGAAATTCCATGACCGCTCGCGCGGATTGTAGCCGCGCTCGCGCGCTTGCAGGCGATCGAAGGGAACGTCGACCGGCGACGCAAGATCGGCGCTTGCCGTCTCCGAAAGAATCCGCACGCCCCCGTGGTAGTGTTGGTAGGCGCGCGCCGGGGTCCAGGCGTCGTAGGTGGAATTGATCGAAATGCCCGTCTTGCCCTGGCCGGCGAGCTCCCACGCCATCGTGCTGCCGAGCGCATTCACGCCATCGATCAGCAGGGGATCGACGTTGGGCTCCACCGGATCGAGATAGGGGGGCAGAAACAACCGTGCGCCGTTCGCATCCATCTGATGGATGTCGTGCACGATCTGCGGATGCCAAACATTGTGCAGCGAATCGACGGTCAGCTGCGTCTCGACCTGCGTAAACGCGTACCAATCGCGGTTGTTGTCGTGGCCGGTGTAGTGGTGATACAGCTCCGGCGGCGATGTCCCCTCGGCGGCCGTGCCCAGCGTGCGGTTGTACCATTTCGCCACGATCGAGACGCCGTCGGGATTGAGCGAGGGCACCAGCCAGAGGATCACGTTGTCCAGGATCGCGCGCGTGGTGGCGCTCGTGTCGGTCGCGAGCCGGTAGGCGAGCGCAACGGGTGAGAGGTGCCCTCCCACTTCCGTCGAGTGAATGCTGGACGTAATGAGGACGATCGTCTTGCCGTTTTGCAACGCCTCGCGCGCGGCGCGGGCGGTGCGGAAGACTCGCGGATCCGCCAAGCCGGCGTTGACCTGCCGGTAGTAGTCCAGCCGCCGGAGGTTCTGGGGGCTGGAGATGGCGAGCGCGATGAACGGTGCGCCCAGGGTCGTTTTGCCGATGTCCCGGTAGTCGACACGGTCGCTGGCCTTGGCCAGCGCCTCGAAATAGCGCAGCAGCACGGGCCATTCCACGAGTTTGCGGTCGTCGCCGGGGTCGAAGCCCAAAATGGACCGCGGCGTGGGAATAACGGCGGCGGCGGGGGGCGGCGGCGCTGGCCGTCGAGTACGCCGCTGTTGCGCCGTCGCCGGTCCTGCCAGCAGCATGCCTGCCAGCGCCAGCAGCAAACTCCTCCGCAGCATCAATGCAGGCCCGACGTTGCCGCGGGCATCGCGTCGCCCGTCCCGATCCAATGCGCGAACCAGGTGCGGATCCGTTCCAGCCGGTCCACGAGCAGCCACGGTGGGCCGGTGCGTGACAATCCGTGGTACGAGCGCGGGTAGCGGACGAATTCCGCCGGAATACCGCGCTTGCGGAGCGACATGAACAGCTGCTCGCCGTCCGTGATCGGCGTGCGCTTGTCGTCTTCGGAATGCACGATCAGCATCGGCGTGCGCATGTTGTGCGCATACGTCATCGGCGAGAGCACGCGGTAGAGTGAATCGCTGTCCCAGGGAGGGCCGCTGAACTCGTAATCCGTCAGTGCCTGCGCGTCCGATGACCCGTACCACGAGTACCAGTTGAAGATCGAGCGGTCAGTCTGGGCGACCCGAAAGCGGTTCGTGTGGCCCACGATCCAGTTCGTCATAAACCCGCCGTACGAGCCGCCGAGTACCGCCATGCGCGTCGTGTCCACGCCCCCGTTCGCCCGAGCGATCGCTACGTCCACCGCCTGCATCAGATCCTGATAGTCCTCCATGCCCCATCGCCCGCGCGTCGAAAACGTGAACGCGTGGCCATAGCCGCTCGACCCGCGCGGGTTGGTGAACAGCATCCAATAGCCCTGGCCCGCGAGCATCTGGAATTCGGGAAACAGCACATTGCCATAGTTCGAGTGCGGCCCGCCGTGGATCGAGAGGACAAGTGGGTAGGTCTTGCCGGGTTGATACCCGTACGGCTGCATCACCCAGCCTTCGATCTTCAATCCACCGACTCCGGTGAACCAGAATGTGTCGGCCGGTATCAGCGTGACCTGCTTGAACAGAGAATCATTGAACGACGTGAGCCGCCGTTCGGCGCCGCGCGCGAGCGGAGCCACGTACAGTTCGGTCCCATGCGTGACGTCACTCGCGGTGTACGCGAGCGATCGCCCGTCGGCGCTGATCGTGAAGCCGCGCAGCTGCCGCTCCCCGCTGGTGACCTGCCGAACCGGACCTCCGGCGCTCGCCACCGCGAACAAATGCACGTTGCCGCTGGCCTCCGCGTTCCAGTAGATCGTCTTGCCGTCGGCCGACCAGGTCGGATTGTTCGGATCGAGACTCCAGTCGGCCGTCAGATTCCGCGCTGTTCCTCCTGCTGTCGGAGCCACACAGATGTCGTTCGCCAATCCCCGGCCTTTGGAGCACACGAAGACGATCGTCCGGCCGTCCGGCGACCACGCGGGACTGCTGCTTTGGGGGAAGCCGGTGGGTAGCGGACGGGTCGTCCCGTCCGCGACGGTCAACAGAAACAGCGCCGGCCACGAATCGTCGCGTACTTCCTGATTCTCGGTTGTGTCCTGCTCGAACGCGATCGTCTTGCCATCAGGCGACCACGCCGGCGAGCTCTGACTCAGGTCGCCCGTCGTGAGCTGCCGCGGCGTGCCGCCGCCGACCGGAACGAGATACAGGTGGCTCGGTCGGCGGGTCTCGCGCGGTGCGAGATAACCCCGTTCATCTCCGACGATGGGGATGGACGTGTAGACCCGACCGTCGAATCGCTTGGGATCGGGCCCGCGGGTGATCGCCGCCGGCGACACCCGGTTGCGCCACGTTTCCTTCTTGAGACTGTCGGGCTCATCGCCGCGCCACGCGTACACCAGCGATTTCCCATCGCCCGAGAACACCGGCATCGCGTGCACCCCCGTGATCTGAAATGCCTCGCCGCCCGGCGCCGTCGTCCGCAGGAACCAGATGTCGTCATCGGACCCTTCGCGCTTGCTCGAGAAGGCGAGGAGCGAGCCATCGGGTGACCACGTCGGACTCGAGGCCTCGGTCGAGGGGCTGGTGTAGCGGAACGCCGGCGCGGAGCCGTCGGCCGGCGCCAGCCAGATCTCGTTGTGGCGCCGGTCCCTGTCCTCGACGACGGTCGTCACGACGAACGCGACTCGCCGGCCGTCCGGTGACAGCGCCGGGTTACTCACGATGGTCAGCCGATAGTAGTCAGTCGATTGCCAGGGACGAGCCTGTGCGGACAGTCCGACCGTCGGACTGACGGACAGAACGAGCGCGAGCATCCAACGCTGGGACATGGAGATCTCTCGGTTCGTCGTGGGGCCAGAAAACTACCGACCCCGGTCGCGTCGCGCGACCGGGGTCGTTTCACGCTCCAACAGTCCGACGGTCCGACAGTCCGACGTCAGTTCAGTTTATGCAACTCTACCCGTCTGTTCTGTGCTCGACCCTCGAGCGTGGTATTCGGCGCGATGTAGCCCGACGCCCCAAATCCCCGCGCCTGCATCCGCATCGGACTCACTCCCCTGCGAGCCAGATACGCGCGCACTGCCGCCGCCCGCGCCATCGAGAGCCGCAGGTTCATCGGCCGGCTTCCTGTCGAGTCCGTATATCCCGCGATCTCGATCCGGATCTCCGGATTCGCGACCAGCGAGGCGGCCACTTGATCGAGAATGGCATATGACGACGTCGTCAGGACCGATCGGCCGCTCTGGAAGTTTACGCCCATGAGAATCAGCGTGGGCCGCGCCGGCGCGGGAGCTCCCGGTGGCGCGGGTGCGCGCTCCTCGAACAGGATCAAGCACCCGAACTGATCCACGCGCGACCCAGCCGGCGTGTTGGGGCAACGATCCTGTGGATCGATCACGCCGTCGCCGTCGGTGTCCTTGGCAAGCGGGCAACCGTTCGCGTCCACCTGCGTTCCCGGCGGCGTATTGGGGCACTTATCGAAGCCGTCCCCAACCCCGTCCTTGTCGGTGTCCGCGGGACAGCCGAACGAGTCCACGGGCGTGCCGGCGACGGTGTCGGGGCAACGGTCGATACCGTCAAACACCCTGTCCCCGTCGGAATCCAGCGGGCAGCCGTTGGTGTCGACGACCGCGCCAGTGGGCGTATCCGGGCACTTGTCGAGCCCGTCCCAGACCATGTCGTGATCGGAATCGATCGGGCATCCGGTCGGATCGACCGTCGCGCCGGCCGGTGTCCCCGGGCACTTGTCGAGCAAATCGTTGACGCCGTCGCCATCGGAATCCGGCGGCGTCGGCGGGCAGCCTTTGGCATCGACCGTCACCCCCGCCGGGGTATCGGCGCATTGATCGATCCCATCGAAGACTTTGTCGCCATCCTGATCATGCGGACAACCGGTCGCGTCCACCGTGGCACCGGTCGGCGTGTTGGGGCAGGCATCGATGCCGTTTAGAACGCCGTCGGTATCGGCGTCGGCCGGGCATCCCCGTCTGTCCACGGTGGCGCCGAGGGGTGTGTCGGGACAGGCGTCGCGCTTGTCGGAGACTCGATCGCGATCGGCGTCAGCGGCGGGCGCGCTGCCAGACTCGAAAAACGCCAGCCCCGCCGACCCGACGAGATGCGTCGCATTCTTCTGACCGAATGCACTCTTTGTCTCCGGGGTGTAGATGCCCCGCGCCTCGAACCGCAACGCCAACCGCGAGCTCATGTAGAACTTCGCGCCCGCGCCGCCATGGAAGCCGCCGTCGGTGAAGCGATAGGGGTTCGAATTGCCGAAATCGAGTAGCGAGTAGCCGCCCAGCACGTAGACCGACATGCGGCTCGCATTCAGCGCGTTCACCACGAGACTGCCACTGCCGATGAGCGGCTCGAAATGCACCCCGCCCGCGTCTTGCGGCCCCTGGAACAGCCCCTCGGCTTCCAGGCTGATCATCGGCGTGAACGCGTACGCGAAGCGCACGCCCCCGCCGATTTTGTTGTCGATACCGAAGGCCTGGTCGTATTTCGTGAACGATCCGAACAGCCCGACTTCATAGCGGCGGTCGTATTGCGCCGCCAGCCGGGTTCCATTCAGAGCGAGCACCACGAGTATTGCCGCGAGCTTTCTCACGAGTTGGCCTCCGCCTCAGTTTGTCTGCCGCAGTTCGACGCGCCGATTCTGCGCCCGGCCCGCCGGTGTCGAATTCGGCGCGACCGGCTGCGAGGGGCCGTATCCCTTGGAGACCATGCGCTCTGGCGCCACGCCCTTGCTCGCCAAATACGCGCGCACGGCGTCGGCACGTGCCTGCGAGAGGCGCGTGTTGGTCGCCGCCGATCCGGTCGCATCGGTATGGCCCGCGATTTCGATCTTGATGTCGGGATTGGCGATGAGCGACGCCGCCACGATGTCGAGAATCGTGTAGGAGTCCGGCTTCAGCGCCGAGCGGCCCGTTTCGAACGTCACGCCGCGCAACACGACCGGCGTGCGTGCTTCTGTAAAGAGGATGGGGCAACCGGCGGCGTCCACGCGCGTTCCCGTGGCCGTCCCGGGGCACTTGTCCTTGGTGTCGTCGACGCCGTCGCCATCGGTATCCGACGCGCGCTGGCACCCCGCCGTATCCACCTCGGTGCCCGCTGGCGTACTCGGGCACTTGTCGATGCCGTCCGGCACACCATCGCGGTCGCTGTCCACGGGACAGCCGTTGGCGTCTACGGTCGCGCCGGCCGGTGTGTTCGGGCACTGATCAGGCCCGTCGGGGACGCCGTCAGCGTCCGTATCGGTGGGGCAGCCCCGCGCGTCGACGCGAGAGCCCGTTGCCGTCGCCGGGCACTTGTCGATGCCGTCGTACACGCCGTCAGCGTCGGCATCCTTGGGACAGCCGCGCGCGTCGACTTCCGCGCCCTCGACGGTGTTGGGACAAGCGTCGAGCCCGTTGTAGACCTTGTCGCGATCGGAATCGCTCGGGCAGCCTTGCGCATCGACCACCGCGCCGCCGGGCGTGCCGGGGCACGTGTCACGCCGGTCCGCGACGCCATCCTGATCGGCGTCCCGGAACGCGCTTGGGCCGGTGAATATGGAGAGGCCTGCCGAGCCGACGACATGTCCCGCCCACGCACCGCTCGGGAATCCCGTGCTGGGCGAGTAGATGGCCCGACCCTCGATGCGCACGGCGAACCGCTCACCCAGGAACATCCGGTCGCCGATGGCACCGTGGAATCCATTGTCCGTGAAGTCGTAGGCGGGGTTAGCGCTGAACCCGACGCGTGTGTAGCCGCCGAGGATATAGAAGAGGTTGTGCTCGTTACCGAAATTGAGCGTCAGGCTGCCGCTCCACAAAGCGAGCGTCGCATTGGTGCTGCCGCCCGTCGGTGTCGGCTGCTGGTATCCGAGGTCGAACTCCGCGCCCAGTACCCGGCTGAAGAAGTAGCCGAGCCGGCCACCGCCGCCGATTTGGTTGTCGAGGCCGAACGCGCGATCGTAGCGCGTAAACGACCCGTAGGCACCGATTTCGAACTGGTGAGTATGCTGGCCGACGCAAACGGCAGGAGCGGCGATGAGACAGAGCACCAGCAGGATCGTCCGCGCGCGCATGTCTCTCCCCGAGGTTAGCGGCACTCCACTTTAATAATCGGCCTCTCGTTCACCAACCCCAGGCGCAGCTGCGGCGCGCCTGCGTGGCCAGATCGACCCCACCGACCACCAGCCCGCGATGGGTCCCGTCCGCCTCCCGCCAGGTGATTCCTGCCGGTCCGACTAGGGTTCCGGCCGTCTCCGCCAGGCACATCTGGTCGGCGATGCGGTTGCCGACGGGGCCGGTAAACGGGCTCACGGAGTCGCCGACGACGGAGGCCGCGAGCGTTTCTGCCGAGTTCGTGGGCGCGCCGGCGTACATGCCGCCTACCACCAGTACCGTCGAATCGAGGTCCAGCAGCGCGAATTGCGACCGGCCCTCCGGGAGCAGCGCCGGCCCGGCGCCCCAGGCGCTCGTGAAGAATCCCGACAACAGGCTTACCGCCGCCGTATCCCCGGTCACCAGCCGCTGGGTCCCTGCTGCCAGTCCACCGCCGGGAGGGACGCTATCGACGACCCCGCCAATCGCGACGACGAGGGCCTCGCGCACGATTCCGGAGCCATAGGCGCGGGGACCGGGAAGCGCTGGCTGGAGGTACCAGCCGTCGATGTGCCCGTCCGCGCCGATCCGCCCCAGGTAGGCGGTGGCCTGAGGGTGGCCCAGCGCATCCGTCCCCCCGATCACGTAAATCCTGCCACGCCGGACCATCGCGATCGCGCCGGCGCGCGGCGCGGGCAACGGCTCGAGGGAGACGAACGAGCTGGTCACGCTGTCCGGCGTCACGTCGGCGGCAAAAACGGACGCCTGCGCTCGACCCGTTGCATCGATCCCACCGATCACATAGAGGGCGCTGCCGCGAAAGCGGGAGTTGTACCGCGTCGCGACCACCGTAGCGGCAAACGCGCGCGGCGCGGGAAGCGCGCGCCGGCGGATCCACGTGTCGATGGCCCCTGCCCCACCGCTCGTCGCGCGCGCCACATAGACGCCGGTGTCTGGCTGCATCTGCGCTGGTTCGGCGCCTCCGGCGGCGTACAGCGTCGTGCCCAGGACCCCGCCCGCCGCCGGGAATTCGGCTGCCGCCAGGCCGATCCCTGCGGGGGCGCCGGGGAACGCCGCACGCGCGACCCAGGTCAACGTCGTGGGACTGAACGATGAGCGGGGCAGCACGAAGATGGTCGCGAGGAGCGTGGTGCCCGCCGCGGTTACGATGCCGAGGGCCTCGCGTCCGGGCGCGGCGGAATCTGGAACCACCGCGGTAATTGCGAACGCCGTCCACTCGGAGTCGGCGACGGCCGCTTCGATCGTTCCTCCGCCGATGCGTGTAAAGAGCACCGTGCCGGGGACGGCACCGAAGCCGAAACCTTCGATGGCAAAGCGCTCCCCGCGCGTGAGAATCGGCTCGATGGCGCCGGCGACGTAATCGATGCGGGCGGAATCGGTGGGCGACGAGCTGTCGCTGGTGCAGCTTCCCACGCTAGTCGCAATGAGGACTGACGCCGCGGCAACGATCCGTCTACGGATGACCGTTTCCCCCGCGGATGAAGCGGAGCGCCTGAGATAGCTGCTCGGCGAGAGCCGACAATTCGGTGGCGCCATGGGCGAGGTCTTGGATCGCTCGCAGCTGCTCGGCGGCGGCGGCCGCGACTGCTTCGGCTTCCTGGCTGGAGGTCTGCGCTCCGGTGCGGGCCTGACCGAGCGACTCGGTGATTTTGCTGGCTAACTCCGCGCTCTGCCGTCCGAACTCCGCTACCTGTTTGCCGGCGCGGGCCGTCTCCGCCGCCGCTTCCGCGATGCGATCGAGGTCTTGTACCCACGCGGCCGAGTTTTGGACGACCTGCCCGAGGTCGCCGCGGATCCGCTCGATCAGCTGCGCGGCGCGATCCAGGGCGCGCCGCGTATCCTGGACCGCTTTGCCGACGTTGCGCGCCTCGCGCCCGCTTGCCTCGGCGAGTTTGTGCACCTCGTCGGCGACGACGGCGAATCCTCTGCCGTGAATGCCCGCGCGCGCTGCCTCGATCGTGGCATTGAGGGCGAGCAGGTTCGTTTGATTCGCGACGAAGCCGATCGTCTCTGAAAACTTCTCCACCTGCGTGGCGACGTCGCGCAGCCGTCCGACCTCGGCGGCGCTCTCTTCGGTCGTGGCGCCAAGATCGGTCAGCTGGCGCACGGCGTTCTGCGTGCCGCTGCGGACCCGCTCCGCCGTCTTTTCCATCTGCGAGCCCGCCTCACGCGTGCGGTCGCCGGCGGCCGCGAGCTCCGCGGCGCTGTCCTTCAGCTGTCCCGCCTCACGGGCGGCAGTGCTCACCAGCGTTGCGGCCTGACCCGCGCCGTGACTGGCGCGCTGCGCGGAGGCGGCCACCTCCTCACTGGACGCGTGGATCTCCTCGGTGGTGGCGGTCAGCGTCTGCACGTACTGCATGGTTTGATCCGAGGCGCCCGTCACGGGCCGCAGCGAGCCGTCGATCGCGACCATGAGCGCGAGCTGCGGCGCGAGCAGCTCCAGCAACTCGCCGTCCGATTGGCGATACATGGTGGGATCGGAATGCCGCACGCTCCACAGCCCCACGAGCTGGCCGGCATGATAGAGCGGCACGAGCATCTCCGAGCCCGGTGTTTCGCCGCCGGGTACCACGACCTGGTCACGCGCGAGTCCGTGCGCCACGACGGGCCGGCGCAGACGCAGCGCCTCGCCGGTTAGCCCAGCGTCCGAGTCGAACCGGAACGTGGACCCGGGCTGAGCCGCCGTGTCGGCGATGAGCTCCATCTGCCGCGTGCGCGGATCGTAGCGCGCGAAACCCATCTGCTCCCACGGCACGAGCTGCCGGGTGAGCTCCTGCACTTTCTGGAAGCTATGGCTCAATGTCAGCTCGGCGGCGACGGCCTGCGCGAGCCGCTGGATCAAATGCAGCTCGTCGGCACGGACCCCCAGGCGCAGCACGTGCAGGCTGCCCGCCGTCGCGATCGCCAACCCGCCCGTGAGCAGCGCGCGCGGCCCGCCCGGAATGCTGGCGTGGAGCAAGGCCAACCAGCCCAGCGCCAGCGCTGCCGATACCAGATAGACGACCGACTCCCATTGCAACGTGAGCCGTGCGTCCACCCACGCAATCGTCTGTCCCAGTGCCAGCTCGAGGTAGAACGTGCCGTTCACGATGATGGGCAGCATCACGATGGTCAGCGCGACCGCTCCGACATTGTCGACGGCGAGCGCGGCTGCGCCGGTTGAGCCGCCCACCCGGGCGTACATCAGCCCGACGATCGTCGTTCCCATCGTCAGATGCGCGGCGTTGCCGAACGCGGCGCGCAGCGGCAGGCGCCGGAGCAGCACGTCGCCCACGAGCATCGCGAACGGCGCGACCACCGCCGCGAATGCCCATCCGCGATCGAGAATCGCGAACAGCATGACGCCGATGACGTAGGACGAGAAGCCGTTGCCGGGGAGCGCAATTCCGTAACGGCGCGACAGTGCGGCGACGAGGATGACCAACGCACCGGCGAGCGGCAAATTGCCGCCGGCGGGCACGGTGCCTTTGGCGAGGGCGGCAAGCCCGGCGCCGAAGCTGACGAGTGCGGCGAGAGAAACGGCGGCGCGGACGAACAACGCCGGTGCTGCCGAAACCCTTGAGAGGAGCCGCATAAAGCTGTGGCGAAAGTCGGCGGCGTGGCGCGGTGTGTCAAGCACGACTATCGTTTACGCCATGACCGTCACAATTGAATACTGCGTCATCTGAAACTACGAGCCTCGGGCCACCGGTCTGGCGGCCGAGATCCGCGATTCCTACGCGCACGCTGAGGTGCGCTTGATTCAATCTTCCGGCGGCGTCTTCGAAGTCGACGTCGACGGGCGTCGCGTCTTCTCCAAGAAGACGGCCAAGCGCCACGCCGAGCCTGGTGAAGTCATCCGGCTGATTCGGGAGGCGGCCGCCGGCAAGCAGTGAGAATCGCGATCTCCACCGGCGGCGGCGACGCGCCCGGACTGAATGCCGTCATACGCGCCGCCGTACTCACCGCGGTGCATCGCGGTTGGGAGTGCGTGGGGATCAAACGCGGCTTCGGCAGCCTGCTTGGCGAAGAAGTCCCGATCCCCCTCGGCCCGCACGAGGTTCGCGGCATCACTCACCTCGGCGGCACCATCCTCGGAACGTCGAATCGCGGCAATCCCCTCAAATGGCGGCACCAGCTGCCGGACGGCTCCTGGGAAGAGCGCGACCGAACGCAGGAGCTGTTCGACGCCTTCCGCGCGAATCGTCTCGACGCGCTGATCGCGATCGGCGGGGAGGGCACGCTGGGCATCGTCCATACGCTCTGGAAGAGAGGCCTTCCGGTCGTCGGCGTGCCCAAGACGATCGACAACGACGTCGGTGGAACCGTCGCGACCTTCGGGTTCGATACCGCGGTCGCCACCGCGACCGACGCGATCGACAAGGTGCACTCGACCGCCGAAAGCCATGAGCGAGTCATGGTGGTCGAAGTCATGGGCCGCCACGCCGGCTTCATCGCCCTCAACGCCGGCATCGCGGGCTCCGCCGACGTCATTCTGATTCCCGAGATCCCCTTCGACATCGACAAAGTCTGCGACAAGATCCGCCGCCGGGAAGCGGAGGGCCGGCACTTCAGCATCGTTGTCGTCGCAGAGGGAGCGGTGCCCAAAGGCGGCTCCGTCTCCCTCATCGATCCCGAGCACGCGCGTCTGGGCGGCATCGCCGACAAGGTGGCCCACTCGATCGAGCAGATGACGGGGAAGGAAACGCGATCGCTGGTGCTCGGTCATCTACAGCGGGGCGGCAGTCCCACGACATTCGATCGGTTGCTCGCGCTGCGCTTCGGCGCCGCAGCCGTCCGCCTCGT
>DASYTD010000219.1:0-8250 GCA_036002655.1 Gemmatimonadales bacterium
TTCTGAATCACGGTAAGGCGCTGCCGCAGCACCCCGGCGTTCATCGAGTTCGCCGCGGGCCCGCGCTCCGTGCCCCACAGCTCGCCCATGCGCTTCTGATCGTTGGCCTTCACCGCCGCGAGAAATTGCGCGACCGACTCGTTCATGGACTGCGGGACCGGCGCCGTCGTTTTGGGGCCCCCGCAGGCCGCGCCGAACAGGAGGAGACACGTAATGATCCGTCGCATTAGGGAAGCAACCTAAGACACGATGCGTCTCTACGTCAACATTGATCACGTCGCGACGCTGCGCGAAGCGCGCAAGACCGACGAGCCGGACCCCGTGCAGGCCGCCGCCGCCTGCGAGCGCGCGGGCGCCGACGGCATCACCGTCCACCTGCGGGAGGACCGCCGCCACATCCAGGACGCCGATGTGACCGCACTCGCGCGCAGCGTGCGCACGGTGCTCAATCTGGAGCTCGGCGCCCATGCGGAAATCGTCCGGCTCGCGACACGGCTTAAGCCCCCGCCGTTTCAGGCGACGCTCGTTCCGGAGAAACGGCGCGAGATCACGACGGAGGGCGGACTGGCGCTCCGCCGCGGCGATCGCCGGCTTCAGGGCGCGATCGCGCGTCTCAAGGATGCGGGGATTCGCGTCAGTCTCTTCATCGATCCATCGCTGCGCACCATCGATATCGCGCAGGCACTGGGCGTCCCCGCGATCGAATTGCATACTGGTCGCTATGCTCACACCTGGCGCCGGAGCGATGTCGCCCGAAAAGAGCTACACCGCGCCGCCACGCATGCCAAGCAAATCGGCCTCGCGGTCCATGCCGGTCACGGGCTCACCTACCAGAATGTTCAGCCGGTCGCGGCGATTCCCGAGATCGAAGAGCTGAACATCGGCCATTCGATCGTGAGTAACGCCATCTTTTGGGGGCTGGAGGAAGCGGTCCGCCGGATGGTGCAGCTCGTTAAAGGATAGCGCCATGAGCTCAGTTGCAGCGCGGCGTAGCTTGGTCCTGGCGCTCCTCGTCGGCGCTGCGAGTCCCTCCGCCGCCGCCGACAGCATCCCCCTTCCCGAACACCCGCGCCCCGATTTCCAACGCGCGCAGTGGCTCAATCTCAACGGCCGCTGGCAATTCGCATTCGACCCGCAAGCGAGCGGCGAACGCGAGGGCTGGCCGAGCCGCGGGCTCCCCCCGGGGGGGGGCCGCGAGATCCTCGTGCCGTTTTCCTGGGGAGCGCCGCTCTCCGGTGTTCCCGACAGCGGCGACATCGGCTGGTACGCCCGCACCATCACGGTGCCACAAGCATGGCGCGGGAGGGGGCACCGCGTGTTTCTCGTGTTCGGGGCATCCGACTGGCGCACGAGCGCCTGGCTCGATGGCCACAAGTTGGGCGAGCATCAAGGCGGCTACACGCCGTTCGCCTTCGAGCTGACACCCGCGCGGCCCGGGGAGTCGCAGCGGCTCGTGGTCCGCGTAGACGACACGCCGCACCCCTTCAAGCTCGAGGGAAAGCAGGGCTACGGAAAAGCGCGCGGGATGTGGCAAACCGTCTACCTCGAGGCGCGTGGCGGCGATCCGCTGGAATTCGTCCACTTCACGCCGCATGCCGACCTCGCCGGCGTCGGGGTGGACGTGCGATTGCTCGATCCCGCCCCGCGCGCGCTCACCCTGCGCATCGAGTTCACGAATCGCGCCGGCGGGGGGGGGCCGGTGGTCACGCACCGCATACCGCGCGGCGCAAGGACCGTCCGTCTCGACGTCCCGCTGCCGCACGCACGCCGCTGGTCGCTCGACGATCCCTTCCTGCACGACGTCGTTGTGAGCGTCAGCGGCAGCGGACTCGCCGTGGATCGGGTACAGAGTTATTTCGGCATGCGGAGGATCGGCGTCGTGAACCTGCCCGGCACGACGTACCGCTACGTCGCGCTCAATGGCACGCCCGTCTATCTCCAGCTGGCGCTCGACCAGGCGTACCATCCGCAGGGCTACTACACGTTTCCCACGGACAGCGGCCTCCGCGACGAGATCCTGCGCGCGCGCCAGATCGGGCTGAACGGCCTCCGAGAGCACGTCAAAATCGAGGCGCCGCGCAAACTTTACTGGGCCGATCGCCTGGGCATTCTCATCATGGCCGACGTGCCGAACTGGTGGGGTCCTCCGGACTCCGCGGCGTTCCGCGAGCACGACACCGCGCTGCGTGGCATGATCCAACGCGACTACAACCATCCGTCGGTGTTCTCCTGGGTGCTGTTCAACGAGACGTGGGGTCTCGAGACGAAGGTCGATGGCGGGGGGCGCGACCGGTACCTGCCCGAGACCGAGCGCCGCGTCGCGCGCGATTACCGTTTGGCGAAATCGCTCGATCCCACGAGACTCGTCGAAGACAACTCGGTGTGCTGCGGCAGCGGACACACGGAGACCGATCTCAATTCGTGGCACGAGTACCTGCCCGGCTGGCGCTGGGAAGCCCACGTCCAGCGGGTGAGCGACAGCACGTTCCCCGGCTCGGGCTGGAACTTCCGATCCCCGTGGCGCCAGGCCGCGCAGCCGATGTGCAATTCGGAGTTCGGCAACGTGTGGGGTTACGAGGGCAGCACGGGCGACGTGGACTGGAGCTGGGACTACCACCGCGCCATCAACGCGTTTCGCCGTCATCCCAAGGTCTGTGGCTGGTTGTATACCGAGCACCACGACGTCATCAACGAGTGGAATGGCTACTGGCGCTACGACCGGTCGTGGAAAGAGACGGGACTTGGCGACATCGTGGCGGGGATGTCGCTGCGCGACCTGCACGCTCCGCTCTACATCGCCGTGGGTGATCCGGAGTTGAGCCGCACCGTTCGTCCGGGGGAGCACGTGGACGTGCCGCTCTACGCGTCATTCCTGACCGGCAGTAGGGCATTCGGTGACTCGCTCACATTGCGCGCCGAGCTGTACGGCTGGAATACACTCGGTGAGCGGCGCACCTGGGACACGTCCGTGACGCGCGTGCCGTACCGGCCGTGGATGTCGCGACCGTTGCCGCCGCTCGCCGTCACGATGCCGAACGAGCCCCCCCCCGCGACTGTGGTGCTGGCAACGCGCCTCGTGGATGCGAAGGACTCAGTGCTGCAGCGCAACTTCACGACGTTCATCGTCGCAGGCGATGCGCCCGCGGCCCTCAGGCTGCAGGATGGCCGGCGGGTGCGAGTCGCCCGTGTGCCGGCCACCGCGGTGCGCGACGCGCATTGGACGCTCAAACAGTGGACCGCCCTCGGCGACCACAAACTGAATGGAGCCGGCAGCGGATTTTTCGAGTATCGCATCCCCTGGCCGGCGGGGCTCGCCGTGAACGACGTCGCCAGCGCGACATTTCTCGTCGAAGCATCCGCCAAGCGGCTGAACGGCAAGGATCGCGATTCGACAGCGGCCGACAATCAGGATTACATGCGCGGCGGCGGTTTCCACGATCCCAGTCGCAACCCCAACAGTTATCCGATGACGGGAAGCACCCCATTTCGCAGCGCGGTCACGGTGCGCGTGAACGGTGAATTCGCGGGCCGGTGGGAGCTACCCGACGATCCCGCCGACTCGCGCGGCATCCTCAGCTGGCACGCCCAGCCGCACGACGGGCATCTCTACGAAGCCGGATCGTACGGAGAGCTGCTGCGCGTGCCGATTCCCGCCGGCGCGATCCGCGAGGGCGCCCGCAGCGGTGAGATGGTCGTCAGGCTGGAGGTGGATACGGCGCTACCGGGAGGACTCGCGATCTATGGCGCACGGTTCGGGCGTTATCCGATTGATCCCTCGGTGCTCTTTGTGCTGCGTGACACCATGAGGACGCGCTCGCCATTTGGCCGGCTGCCCGACGGGCGTGCCGTGGAGCTCTTCACGCTCACGAACGCGCACGGTATCGAGGTGCGGGTGATGACGTACGGCGGCATCATCACCGTCATCCGCACGCCGGACCGCGCCGGACAGCTCGATGACATCGTGCTCGGCTTCGACAGTCTGGCGGGGTATCTCAAGGACCCGCCGTACTTCGGCGCGATCGTCGGTCGCTACGCCAATCGCATCGCCAACGGCCAGTTCACGCTCGACGGCACGACCTATCGCCTGGCCAAGAACAACGGGCCGAACTCGCTGCACGGCGGGCTGCGGGGGTTCGACAAGGTCTTATGGACGGGCGAGCCATTCCAGGGCGACAGCGGTGGCGGAGTCACGTTGCGCTACACGAGCAAGGATGGAGAGGAAGGCTTCCCCGGAACCGTCGTCACGCGCGTGACGTACACACTCACTCCGCGCGATGAGCTGGTGGTGGACTACGAGGCCACGAGCGACAAAGCCACTCCGGTGAATCTCTCACAGCACACGTATTGGAACCTGCGCGGTACGGCGGCGGGGGGGGGCGACGTGCTCGACCACGTGCTGACGCTCAATGCAGCGGGGTTCACGCCCGTCGACTCGACGCTGATTCCGACCGGCGAGGTGGCGCCTGTAGCGGGGACGCCGTTCGATTTTCGCGCGCCGACAAGGATCGGCGCCCGCATTGCGCAGGAGAACACGCAGCTGCGCGTTGGCCGTGGGTACGACCACAACTGGGTGCTCGCGGGCGCGAGCGGATCCGGTCTGGAGCACGCCGCGCGCCTCCTCGAGCCGAGCAGCGGGCGCACGCTCGATATCCGCACGACCGAGCCGGGGGTGCAGTTTTATTCCGGTAACTTCCTCGACGGGACTATTAAAGGAAAAGGCGGCCGCGTCTACGCGCACCGCTCCGGGCTCTGTCTCGAGACACAGCATTTTCCCGACTCGCCCAATCACGCCAACTTCCCGTCGACCATCCTGCGCCCAGGCGGGACGTATCGCTCGCGCACGGTGTTCACGTTCGGCGTGGCACCATGAAGCGGCGGCATCGCAACGATCCATTAGGCGCGCGCAACCTTCGTGACGGTATCCCAGGTTCGCGTCGTGACGTCTTTGCCGAGGGTTTTCTCGATCAGCGCCATGAACACCGGACCCTTGGGAGTCGGCACATACGCACTAAAGACTTCCCTTCCCTTCATTAGTAGAATGCGTGCACCGTCCAGCTCGATGGGCAGCCTAATCTTCGACTTGGGCTGATCACGGAGGAATGTGACGATGCGTTTGGCCCCGGCGCCCAGCCGGAACGCGCGATACGGATCCGATTCGAGCAGATCGCGTAGCGCGTCTAGCGGTCGCACAATCGTGAGAAATGCCTGGCCGAGCGTGTCAACCATCGCCGCTTCGGCCTTGCGCTGGAGCGTGGCTTCGCTCGCCGCCCGGGCGTTGAACGCAACGTTGCCGCTCGAGAGCAGCGACTTCACGTCGGTGAAGCCGGCCGACTCGAACGCCCGCTTGACCTCGGGCATCTTGGCGTTCATCGGACTGACACCACGGAGAAATGCGGCGTAGCGCGGCATGGCCGAAAACTAGCCGACGGCCCGCGCCGGCACGTTCCGGATGCTGATCTCGGACTTGAGCGTCCGGTGCACCGGACACTTGTGCCCGACCTCGATCAGCTTACGCCGCTGCTCCACGGTCAGTGCGCCCGCGAGCTCCACCTCTGTGTCGATCCGATCGAGCATGGTGTCTTCTTTCGCCGTACAGTCGGCACAGTCCTTCGCATGAATCCGCGAGTGCCGCAAGCGGATCACGACGGTCTCGAGCGGCCACTGCTTCGTTCGCGCATACAGCGCGATGGTCATCGACATTCACGAGCCGAGCGCGGCCACGAGCAGATCGTACGGCTCGGGCCCACGGTCTGTCCCACCAGCGGCAACGGGCTCATCGGCGGTGAAGTGATGACGCCCCGCGGTAACCTCCTGCACAAAGCCTTGCGCACCACCCCGAACGACAACGAAACCCTCTGCATCAGGCATGGAACGCCTCCTTAGGGTACCCGCTCCGCAAGCCACGCCCGCGCGATCTCGGCGATGTCCTTATGCTCCACATCCGCGAGCGCGTTCAGCCGTCGCATCTCCGCATCGGAGATCGTGCCGCCCAGCTCCGCCAGCGCTGCTCGAACGGCGGGATATCGCTCGAGCACTACTGCTCTGACGACCGGCGCAGCCTGATATGGTGGGAAGTAGCCGCGGTCGTCGATCAAAGCAACCAGATCGAGCGCGGCAATTTGCCCGTCGGTTGAGTTCCCGGCGATGACATCAACGCGACGGTCGGCCAACGCGCGATAGGTGAGCCCGAGGTCCATGGCCGTCGGCGGCTGTGAGAACGTCAGGCCGTACAGCTTGGCAAGCCCCGCGAACCCGTCCCTTCGCTCCAGGAACTCGTAGCCAAATCCCGCCTTCCACTGCGGCGCCACGCGGGCCAGATCGGCAATCGACCGCAAGCCGTAGCGCCGCGCATCCGCGCGCCGCACCAGGATCGCGAACGTGTTGTCGAAGCCGAATGGTGCAGTCCAGCGCAAGGCAAAGCGCCTCGCGTACTCCGCGGCGACGAAGCGATACACGCTGTCCGGGTCTGCGATGGGCGGCTGTTTCAGGATTGCCGTGAAGGCCGTGCCCGTGTACTCGACGTACAGATCGATGTCACCCGCCGTGATCGCGCGATGGCAGACGAACGTTCCCCCGAGATGCAGCCGCCGTTCCACCGGCAGCGACGTGCGACGTTCGATCTGCTGTGCGACAATCTCCGCCAACAGATCAGACTCGGTGAAGTTCTTCGCGCCGACGACGATACGATCTCGCTTGGCACAACCGAACAACACAAGAGCTACTAAGAAGACGCGCTTCATCGTGGCCGCCAGACGAGCCCGCGCTCGGCGAACCCCAGCAATGCGTCGGCGAGAAGTGCGAGCAACGCGGCCGGTATGGCGCCGGCGAGGATCAGGGTATCGTCCACCGTCGCCACGCCGCGAAAGATGTAGACGCCGAGCCCGCCCGCCCCGATCGCCGCCGCAATCGTCGCGACCCCGACGCTCACCACGGTCGCGACGCGCACCCCGGCGAGGATGACGCGGGCGGCGAGCGGCAACTCGACCAACCGCAGCAGCTCGCCCTCCGTCATCCCCATGCCCCGGCCGGCCTCGCGCACCGCGGGGTCAACACCCGCGATCCCCGCGTAGGTGTTGCGGACGATGGGCAAGAGCGCGTAGAGGACGAGCGCGGTGATCGCCGTCCACGCGCCGATGCCGAACACCGGAATCAGCAGACCGAAGAGCGCCAGACTGGGGATCGTCTGGAACACGTTCGCCAGGCCCAGCACCGGCCGGCGCCAGCCGGAATGGCGAGCCACCAGGACACCCAGCGGCAGGCCGAGAGCCGAGGCAAGCGCGGTTGAGATCGCCACGAGGGCGATGTGTTGACCCAGGAGCAGCCACACTTCGCCCCCGTGGCGGGCGTAGAACTCGAATAGCTTCAGGCGGCTTCCATGAATTTACGGACCTCGGGCAGCGTGCTGGCGCGAAATTCCTCGGGCGTTCCGAGGAACGCCAGCCGCCCGGCGACGAGCAGCCCGATGCGCGTGCCGAGCAACAACCCTTCGCGCACGTCGTGCGTGACGAACACCATCGCCTTGCCGAGTCTGCCCTCGAGCGCGCGGAATTCGCGCTGCAGCTCCGGGCGGGTGATGGGATCGAGAGCGCCGAACGGTTCATCGAGCAGCAGCAGCGCCGGATCGAGGGCCAGGGCGCGGGCCACCCCGACGCGCTGGCGCTGACCACCGGAGAGTTGGTGAGGGAAGCGCGCGGCAAAGGTGTCGGGGTCGAGCCCCACCAGCGCGAGTAGCTCGCGCACGCGCCGCTCGATCCGATCCCTGGGCCACTGCTCGAGACGGGGTAACAGCCCCACGTTGCCCGCGACGGTGAAATGGGGAAAGAGTCCGACTTCCTGAATCACATATCCAATGCGGCGCCGCAGCGCGGTCGCTTCCACGGCGGCCGCCGGTGCGCCCGCGATCCGCACGGCACCACCCGTCGGGATGAGGAGGCGGTTGACGAGCTTCAGGGTCGTCGTCTTCCCGGAGCCGCTGCGTCCCAGGAGAACCAATGTCTCGCCCGCGCCAACGGAGAACGAGATCCCGTCGACCAAGGGCTTCCCGTTGCCGGGCAAGTGATAGCGCAGGTCCTGTACATCGAGCACCATGGCCACGAGAACGCCTAATCTATCACGGGCACGGGACGCTGACGGCTGACAACGGAACGCTTATGTTGTTGCCCAATATGAGCACGCCCGGCGCCCCTGCACCGCTCGGCATGAGCGACTTCTTCGCCCTCGAGGCGGGGGAGTATCTCGACCGGCTCGACG
>DASYTD010000220.1:0-11180 GCA_036002655.1 Gemmatimonadales bacterium
ATCTAGCACCGGTGTCGCATCTCAGCCATCTCCTGCCGCAAGACACCTAAGTCTGGACCTCCGCGAGTCGTGCCATCGAGCCGGTCGCGGCTTGACACGTTTCTAATAGAGTGGTGCGATCTCTTCGACAGCCGCCTAACGTCAATTGGACATACCTGTCTAGTCTATATCGCCGCCGCTGTTCATTCAGCGAATAATGGCAGCCACGCACGGAAATGTTGTTTAGGCTGGTCAGCCTAATCCTACCGGACCTGCGCCTCCACCCACCGCGCCGCCGCCCGCTGCATCAACGCCTGCCCATGCCACGCACACAACACCGGCACATCGCCCGGCACCTGACTCGCGAGCCGCGGATGCGCGAACAGAATCACGAGCGACGCGTCAGGAGCTAGACGCCCAAGGCGCCCTAGCGACTTGGGACCCAGATCGGCGCGGCCCTTCCACGAGCGCGGCTCGGCGTACACGAGAACCAGGTGTCGGGTGCCGGGTTCCGGGTATCGGGGAACGCTGAAACCGCGCCCCAACAACGCTCGCGCGAATACATCCCGCGGGGGGATCGAATACGGCCCGCCAACGTCGTCGTCGACGATCGTCACACTGACTGCCTTACCGAGCGACGGCGCAGCGCCACGGATCAGATGAACGGCGCGATCGGCCAGTTCATCCGCAAACCGCTGATGCTCGGCGAGCATCGCGTCGTCGAGTGTCGGCTGACCCCGTGGCGCGGCCGCGGGGCTCGCTACCCCAAAGTCCAGCGCCTTCTCGTAGCGCGCGAGCGCCTGCTCGGCCCGCTCAGGCGCGACTTCCTCGAGCGCGCGCACGACGCCGGCCCAATCGGTCGGATACAGCAGCATGTCGCAACCAGCGTTCACCGCCGCGACGGCCGCAGCCCCCTCCGGCGCCACGGCCGTCGCACCGGCCATGATGAACGCATCGGTCACGACGAGTCCATTGAACCCGATCGTGGCTCGCAAATAGTCGAGCATCACGGGTGAAAACGTGGCCGCTGACCCACTCGGATCCCAACCCGGATAGGCGACGTGCGCCGGCATCACACTGCGCACCCCAGCCTGCACCGCAGCCGCAAAGGGCGCGGCATCGGTCTGCTGCAGGTCGGCAACCGCGGCCGCGATACTCGGCAGCCCTTCGTGCGAATCGGTGGTGGTTCGGCCATGCCCGGGATAGTGCTTGGCGCAGGCCATGACGCCTTGCTCCTGACACGCCCGGATCCACGCTCCCGCATGCTCGCCGACGCGCAGCGGATCGGCGCCGAATGACCGCGTCTGCACGATCGGGTTCCTGGGCTCGATGTCGAGATCGCACACGGGCGCGAAAATCCAGGTGAGCCCGACCGCGCGTGCTTCCGTCGCGGTGATCGATCCGGCCTTATACGTGGCGTCGAGATCGTTGAGGTAGCCGAGCGCCGCGGGCGGCGGCAGCTCCGTGAGACCGCGGATCTGCTGCCCGGCGCCCCGCTCGAGATCGGAGCCGAGCAGCAGCGGTCGGGTGGCGCGTGCTCGCAGCTCGCCGGTCAGGGCGGTGACGGCGGCACGCGTCCCGCCAAAGAGAATGAAGCCGCCGACGCCGGCCTCGAGCGCCGCGGTGATCTTGGCCTGCTCTGATCTGAATGAGCCGCGTCGCCAGCGCAGCGCCGGACAGACGAGGCGTGCACGCGTCATGGCGGCGTGACGTGCCCCAAGACGCGCGGGCCGCGCGCGCCGGTCGCGGCAGGAAGATTTCCGGGCTTGCCGAGGACGGTTTGCAATCCGAGAAACGCGAATGCCACCGCTTCCTTGGCTTCGCCGTCGAAAAACAGTTGATCAAACAGCACAACGGGGCGCGGTTGGACTCGCGCCGCCAAACGCTCGACGAGCGCCGGATTCTTCGCGCCGCCGCCTGAGATCACGAGCTCGGCCGTGGGGTCCGACGCACCCGCGCCCCATTTGCCGATCGCCCGGCCGATCGTCTCGGCGGTGAGCGCGGTGGCCGTCGCCACTGCGTCGTTGTCCGACCCGCCCGCTTTGCGCACGCGCGCGAGCAGCTTGTCGGCGTAGTCGATCCCGAACCGCTCTCGACCCGTGCTCTTGGGAGGCGGCTGCTCGAAATACGGATCCGCCAGCAGCTCGTCCAACAGCTTTGCCACCGGACGGCCGCGACGCGCCCGCTCGCCGCCCTGGTCATACGTCGCCTCCGGATCCACGCGCCGTGTCACGGCGTCAATCACCGCCACGCCTGGCCCCGTATCGAACGCCAACGCGCCGGCCGTCACGCCGCGCCGCGGCACCCACGTGACGTTCGCCATGCCGCCGATGTTGAGGAGCCAGCGCCCGCGCTGCTCGTGGCCGAACAGCATCACGTCGGCGAGCGGGACCAGCGGCGCCCCCTGCCCTCCCGCCGCGACGTCGCGCGCGCGGAAATCACTTACCACCTGCACGCCGATGCGCTCCGCCAGCACCGCCGCATCGCCGAGCTGGAACGTCGCGCGGCCCGGCTCATGCCAGATCGTCTGGCCGTGCGATGCTATAAAGGAAAGGTCCCGGGGCGCGACGCGCGCCTGCGCGAGCAGCGCGAGCACCGCCCCAGCAAATCGTTCGCCCAGGGCAACGTGCAAAAACGCGACGTCCTTGGGTGTGCCGCGGGCCATCGTATCGATGATGGACCCTCGCTCCGCGGCGCTGTACGGCTCCTGGCGAAACGCGACCAACGTCGCCGCAGGTCCATCGTCGCGCAGTCGCACGAGCGCCGTCGCAATGCCATCGAGTGATGTGCCCGACATGACACCGACGGCGAGGACATCAGTCATGACGAGGGTGTGACGCGAGGAGGATCGCCGGTCACGGGCCGGACAAAGCCGCCGGCCGCTTCGAGCAGGCGTCGGGCTTCCGCCGCGTCCACGCCGCGGCGCACCATCACGATCGCCAGCTTGACGCTGCCTTTGGCGCGGTCGATCGCCGCGCGCGCCTCGGGGCGGCTCACACCGCAGCACTCCATCACGATGCGCTCCCCCCGGTCATGAAGCTTGGTGCTCAAGTCCATCAGGTCCACCATCATGTTGCCGTACACCTTGCCGAGCCGGATCATCGCGCCCGTGCTGAGCGTGTTGAGCACGAGCTTCGTCGCGGTGCCCGCCTTGAGGCGGGTCGATCCCGTGAGCGCCTCAGGGCCCACGACGGGATGGATGACGACGTCACACGTTTCCGTGAGCGCCTTGGGAGGGGCGCCGAACGTCACGAGCACGGTGCGTGCGCCGAGGGTCTGCGCGCGCGTGAGCGCGACGCGCACATACGGCGTCGTCCCACTCGCCGCGATGCCTACCACCACGTCGCGGCTGGTGACTCCCGCCGTATCCATCGCCGTTCCGCCCGCCTTGGCGTCGTCCTCGGCCCCCTCGGCGCTCTTCACGAGTGCGGGATACCCCCCGGCGATTACGCCACTCACCAGCGTGGGCGGAACGCCGAACGTCGGCGGACATTCGGCGGCATCGAGCACACCCAAACGCCCCGAGGTCCCGGCGCCGACATAGATCAACCGGCCTCCGGTCTGGAACGCCGCGACAATGAGGTCTATGGCCCGCGCGATCTTGTCGCGCTCGCCACGCACGGCGGCCGCGACGCCTGCGTCCTCGGCATTCATCAAGTCCACGATTTCCAGACTCGACGCGACGTCAATTCGCTCGGTTCGGGGATTGCGTTGTTCGGTGGGCCGCGGGTCGTGAAAATCGGAAGTGGTCATGGGAAGGTCGCGTCAAATTAGACGTTGACCGCGGCTCGGGTCAACTTCAAGATTGGGGATGCATAAGACACTCGCGCTCCTCCTCGGTTTGTCAGTCGCCGCGTGCAGCCGCGCATCCCGAGCCGAAAGACCCGCGCCGTCATTCCGTGGCGCTGTGCCCGCCGTCATTCGCGGCACGCCGGTCATTCCCGCGACCTGGACGCTGCACTCGACGCCGGTCACCGCGCCCGCCGCCATGGTCGTCACGGCGCAGCCGCTCGCGACGCAAGTCGGCCTCGACATCCTGAAGCAGGGCGGCAACGCGATTGACGCCGCGGTCGCGGTCGCGTTCGCGCTCGGGGTCGTCTTGCCCGACGCGGGAAACATTGGCGGCGGCGGCTTCATCGTGCATCGCACCGCGGCGGGCGAAGTCTCGGCGCTCGACTATCGCGAAGCGGCGCCCCGCGGCGCCACGCGTAACATGTACGTGGACTCGACCGGCAACGTCACCGACAAGAGTCTCATCGGTCATCTCGCACCGGGTGTGCCGGGTAGCGTTGCGGGCCTCCACGAGGCGTGGAAGAAGTACGGTTCGCTGCCGTGGGCCACGCTGATCGCCCCCGCGGTTCAGCTGGCCGAAGGACACGTCATTGATTCGGCGCGCAGCCAGTCGATCGGATGGGAGCGCGAGCTGCTGGCCCGCTTCCCGGCGAGCCGCGCGCAGTTCCTGGTGAATGACAGCGCGCCTGCGCTCGGCACCATGTGGAGGCAGCCCGATCTCGCCCGGACGCTGCGGCTCATCAGTGATTCCGGTCCCGACGTCTTTTATCGCGGGCAGATCGCCGACCTGATCGTCGCCGAGATGCAGCGGGGCGGTGGGCTGATCACCAAGGACGACTTGCGCCGCTACCAGGCGAAATGGCGCATCCCAGTCCAGCTGAGTTATCGCGGCTATACGATCTATTCGATGCCGCCGCCCAGCTCGGGCGGGGTGACGATGGGCGAGCTGCTCAACATCCTCGAGGGGTACGACACGCTGCCCGCGTTCGGCACGCCCGAGTACGTGCATCTCGTCACCGAGGCAATGCGTCGCGCGTTCATGGACCGCAACCAGTGGCTCGGCGATCCCGATTTCGTCCAGATGCCGCTGAAGCGGCTGCTGTCGAAGACGTACGCCGCTCGGCTGCGCTCACAGATCGATCCGCAACGCGCGACGCCCACGCCGACCCAGGTCACGAGCGGCGGCGAGCCGATGCACACCACGCACTACTCGATCGTGGATGCCACCGGCAACGCGGTCGCCGTGACCACCACGTTGAACGGCGGCTTCGGGAGCGGGGTGACCGTCACCGGCGCGGGATTCCTGCTGAATAATGAAATGGACGATTTCACGTCCGCGCCCGGCAAGCCCAACATGTTCGGGCTGATTCAGGGTGAGGCGAACGCGATCAAGCCGGGGAAGCGGATGCTCTCGGCGATGACGCCGTCCATCGTGCTCGATCCGAGTGGGCAGCTGTACATGATCCTGGGGACGCCCGGCGGCCCGACGATCATCACCACCGTGGCGCAGGTGATTCTCAACGTGCTGGATCAGCAGATGTCGCTCGCGGACGCCGTGGCGGTGCCGCGCTTCCATCACCAGGCGCTGCCCGACATCATCCGCTCCGAGGGCGGCGGTCTGAGCGAGTCCACCATCCAGGCGCTGCAAGCGATGGGGCATCAGGTGGACCGGCGCGGCGGCAGCGGGACCGTGGCGGCCATACAAAAAACCGCCGGCGGATGGGTGGGTGTTATCGACCCACGGTCCGCCGGCGGTGCACTAGGCTACTGACAGCTGATGGCTGAGAGCTAGCTAGTTCTTGTTCCCCACATCGTCGCGATCGATCGCCACGATCAACGGCTCGGTGACCGTCGCCAAAATGTGCGACCCATCGGGAAGCACGATGTCCAGGTCCTTCGTCTCAACGGCGACGCCGGCACCCGCGATCCCGCCAACCACGGCGCCGATGACGGTGCCCTTGGTATTCTTCGACAGGATCTGGCCGACGATCGCGCCGGCAGCCGCGCCAGCACCAACCTTCGCGGCGTCACGGCCGTTGATCTGCTGCGTGCGGTACTCAGTCTGCACCGAGTCAATCGTGGCACGGATCGGGAACATCTTGCCGTTCGTCTCGATCGTGGTCAGCGCCACGGTCAGCGTGCCCGGCGTGCGCCGGTTCGGCGCGGGCTTCACCGCCACGATGCTGCCGTTGACGGTCGAGCCGTTCTCGATCACGACGTTGCCGGATGCATCACGGACGTCCATCGCCAGCTTCGCCGTGAAGGTGTCGCCCGGCTTGTTCTTCCGGGAGCTCAGCTCGTCGTTCAGCGTCAGATCCAGATGGGTGCCTGGCGGGACGGTGAACGAAACCGGCAGATCCTTGGGATCGCGAGCGGAGTTGTCGCGTGCATACTGATCCGAAGCCTGATTCCGCTGGTCGGGTTGGCCAGCCTGCCCGCCCTTTGGCGAACACGCACCAATGGCGGCCGCGCTCGTCAAAATGGCAAGGGCAATCCAGTTATTCCGGGTCATGGGGTTCCTCTCGGTTCTTGAAGTGAACTGCATCACGCCAAAAAAAGCCGATTGGCGCAAGTCCCGGTATTGGCCGCAAGTTTCCATTCACTCGGAGTACGGTGGCTCAATCCTTGGAATGACAGGGAGCCCTGATGCGCGCTGCTAACCAATCGTCGCCCGTGGACGTTGTCATCGTCGGCTCAGGAGCGGGGGGTGGGATGGCCGCCTACGCACTCACCCGCGCCGGCGTCAACGTCACGGTACTCGAAGCCGGCGGACCGTGGGACAACACGACCGATTCGGCGATGTTCACCTGGCCGTACGACTCCCCCCGCCGTGGCGCCTCCACAAAACTCAAGCCGTTCGGAGAGTTCGACGGCTGCATCGGCGGGTGGGAGATCCCGGGAGAGCCGTACACCGTCGCCCAGGGAGACAAGTTCCGCTGGTGGCGGGCACGCATGGTGGGAGGCCGCACGAACCACTGGGGCCGGATTTCCCTCCGGTTCGGGCCTCGCGACTTCAAGGCACGGACATTCGATGGCCTGGGGGATGACTGGCCGATCAGCTACGACGACGTCCGTCCCTACTACGACAAGCTCGAGCAGCTGGTGGGGGTCTTCGGGAGCAAGGAGAACATTCCGAACGCGCCTGACAGCCTGTTCCTACCGCCGCCCAAGCCTCGCTGCTATGAGCTGCTGGTCCAGCAGGCAGCGCGGCGGCTGAACGTCACCTGCGTTCCCTCGCGGCTCTCGATTCTGACCCGCCCACTCAACGGGCGCGCTGCGTGCCACTATTGCGGTCAGTGCGGCCGCGGCTGCAAGACGAACTCGAACTTCTCCTCCACCAACGTCCTGATCGCGCCGGCGCAGCAGACGGGCAAGCTGACCCTGCGCACGAACGCCATGGCGCGCGAGATCACGCTCGATCGGACGGGGCGCGCCAGCGGCGTCACCTACGTGGACACGACCGACGGCAGCGAGCATCACCTCGACGCCCGGGTGGTCGTGCTCGCCGCCAGCGCCTGCGAGACGGCGCGCCTGCTCCTCAATTCGAAGTCGGCCTCCTTCCCGAACGGCCTCGCCAATGGCAGCGGCACGGTCGGCAAGTATCTGACCGACACCACCGGCACCGACGTCTCCGGCTTCATTCCGAAGATGATGGACCACGTTCCCCACAACCACGACGGCGTCGGCGGGATGCACGTGTACATGCCGTGGTGGCTCGACAACAAAACCCTGGGCTTCCCGCGCGGCTATCACATCGAGGTCTGGGGCGGCGCCGACTTGCCGGAGTACGGCTTCATGGGCGGCATCCATCGCTATCCGCCGGGCGGCGGCTACGGGAAGCAGCTCAAACAGGACTACCGCCGCTATTACGGGGCCTACGTCGGCTTCTCCGGGCGTGGTGAGATGATCCCCAACGAGGGGAGCTACTGCGAGATCGACCCCAACGTGGTGGATCGCTGGGGCATTCCGGTGCTGCGCTTCCACTGGAAATGGACCGATCACGAGTACCTGCAGGTGAAGCACATGCAGGAGACCTTCCGCGCGCTCATCGCGGAGATGGGCGGCGAGGTGTATTCGCCGATGCCGACCAAGGACGATGGCTACGGGATCGCGGCGGGCGGCGTCATCATCCACGAGATGGGCGGCGCGCGCATGGGCGCCGACCCCAAAACCTCGGTGGTGAACAGCAACTGCCAGACCCACGAGGTGAAGAATCTGTTCGTGGCGGACGGGGCTCCCTTCACATCGCAGGCGGACAAGAATCCCACCTGGACGATCATGGCTCTGTCGTGGCGCACCAGCGAGTACATCGCAGATCAGCTGAAAAAGAGGGCCCTATGAAACGACGCGAAGCGGTAGGCGCCATGGCGCTGGCCACGCTCACGGCGGCATTTCGGTGGACTCCAGCCGACGCGGAGAAAGCGGCGAAACTGGCTCGTGAATCGCTCGCGGCGCCGTACGCACCGACGTTCTTTACGCCGCACGAGTGGGACACCGTACGGGTGCTCGTGGACCTCGTGATCCCGCGCGACGAGCGCTCCGGCAGCGCGACCGATGCGGGGGTTCCGGAGTTCATGGACTTCATGATGGGCGACCGTCCCGACGGCCAGGTCCCGATGCGGGGCGGGCTCGCGTGGCTGGACAACGAGTGCTACGAGCGCTCGGGCAAGACCTTCCTGCAGTGTGCGGAACGTGAACGCACTGCGGTTTTGGATGATATTGCCTGGCCTAAAAAAGCAAAACCGGAGCACAGTCAGGGCGTCGCCTTCTTCAACATGTTCCGCGACCTGACCGCGTCCGGCTTCTGGTCGAGCAAGATCGGCATCACCGATCTCGACTATCGGGGCAATACCTTCGTGCGCGAGTGGACGGGCTGCCCGGATGCGGCGCTCCAGAAACTCGGCGTCCGGTACGAGGATTGAATGGCGAAACGACTGGGGATCGGGATGGTGGGCAGCGGGTTCAACGCCAAGTTCCACTTGCAGGGATTCATGGGGGTGCGCGACGCCGATGTCCTGGGCGTGTGGAGCCCCAATGCGAAGAACGCAGCCGAGACCGCGGGCATCGCGCGGAAGCTGGGCGTAGGCGAGGCGAAGCCGTTTCCGTCTATCGCCGCCATGGTCGAGGATCCGGCGATCGACGCGATCTGGCTGTCCGGTCCGAACTTCGCCCGCATCGAGAACGTCGAAGAGATGGTCAGCACAATCGAGCGCGGCAAAGGCACGTTGCTTGGCGTCGCGTGTGAAAAACCGCTTGCCCGGAATGTGAGTGAGGCAAAAAGGGTGTTGGAGTTGGTCAATAAGGTTGGATTACCGCACGGCTATCTCGAGAATCAGCTGTTCGCGCCGCAGGTCGAAATCGGTCGCAGCTTATTGTGGGCGCGTGGCGCCAAGCTCACCGGCCGGCCGTATCTCGCGCGCGCCGCGGAGGAGCACAGCGGACCGCACGGACCGTGGTTCTGGCAGGGTGCGCTCCAGGGCGGCGGCGTGCTCAACGACATGATGTGCCATTCGTCGTTGCTCGTGCAGCACCTGCTCACCGATCCCACCAAACCCAGGTCTTCGGTCAAACCGTCGCGCGTCACGGCGCACATCGCCAGCCTCAAGTGGACCAGACCCGCCTACAGCAAGAAGTTGGCGGCAGCGATGGGGAAAGACGTGAATTACGACAAGTCGCCCTCGGAGGACTTCGCGAGCGTCGTGATCGAATTCGAGACCGACGACGGGCACCGGGTGCTCGGCGAGGCGACGACGTCCTGGAGCTTTGTCGGCGCCGGCCTGCGGCTCTCGGCGGAGCTGCTCGGCCCGGAGTATTCCCTGGCGTGGAATTCCCTCGATAGCGGACTCAAGCTGTTCTTCAGCCGCGAAGTCCAGGGGAAAGCGGGCGAGGACCTGGTAGAGAAGCAGAACGCCGAGATTGGCCAGATGCCCGTGGTCGCGAACGAAGCGGCCGCGTACGGTTACGAGGCCGAAGACCGGCACTTCGTCCAGGTGTTCCTCGGTAAAACGAAACCGGCGCTGACGTTCGACGACGGGTTGCAGGTCGTGAAGGTCTTGATGACCGCGTACATGAGCGCCGAGCAGGGCCGGACGCTTGATTTCCCGCCGCCCGGCGTGGATACCTTTGTGCCGGCCGTCGCCAAAGGGACGTGGAAGCCGTGATTCTCGCACTGGGACTACTCGCGCTTATGCCACAACAGGAATGGCCGATTCATTCGATGGACAGGCCCCGTCCGCCTGTCGTGCAGCCCGGACCGGAACGTCCGCCCGTCCCCGCTCCGAGTGATGCCGTCGTGCTGTTCGACGGAACCAACCTCAATCAGTGGAGAGATGAAAACGGCAACCCGTCGAAATGGATCGTCAAAGACGGGTACGTCGAAGTAAACCCTGGAGCCGGAACGCTCGTGTCGGCGCGTTCATTCGGCGACGTGCAACTGCACATCGAATGGCGAGCCCCGACGCCGCCCCAAGGCGAGGGCCAGGAGCGCGGCAATAGCGGCGTATTCCTGATGGGGATGTACGAAGTGCAGGTGTTGGATTCCTACCAGAACGACACCTATCCCGACGGGCAGGCCGGCGCCATCTACGGCCAGAATCCGCCGCTCGTCAACGCGTGTCGGCCGCCCGGCGCGTGGCAGACCTATGACATCGTCTTCCGGCGCCCGCGGTTCAACGCGGACGGATCGCTCCAGAAGCCGGCGCGCATGACCATCTTTCTCAACGGCGTGCTGATTCAAGATGGATTCGAGCTGAGTGGGCCCACCGCGCACCAACGCCGTCCGCCCTACAGCGCACACGCCGACAAGCTGCCGCTCCGGTTACAGGATCACGGCAACCCAACGCGCTACCGCAGTATCTGGATTCGAGAGCTGGACCTCACCCCCTGACGCCCTCTCCACGTTGTGGCGAGGGGGAACGGCACCTAGGGGTTCGTCCCCCCTCTCTGCGCAGCGGAGAGGGGGCCAGGGGGTGAGGCCGGCGCACCGCCTCGGAAGAACGCGGCAAAGAAGATCAGAACCGCACCAGCAAAGGCCCCAGGCAACCACCAGAAGCTGCGCCACTGCTCGAGCGTCAGGCTGGTCGCGGTGCCGAGGAAGCTGTTGAAGACGCGGCCCGCCACTTGCGCCCCGATCAGCATGCCGATCCCGTACGTGACCAACACCAGAAAGCCCTGCGCCTGCCCGCGAATCGCGGGCGTCGACTTCTTATCGACGTAGATCTGGCCGGTCACAAAGAAGAAGTCGTAGCACACGCCATGCAGCAGAATGCCGATGAAGATCAGCCCAAAGACGGCATTCGGCGCGGCGATCGCAAAGAGGACGTAGCGCAGCACCCACGCGGCCATTCCCACCATCAGCATCCTCTTCACGCCCAACCGCAGGAACATCAGCGGCATCAGCAGCATGAAGA
>DASYTD010000221.1:0-3135 GCA_036002655.1 Gemmatimonadales bacterium
CCGTCGCGCAGCTCGACGCTGCGCGATACGAGGCGAATCTCGGGGTAGCGCTCCACGTCCAAAACCTGGGACCGCATCGCCGCGGTCACCTTGCGGATCTCCGCCGTGTCGGGCGGCGTCAGCACCTCCAAGCCTTTCGTCACGATGACGATTTCCACGCGCGACGCAGCCGGCGCGGCGGGATAATAGACCACCCGCCCCGAAAACTCGCGTGCCCGGATCCGGTGCTCGTGGCCGGCGAAGCCCAGGAGGCCGGATTTGCCGGTCCGCACATCGAGCTGGCTGGCCGGTGAGATCAGGAATACGACGGAGTCGCTGCCGGCCGCTTGCGGCGCCGCGGCAGCCGGTGCGGCAGCGTACACAAGCGCAATCAGGGCCGTGCGAAAGCACGGGAGGCGGGAAGGCATCACGACTAGGGCGCGCTGCTGCTTGCCGCCGGCGCGCTCAACCAGCGCGCGAGCCACGCCTGCACTTCCTTATAGAAGAACCGGCTGTTCTCACCCTTCAGAATCCAGTGGTTCTCGTCCGGCCAGATGATGAGCCGGCTCGGGATCTGCTGGTGTTGTAGCGCGGTCCAGAACTCGAGGGCGTTGTTCATGGGGACGCGGAAGTCGCGCTCGCCCACGGACACCAGCACCGGCGTGTGCAGATTCGCCGCGCGCCGCATCGGACTCTGCCTCCGCCAGATGGCGTGGTCCTCCCACGGCGGCCCGCCGACATTACGCTCGCGGTCGTAGTTGTAATCGCTGGTCGCCCACTGCGTCTCGAGATCCCACTCACCGGCGTGGCTGACGAGCGCGCGATAGCGCTTCGTCGTCACCGCGAGCCAATTGGTCAGATGCCCGCCGTAGCTCGCGCCGCCCGCCATCTGCTTGGACGCGTCGATGAACCGAAACCGCTTGATCGCGGTGTCGGCGGCTTCGTTGATGTCGTTGGCCGGCCCTTCGAGCGGGTCGAATTGGATGTCCTGCGAGAATTTCTCGCCATAGCCTGTCGAGCCGCGGTAGTCGGTCATCAAGACGACGTAGCCGGCAGCGCCGAGGAGATGGGGATTCCAGCGCAGGCCAAAGTTATCGGTCCACATGTTGGCCGCGCCGCCGTGGATCAGCACAAATAACGGGTAGCTGCGGGTCGAATCGAAGCCTGGGGGAACCGAGAAAAAGCTGTGAATCCGTTTGCCACCTGACGACGTGAACCAGAATTCGCGCAGCGGCTGCCAATCAATCCGAGCGACTCGCTCGCTGTTGAAACGGGTGAGCGGCGTCCACCGGCCCGTGGCGGGATCAACGCGCACGACTTCGGCGGGACTGACCGCGCTTTCCCATGTGCCCGCGATCTGGGCTGTCCCTTTCGCGCCGGCGGCGACTTGCAATCCGCCGAACGTGCCGCTCGTCAATGTGCCGACCTCGCGCTCGGCGCCCGCCCCCGCCCCCCCCGCAGTCGCTGCGACGCGCAACAGCCGCATGTGGCCGGCGTCTTCCGCTAAGAAAAAGATCGAGCGGCTGTCCGAGGCAAAAGCGTAGTTGCCCACCGAGTGATTGACGCCGCCTGCGACGACTTGCGGAGCCTGTCCAGCGGTCAGCGGCCAGGACCACGTCACCAGGCGCCGGTTGTTGAATGTGTGCTCGGTGGTGGGAGTCACGCCCGCGTATAGGGCACGGCCATCGGGCCGGAACCGCGGCGCATCGTAGTCGTCATGCCCCTGCGTGAGCCGTTGCGGCTCGCCGCCTGCGGCGCGCACCAGCCACAGCGCCTGGATCACGTCGCCGCGCGTCCAATCGTTCCGGTTGGTGGTCGCCGCGAACACCACGCCGCTGCCATCCGGCGTCCACGTCGCGGCGAGGTCGTCGCCACTGCTGCCCAGCTGACCCCCGAACCCTGCGCCGGCCACGAGCTGAGAGCCCGCCAAGAGGTCGCGCGCTTGCGCTCCCGGTTCGAGCGACTGCACGAACAGACTGGGCCGCCGGTCATCGAGCCACCGGTCCCACAAACGGATGGGAGACGCGTCGAACACGCGCGCGTTGTACTTGCGGGCGCGGCGCTCGGCGGCGGCTGCGCGGTTGGCGGAGTCGGTCGCCGCGCCGGGGTACACCATGCTGGCGAACAAGATGGCGCGGCCGTCAGGACGCCATTGCGGATTCGCAGCGCCCGTCGCGAGGCTTGTCACGCGCTGCGCTTCGCCTCCCGCGGCCAGATCCAGCACGTAGATCTGCGCCACATCGTCGCTCTCACGCCGCGCGCTGAACGCGATGCGCCGGCTGTCGGGGCTCCACGCCACGCCGCTCTCACCGCTTTTGGTATTCGTGAGCCGGCGCGGCTCGGTGCTGCCATCGGTCGGCACGAGCCAGAGATCGCTCACCTGGTCGCCCTCGGTATACGACGGCTCGGTGACGCTGAACGCGACCCAGCGGCCGTCGGGACTGATGACGGTGGACGACACGCGTTTCATGAGGAAGACATCCTCATGCGTGATCGTGTGGCGTTGTTGCGCGAGCGCCGGGGAGGCGAAAAGCAGTAAACCAAGCAGGATGGGGCGCATCATTCCTCCGTTGGTAACGCCACATAGCCGACGGTCGCGCGCCCGGTGATTAGGAGTTTTGGGCGGGGCCATGCGCTTCAATTACGCTCTCACCCCCGGGCCCTTCAAGGCCAACCTAAAACCGCCCGCGGAGATTGTTCGCGCTGAATGGCCCACGCTCGGCGATCAGCGCGCGGGCCGCGTCCACCTGACCCCAGGTGTTCCATAGCAGCACGCCACGCACCCGACCTTCCTGCAGGTAATAGACGACGCCTTCGCGGAACGGCTGCTTCCAGTCGGCAAATGTTTCCAGGCGAGAGTCGAGCTCTCCCACGGCCTCATAGCCCAGCTCGAAGAGGTCCGAATAGAAAAATGGCAGGTGCGTGTACGGCTCTGTGGCGCCAGTCATCGCCCGGCCCGCCGCCCGGCCCATCGTGTTCGCGTTGTCCTCGTGCTCGACGCGCATCCGAGTGCCTAGCGCCGGATTGAAGAAATTCGCGACGTCGCCGGCGGCGTAGATATCGGGGGTGCTGGTCTGCAGGTGCTCATCCACGACGATGCCGTTGTCCACTTTCAGTCCCGCCTGTTGCGCTAAGTCGATGTTCGGGACGATGCCT
>DASYTD010000222.1:0-2738 GCA_036002655.1 Gemmatimonadales bacterium
CAGCAACCTTTGGACGCCGCGGTGCTGTCACCGCTGGGGGGTGTGAGCCCGTGGCTTAACCAAAGGATCCAACCCCATGCCGACCAATAAGGATTTCAAGCGCCTAGTTCGGACGCGCATGCAGAAAACGGGCGAGGCCTACACCGCCGCCCGCGCACATCTTCTCCAAGTAAAGTCTCCAGCCAAGTCTCCAGCACCACGCCCGAACTACGCGAAGCTCGCGGGCATCAGCGACGCGTCTATCAAGGCCAAGACCGGCTGCACGTGGCAGCGCTGGACCCACGCGCTCGACTACGCCGGCGCCCATGCGTGGCCCCATCGTCGCATCGCCGAGTACGTGCATGCCAAATTCAAGGTGGGAGATTGGTGGTCGCAAACCGTGACCGTCGGCTACGAGCGCATCAAAGGGCTGCGGCAGATCGGCCAACGCCGCGACGGCACGTTCGAGGCGGCGAAGAGTAAAACATTCGCTGTGTCGCTATCGCGTCTGTATCGGGCTTGGAGCGACGCGCGTGTGCGGACGCGATGGTTACCCGATGTCGCGCTCACCGTACGCTCGGCGACGCCGCAGAAGTACATGCGCATCACCTGGCCCGATGGGACGTCGGTGGTTCTCGGCTTCACGAAAAAGGGTACCGAAAAGAGCCAGGTGGCGGTCCAGCACACCAAGTTGAGCGACGGGGCGGCCGTGACGCGCATGAAGGCATTCTGGCAGGAGCGACTCGCCGCGCTGGGAGAGGTGCTCTGATCCACGCGTTATCGCTGTTGGTGATGCTTCAGGCGGCGGGCCAGTTCGGGGGGGCCCGCCGCTCCGGATTGGCGTGCCGTTCGACTCAACCGGCGGGTGGCGCGCGCATGCCGAAGATTATGTGAAAGGCGTGGGGGTCTGTGCGCGCGCCGTTCGTGCTGGGAACCGCTCTCGACTCCGTGGGCACGACGTTTCGGTTTGGCGTCGAGCTGGAGCGCGGCCGCGAGTACGAATTCCAACTGAACACGCCGCATGGCCACGGATTTCGCGATGCGGACACCGGCGTGCCCCTCGCCCCCTACCGGATTTCTTTCAAGACCAGCCCCTGAACTCGGGACAAATGACTCACTCGTACATCTTCCTCGTATCCGCACGAGCGAGCGCTACGAAGAAATCTGCGATCTTTTCAGTCACCGCGTCTACATAGCGTCGGCCCTTCTCCTCCGTCGCGGCCGCGGGGTTGCCCGAGCCCGTGTCCTCAGTGACCTGCCGCCACTTTCGCGGCGCCCAGGCCCATCCCTCCCGAAACGCCGCGATCTTGAAGCGTCGAGCCTTGCCCGAGCCCGCTTCGGACAGTGGCAACACGAGCTCTGGCGCGATATGCATCATCACGCTCGTTTCCAGCTCGCCGCCGTGATCGCCTAAATCCGAGAAGAACCCCTTCGGATCGAGGATCTTGTACCAGTTGATCGTGCACAGGAATACCGAAACCTGAGGCTGTAGCTCGCGAATCATCTGACGGAAGTCGTTTGCCCCGTGACCATTGAGGATGACGAGCTTGGGGATGCCCTGCGCCGCCAATCCCATGGCCACGTCGCGCAGCACGAGCGCCTGGGTGCTGGGATTCATGTTCACGCAGAGGGGAATGTCGAGCTGTCCGGTATTCACGCCGAACGGCACCAGGGGGAGGACGACGACCTTCGCCCCCTGCCCCCATGCGCGCTCAGCGGCCCGCACAGCGACTGTCTCCGCCTGAACGTTGTCGGTCGAATAGGGCAGATGGAGATTGTGCGCCTCGGTCGCACCCCACGGCAGGACGGCCACCTCGTAGCGGGCGTCGCGAACCGTTTTCCACGTCAGCTCGTTCAGGATGTACGGGCGCACCTTTCCTCCTTGGCCGCGAGTATAACGTAACTCCACATCCGCAGCACGAGCGTATGAACTACAAGTATCTCATCGTCGGCGGTGGCATGACGGCCGATGCCGCCGCGCAGGGCATTCGCGAAGTCGATCCCTCCGGGACCATCGGGCTGGTGAGCGCGGAGCAGCATGCTCCGTACAATCGGCCACCCCTCTCAAAGGGACTCTGGAAAGGCGATCCAGAAGAGAAGATCTGGCGCCCGGTTCCGGCAGCGACGGATGTCGTGTTGGGAAAACGCATCGTGTCGCTCGACCCGCGCGCGCAGCGCGCGACCGACGACACGGGCGCGACGTACGGCTTCGAGAAGCTGCTGCTCGCGACCGGCGGTACGCCGCGGCGTCTCTCGAGCGAATCCGACAACGTCATCTACTACCGCACATTCGACGACTATCGCCGGCTGCGCGCCTTGGCCGAGCGCCCGCTGCGTTTCGTCGTGATCGGGGGGGGATTCATCGGGTCCGAAGTCGCCGCCGCATTACGCATGCAGAATCGCGACGTCGCGATGATCATTCCGGAGCAGGGCGTGGGAGCGCGCGTCTTCCCACCCGATTTGTCCGCGTTTCTCGTGGATTACTATCGGGACAAGGGCGTCGAGATACGCACCGGTGAAGGTGTGAAGCAGCTCCAGTCCGAAGGGCGCAACGGCAAAGTCACGATCGCGACGACGTTGGGCAAAGCAGTAACGGCAGATGCAGCCGTCGCCGGTTTAGGCATCGTCCCGAACATCGACTTAGCGCAACAGGCGGGACTGAAAGTGGACAACGGCATCGTCGTGGATGAGCACCTGCAGACCAGCACCCCCGATATCTACGCCGCCGGCGACGTCGCGAATTTCTTCAATCCGGCGCT
>DASYTD010000223.1:0-6913 GCA_036002655.1 Gemmatimonadales bacterium
CGCTGCACTGCCCGGCGTCACCGACTGCACCAGCAATTGGCCGCTCGGCGTCGCACCGGTCGAAACGCCGACGAACGGGACCGTGACGACTTGTCTGCTGAACACGATCCCCGCTTTCGCGAAGACGACCTCGTACGGCAACGAATCGCGGCCGTCGATGTAGCGACGATAGAACGTGTCCACATCGGGCATGCCGGCGGCGCGCAGCTCCTTCAGGAGATCGGCAGTCACGAAACCTTTATTCTGGCGATAGTAGCGCGTGTACAACGCGCGCATCACCTCGTCGAGATTGTGCGCGTTGTCGGTGGCATCGCGGATCGAGATATCGAGCAGGAACCCGAGCAGCGAGCCCTTGGGATAGTAGAGCTGCGAGCTATTGACGTAGACCTCGTGGATCCAGGTTGCCTCGCTGCCATCCTCCGCGCTCCATGGCTCTGGCGCGGATTCGACCTGGTCAATGTTGGACTGGGTGTTCTGGAGGAATTGGTCCACGCTCCAGAGACCTGACCGCAGGTTGGTCAAATCGGCGTAGTAGTCCGTCACGCCTTCCGACCACCACAACAGCGGCGTGTACTGCTCAGCGTGATAGTCGTACGGCCACATTTCGCCCGGCCGGATGCGCTTCACGTTCCAGAGATGGAAGAATTCGTGCGACAGCAGCGGATACATGAAGTCGCCCAACGTCCCGGACGGATCCGCGAAGGCTTGGGCCGGCATGATGTCGTACTGTGAGAAGCTGTGCTCGAGGCCGCCGCCAAAGTTGATCGGCTCGTGGATGACGTTGAAGAAGACGGTGTACACGTCGTACGGCGCTTCGCCCATGATCCGGTTCTGCACGGGCGCCATCTTGGCGACGCCGTTGCGGAGATTGCGCGCCACCGCGGGCGTGTAGTCGCTCGCGGGCCACACCGCGATGCGAATCCATTTGCCATCGGCCTGGAGCGAGTCGACGCTGAAGCGCCCCAGGAACGTCATGGCGTCGGCGAGCTCGTGGTAATCGGCGGCGCGATACACGCCGCTTACGGGACCGTTGAGCGCGGTCGTCACTTGCCATCCCGCGGGCACGCGAAAGCGCACTTCCGCGGGACGCGTGATTTGCCCTTCCTCAAAGAGGAAGAGGTTCGTGCCGAGGAATTGGGCAAAGTCTTGCGCGGTGCGCGCAATCGAGAGATCGAGCGTGTCGGCCGCGTAATCGAACTCGACGGTCACGCGCTCGCTTCTCCCGGTGACGACGCGCCAGGTGTCCTTATCCGCGCGATCCCAACGCAGCGGTTGGCCCGCGGAATTCTTCGCGCCGAATCCATGCACGTAGCGAGCGTAGTTCTGGATTTCGTAGTTGCCGGGACTCCAGGCAGGTAGCGAGACGAAGAGCGTCTCTTTTCCCGCCGCGGGAAACTCGGCCGACACGTGGAACTGGTTGGCAGCGGCAGACGTGACAGCGACTTCGTAGCGAACGGCTTGGGCGCTCAGGGGCGACGCAAGCATGGACAGCGACAGGACGCAGCGACTGAACCAGCGCATCATCACTCCAGACAAGAAGTTGACTCCCGATTATAGCCACAAAGCGAACGGCCCCGGCAGCGGTGCCGAGGCCGTCAGCCCAAGTTGCCGTAGGGCAGCGTCTTACGACGAAACGCGCGCGCTCGCGTCGGCGACCATCGCGCGCAACTCCTTGCTGGGCTTGAAGACAGGAACGGGACGCGCCGCGACCTCCACCGGATCACCAGTGCGCGGGTTACGCGCCATGCGCGTTTTCCGTTGGCGGATTTTGAAAGTGCCAAACCCGCGTATCTCAATGTTATGCTGCTCGGCTAGCGCGGCTTTAACGGCGTCGAGGAAGGAGTCCACCACGCGCGCACAGTCCTTTTTGGAAATGAGGGGACCGGCAGTGCGAGCGATTTGCGCGGTGACCTTTTCGACCAGATCGGCCTTCGTCATGGGTCCCCCCGAAAGTCAGCCGGGTTGCAAAGTCGGGGGCTATCATATGGGCTTACTTATTTAGTGTCAAGAGCTTGTAGGAATTGTTGAAAGTGCCCCTGCGCGTCGTGAGGCCCGGGAGAGGCCTCCGGGTGGTACTGAACGGCGAAAATCGGGTACTCGCGGTGCTTGATCCCTTCGACAGTCTGGTCGTTGAGGTTAAGGTGCGTGACCTCAAGCGACTTCGCGCCGGGAACGTCGGTCGTCTCTCCCCGAACTGCGAATCCGTGGTTTTGCGACGTGATAAGTACTTGTCCTGTCGCGAGATCGCGCACCGGATGATTGCCGCCGCGATGTCCATACGGCAGCTTGATCGTCTCGCCTCCCATGGCCAGTCCGAGCAACTGATGACCGAGGCAGATCCCAAAGATCGGCAGCTTCCCGTCGGAGAGGTCCCGAATTGTATCGATCGCGTAGCCTACTGCTGCGGGGTCTCCTGGCCCATTCGACAAGAACACGCCATCTGGCTTGAGCGACCGGACTTCCGCCGCGGGAGTCGCCGCCGGGACGACCGTCACTCGGCAACCGTGCTGGACGAACAGGCGGAGGATGTTGCGCTTCATGCCAAAGTCGAACGCGACGACGTGATGTGTCGCGTCCGCCGGTCCTTCGGAGTACGCGTTGGGAATTGTCGCGGCGCTCGCGAGGTCGAGACCGTTCATCGACGGCGACGCCGCCAGCGCGGCCGTGATCGCTTCCGTCGGCCGCTCACCCATCGCCAACACACCGCGCATCGCGCCGCGCGAGCGAATGTGTCTCGTCAGCTGGCGCGTATCCACGTCCGCGACGAGCGGCACCTTCGCGCCGGACAACCAATCCAGCAGCGTTCCCGTTGAGCGCCAGTTGGACGGCGTGCCGGAGAGCTCGCGCACCACGACGCCGGCGACGCGGGGGCGGTCGGATTCGACGTCTTCCGGATTGATGCCGTAGTTGCCGATCATCGGCGCCGTCATCACTACGATTTGACCGAGATAGGAGGGGTCGGTGAACACCTCCTGATAGCCGCTCAGATTTGTGGTGAAAACGACTTCCGCGTATGCCGGTTCAAACGGGAGCGGCGCGGTTCCGGGGAACCAGGCTCCGTCCTCGAGGAGGACGTAGGCGCTAGGGTCGATTGGGAGGGGCCGGCGGGGGCGTCGGTTGAGTTTCGATCGGCAGCGGCGTCGGCTGCACGGGCGTCGGCTGTTGCCCCTGACCCTCGAGCACCGAGCGAACCTGCGCGCCCGACTGCGACATGAATGTCAGCACCAGCGCGAGGAACAGGAAGATGCCGGCGGTCCACCAGGTGACCTTGGTGAGCAGCGTGGTCGCCTGACGGCCGCCCATGATCGTTTCGGTGCCGGCGCCGCCACCCATGGTGGCGAGACCGCCGCCCTGCCCCGCCTGCAACAGCACGGCGGTCGCGAGGATCAGCGCATCGAGCAGCAGAATGACGACGAGCAATGTGTACATGCGCGGGGCAAGATACCTAGGCTACGCTGGTACGCACAAGCTCGAGCCAGCCTCTAGGATCGAGCGACGCACCACCCACCAATACGCCATCGAGCTCCTGCTCGGCGAGCAGCTCGGCGGCATTTTTCAGATTGACGCTGCCGCCGTACAACACCCGTGTTTCATTCGCCTGGTGCGACTTGAGCCAGGACCGAATCGCCCGATGTACCTCGGCGGCGTCCTGCGGGGTCGCGTTCCGTCCGGTGCCGATGGCCCACACAGGCTCGTACGCGATTGTCACCTGGGTCTCGACCCGGGCTGCGAATGCCGCCTCGAGCTGTCGCGTGACGACGGTCAGCGTTTCGCCGGCATCGCGCTGCTCGAGCGTCTCCCCAACGCACAGCACCGGATGCAGTCCCGCTCGTACGACGGCGGCGAGCTTCTTGCCGGTCTGTTCATATGTCTCCCCGAAGACGTGGCGCCGTTCAGAATGCCCGATCAACGCGGCCGTGGCGCCCGCCTGGGCCGCGAGCGGCGCGGACGTCGCACCCGTGAACGCACCCTTCGGTTCCCAGTACACGTCCTGGACCCCGGCGCGCAGATCAGACCGATCGCGCACTGCGCTCGCCACCGCCTCGAGCGAAACTGCCGGGGGAAAGAACCACACCTCACGTTGTGGTTGGGGGGCATAGGCCTTCAGGAAGGTCGCGAGGTAGGTCCGCGCGTCCGACGGCCCAAGATTCATCTTCCAATTGGCGGCAAACAGGAGGGGCCTCACGCGTCCTCCAACGCCGCCACGCCAGGCAACACTTTTCCTTCGAGGAACTCGAGCGACGCACCCCCACCCGTCGAGACGTGCGTGAGCTTGTCTTCCATGCCGGCGACGGCCGCGACCGAGTCACCGCCTCCTACGACGGTGACCGCGCCCTTCTTGCCCGCGTCCACCAGCGCCGTCGCGATCGCGCGCGTCCCGGCGTCGAATGGTGGCGTCTCGAACACGCCCATGGGGCCGTTCCAGAAGATTGTTTTGGCCTTGAGCAGCCGGGCGCGGAAATCGTGCTGGGTGGCCTCGTCGATGTCGTAGACGGCCCACCCCTTGGGGATCCCATCCGCGCCAACCGAACGGCTTTCCCTGGCGCGCTCCAACGACGGCGCAATGACGGCGCCGCGCGGCACGATCAATTTCTTCCCACTGTGCGCGAGCAGCTCCTTGGCGAGTGCGATGCGATCAGGCTCGACCAGCGACGATCCCACTTCGAGTCCCATGGCGGCGAAGAAGGTGCAGGCCATCGCGCCGCCGATGAGCAGCTCGTCCACTCGCGGAAGCAGTGAGCGGATCACGTCGATCTTGCCGGAGATCTTGGCGCCGCCGAGCACGGCGACAAATGGATGCTTGGGATCGCGGAGCAGCTGTCCCAGGTATTGGAGCTCCTTCTCCATCAGAAAGCCGGCGACAGCGGGCTTGAGCAGATGGGCGACCGCCTCGGTGGACGAGTGCGCGCGGTGCGCCGATCCGAACGCGTCGTTCACATACAGATCGCCGAGCGCCGCGAACACTTTGGCGAGCTCAGGATCGTTCTTCTCTTCACCCGACCAGAAGCGCGTGTTCTCGACCAGCGCGACTCCGCCGCGCGGCAGCCGGCGCGCGGCCGTCACACCAGCGGCCGGGTCAGGAATGAATTCCACGGGCGCGCCGAGCAGCTGCTCGAGGTTGCGCACGATGTGCCGGAGTGAGTACTGCGGATCGGGGCCTTTGGGCCGGCCCAGGTGCGACAGCAGAACGACGCGTGCGCCTTTTTCGCGCAGATAGGAGATCGTGGGCAGCGAGGCGCGCAGCCGGGTGTCGTCGCTGACCTTGCCGTTCTTGAGCGGGACGTTGAAGTCGACCCGCACGAGCGCGCGCTTGCCGTCCAGTGCCTGCGGCGGGAGGTCCCGCAGGCTCCGCTTCGTCAACGGCGGCGCCCGAGATAGGCGAGCAGGTCCACGCAGCGCGCGGAGTAGCCCATCTCGTTGTCGTACCACGACGACACGTGCACCAGCGTGCCGTCAATCACGGCCGTGGACATCGAATCCACCACGCTGGAGTACAGGCTGCCGATATAGTCCACCGACACGAGCGGCTCATCGCTCACCTCGAGGATGCCCTTCAAGCCCCCCGCGGCCGCCTGCCGGAACGCGGCATTCACGGCGTCCACGTTGGTGGCGCGCTCGACCTCCGCGGTGAGATCGACGATCGAGACGTCCGGTGTCGGGACGCGCAGCGAGATCCCGTCGATCTTGCCCTTCACTTCCGGAAGCACGAGACCGGTCGCCTTGGCGGCGCCGGTCGTCGTGGGGATGATGCTCAGCGCCGCGGCGCGCGCGCGCCGCAGATCTTTGTGGGGAAGGTCGAGGATTTGCTGATCATTGGTGTAGCTGTGCACCGTCGTCATGAAACCGTGTTTGAAGCCGAAGTTGTCCATCACGACTTTCACGACGGGGACGAGACAGTTGGTGGTGCAAGACGCATTCGAGATGACGTGATGCTTGGCGGGATCGTACTTCTCGTGGTTTACGCCGATCACGATCGTGATGTCTTCGCCTTTTGCCGGCGCGGAGATCACCACCTTCTTCGCACCGGCGGTCAGATGCTTGGCGGCGCTTTCCCGGTCGGTGAAGCGGCCTGTGCTCTCGAGCACCAATTCCACGCCGAGATCCTTCCACGGCAGCTTCTCGGGTTCCTTGATCGCCATCACCTTGATTTGCCGGCTATTTACGATGAGAACGTCGCCCTTCGCCTCGACCGTGCCTGGAAAGCGTCCATGCACCGAGTCGTACTTCAGCAGGTGGGCCAGCGTCTTGGTGTCGGTGATGTCGTTGACGCCGACGAATTCGAGATCCGTCTGCTTGGCCATCGTGGCGGCGCGCACCACGTTGCGCCCGATGCGCCCGAACCCATTGATCCCAACCCGAACCGCCATGACTGCTCCTCTTAGGTGAAGTCTGGAATTGCCGCGCGGGCGAAGGTGACGCCGTAAATGCGCCTCGCACCGGCTTGCTCGAGGGCACGCGCTGCTTCAGCGAGTGTCGCCCCGGTGGTAAAAACGTCGTCGACAATGATCAATGTAGAATGTTCAATGTTCAATGTAGAATGATCATTGATCATTGAGCATTGGACATTCGCGACAGCGAAAGCTGCGCGCACGTTCGCCAGGCGCGTCTCCGGTGTCAACGCCGTTTGCGTCGGCGTCTCGCGCGTGCGCGCCAGCAGGTTGAGCAGCGGAATCCGCCATTGTCGCGCCAGCGCACGGGCCAACACTTCGCTCTGATTGTAACCCCGCTCGCGCAACCGCTTCCTGGCCAGTGGAATGGGGATGAGCGCCGACGGTCCGTCGGTCGGCGGGCGCAGTGGGCCCATTGCGGCCGCCAGGTCGTCGGCGATCCTCGGCAGGCCCTCGTACTTGAGCGCATGCACGGCGGGACGCGCGCCTTCGCTGAGCCAGACCGCCGATCTCACGGATTTGAG
>DASYTD010000224.1:0-9922 GCA_036002655.1 Gemmatimonadales bacterium
ACGCCTCTGAGGGGGATCATAGCTAAGCCCGCCCCAGGCGTTTGTGCCGCCTCGCCAAATGATGTAGAGTGGTCCGGCGTTTTTCCCGGCCCGCCTACTCATCAGGAGCTCCCCATTGCCCACGCGTAGACTGGGTCGGTCGATCGCCGTGGCCGCCGTGGCCGCCCTCCTCGGTCTCCTCGCCTACGCCAGCTCGTTCGTCATCTCGTACGGCGACCTCTTCCGCTCCGACGATCCGCTCCTCGCCGCCGACGTCGCCCGCCTGGCCCCGGCCCGCATCACGCAGCTCGAGCACGCGCGCGACGTCGAACAGCTCCGTGCCGTCATCCGCGACGCGCAGGCGCGCGGCCTCAAGCTCTCGATCGCCGGCAGCCGCCACAGCCAGGGCGGCCAGACCTACAGCGCCGGCGGCATGCGGCTGAGCATGCGCGGCTTCAACCGGATTCTCGCCGTCGATTCGGTGAATCGGACGGTGACAGTGCAGAGCGGTGCGACGTGGGATGAGGTGCAGCGCGCCATCGCGCCGCACGGCCTTGCCATTAAGGTGATGCAGTCATCGAACATTTTCACCGTCGGCGGAACGCTTTCCGCCAACGCGCACGGGCGCGATCTTGACGTCACCCAGGTCGTGGAAGTCGTCCTGCGCTTCAACCTCCTGCTCGCCGACGGCCGAATTCTCGACGTCAGCCGCACCTCACACCCCGAGCTGTTTTCGCTCGTCATCGGCGGCTACGGCCTCTACGGCGTCATTCTGGACGTCACGCTGCGCCTCGCGCCCGACGAGCTGTACGAACAACACTCAGTCGTGATGGACTACCGCGCGTTTCCCCGCTACTTCGCCGAGCAGGTCCAGAGGGACACCGGCGTTGTGCTGATGCTGGCACGCCCGTCCATCGATCCCGATTCGGCGCAGTTTCTGCGCGAGATCGTCGTCGCCACCTGGCGCCGCGCGCCACCGGGCCGGACAGGATCCTACGCGCTGACCGAGGAAGCCCACGTGCTGCGCGACCGCTTCTTTCTCGGCCTCTCGCGCCGTTTCGATTGGGCCAAGTCCCTGCGCTGGTCACTCCAGAAAAAGATCGAGCTCGGCGCGGGGGAGCTGCGCCTCGTGTCGCGCAACAACGCGATGCGCCCACCGCTCGCCCCGCTCGAGCTGCTCACCTACGGCAGCCGCCGCAATACCGACATCATTCAGGAGTACTACGTCCCCGTTGAGCACTTCGTCCCGTTCATGGACCGCTTCCGCGACATCCTGCGCGCCGGTGAGATGAACGTGCTCAGCTCGACCGTGCGCTACGTCTCCCCCAACGCCACGCCCGCGCTCGCCTATGCGCCCAGCCGTCCTGCCTTTGCGATCATCCAGATGAGCAACGTGGGCCTCTCGGCGGATGCGCAGGCGCGAGCGCGCGATGTGACGCGCCGCCTCGTGGACGCGGCCCTGGACTACGGCGGCACCTACTATTTGACCTACCAGCTCTACCCCACGGTGGAGCAGCTGCATCGCGCCTATCCCGCTGCCCGCCGCGCCTTCGCACGCAAACGGTTTTACGACCCCGGCGAGCTGTTCACCAATCAATTCTACGAGGCCTATGGCCGTACTCCGGAGTAGACGGCGGAAGATCCTCGCCGCCGTTGCGGTGGCGTTGCTGCTCGCGGGTGTCTATGTCTTCGGTTGCGAGCCGCGTTACAGCGGCCGCCTCGTGGCCGCGGGCCCGCGGCCACTTATCTTTGCGCACCGGGGATTCGGCGACCTCGGGCCCGATAACAGCCTCTACGCGGTGGACCGCGCCCTGGCCGCCGGGATGGACGGCGTGGACGTCGACGGCCAGCTGAGCCGGGACAGCGAGCTGGTCATCTTCCACGATCTGAGCGTGGACCGGTTGACATCGGGTACCGGGCGGGTGCGCGAGCTGACGCGGGTCCAACTGCTCGCGCTCGACCTCGGCCCCAAGTTTGACCCCCGCATCACCGGTGCCACCGTCCGCACCTTCGAAGACTTTGTTGTCGCCACCAAGGGGCGGGGCATCCTGATGGTCGAGCTGAAGGTTCCTGGTCTCGGCGCGACCGGCATCGAAGCGCGCGCGGTCGAAATCATCCGGCGCCACAACGCGCACGCGAATGTCGTGCTCAGCTCGTTCAACCCGATCGTGCTGCGCCGCCTCAAGCGGCTCGACTCGAACGTCCGCACCGCCTTCATCTTCATGGATACCAACTGGAACCCAGAGTTGCTCGCTGAGATCAGGCCCGAGGATCGTGTGGACCTGCCGTGGATGGTGCGCCAGGAGTGGATCCGCCGCGGGCTGCGCAAGCTCATCCGTCCGGATCTGCTGAGCATCAATCACGAAGTCGATCCGGCGGTCACCCGCCGGCTGATCGCGCAGGGATGGCCGGTCTTCATCTGGACGCCGAACGACGATGCCGCGATCCGCCGCGCGTTGGCCGCGCGGCCCTACGGTGTGATCTCCGATCAGCCCGTCCGGGCGCGCCAGCTGCGCGACGAATGATCGGGATTCACGAACCCGACGTCGTCTTCACCGATCTCGGCCTGGCCGTCCTGGGGAGCTATTTCGGCTGGCGGCTGCGCCGCGTGCGGGGCGCGTCCGTCATGGCAGGCCTCGCGAGCGCGGCATTCTGGGGCGCGATTTTCCACGGGTTCTTTCCGGACGGCACCGCCACGCCGCTGGGATTCGTCGCGTGGCTAGCTGTCGCGTTCTCGATCCTGGTCGTCGCGGCGTCGCTGCTCGACATGGCGCTGTCGCTTCTTCTCGCTCGTCAGACGGCGAGCGCAGCTCGCGTCATTGTCGTGGCGTACGGTCTTGTCTTTCTTGCCGTCATCCTGTTCATCGACGAGTCCTTCGCCACAGTCGTACTGCTGTACGGGCCGGTCCTCATGTTCGCGCTCCTGGCGGCGGCGCGCGAGGAGGTGCGCGCCCGCAGCCGGACCTGGGGACTCGTCGCCCTGGGTCTGGCGCTGTCCGCAACGGCCGCGTTGGCGCAGCGGGCCGGCGTCGCGCTGCATGCGGCGTATTTCGATCACAACGCCACCTACCACCTGATCCAGGCCGTGGCGCTCGCCGTGCTGTATGTCGGATTCGCCCGAACGAGACTCGATGCGCGGTGAGCGCATCCACACCATCGCGCGCGATGAGAGGCTCGCACGCCGCGCGGGTTTTGCCTGGGGACTCGCCGAGGGCGTGTTCTTTTTTATTGTGCCCGACGTGTACGTCAGCTTCGCCGCGCTGTTCGCTCTGCGCGTGGGGGCGGTGGCCTGGGCCGCGTCCATTGCCGGCTCCCTGGCCGGCGTATGCTGCATCTATCTGCTGGCCGCCGTACTAGGTCTCGACTATGTGAGCTTTCTCGATCGCATTCCGGGAATCTCCGCGGGGATGCTTGCCTCCGTCGACCGGACACTTCGCTCGGGGCTTCCCTACACGCCGTGGCTGATCACGGGCGGGATTCCGCTCAAGGTGTACGCGGGCGTCGCGCTCTCGCAGGGTATCGGGCTCAGCGCACTGCTGCTGTGGACTGTCTTCGCTCGCGTCGTCCGCATCGCTCCAACCTTCGCGCTCGTCGCTGCGACGCGGCTGGTGTTCCGCCGCTCGATCGACGCGGGCCCGGTCGCCTGGTTTGTGCTGCTGGGTGTAATATGGGTCGTGTTTTACGTCTTCTATTTTGTCGCCATGAGCCGCAGGATCTGGATCTGATGTTCCCAGATTGCTTCGCGACCGCTCGGCTCACGGCCGAGCGGCTCACGCCACAACATTTTGACGACATCCGCGCGATGGACGGCGATCCCGCGTTCATGGCGCTGCTCGGCGGCACTCGCGACGAACCGCAGACCCTGGCCTACATGGCTAAGAACCTCCAGCACTGGTCCGACCACGGCTTCGGACTTTGGGTCTTACGTGATCCGCACGAGACCCGAGTCGCGGGTCGCGCGGTCATCCGGCACCTCGACGTCGAAGAGACGGACGAGGTCGAGCTGGGATACGGGTTTCATCCGCAGTACTGGAGGCGGGGACTGGCCACCGAGATCGCCAGAGCGCTGCTGCGCCTCGGCCGCGAAGCGCTCCGGTTGCCCACGCTCGTGGCGATCACGCGCCATGCGAACGTCGGCTCGCAGCGCGTGCTCATCAAAACCGGGCTCGGCTACGAGCGCGATATCAACCACGACGGAGTGCCGCACCTGCTTTATCGATCGATTTAGGGAAACCGCGCCGTCCCAAGGATCTCGGTGGGTTATTGTGCACTCCCGAGTTGAACGGTAAGTCTGATGGCCCAACCCCTCGGGAGGGCTTCATGCCGCACCCGTGGACCTCCTGTGGGACGGTTCGGGGACGCGCAATTGCTGGCAGCGCAACACGTCGGGCAACAGTTATCCGCCGGCGCTGCCGACGTGCGAGGACGCAGAGGATTCCTGATCCGCGGCTTCCCCATCGTTGAACCCGGCGCTCGGCACAGCTCACCGAGCGCCGGCGCCTCCTCCCTCCAGTCATTATGACGTATCGTGCGGTAGGTCCGACCCAACTAGCGCCTCCCACGTACACGAGGCAACGTTTCCAACCTAAATGGCTGTCGCCGCCGAGTATCCCTGGAGCGCCGACCTGCGCAAACTGGAGGCCGTCTTTGCCGCCTTCGTCGTCCTCGTCCTTGCAGCCTGCAGCGATGCAGTCACGCCTGCAATCGGTGAGCCGTATTTCCTGCGAACCGTCAACGGGCAACCCCTGCCGTGGAGCACGCCAACCTCGGACAGCACGTACCTCCCGATGACGATCACCGAGGGTTGGATCACGATCCTCAATGACTCCTTGGCGGAGCGTCACGAGCGGTACGAGCGCCTGGTCCTCGCCCCGAACGGTATAGATTGGCTGCCGATCATCGCAGAGTTCACCAATGTCGCGTCGTACGAGCGTGGGCTGACGACGATCGTGCTCACGTATCTGCCGTCCGGTGGTGCGGTCGGTCCACCACAGCCAGCCGAAACCCTGCAGGTGACACGCCGCGGCGCGCTCGTGCTCCGACAGATGGTCGGGTATCTGCCGCCGCTCGACAGCATCGTCCGGGTGTACTGCAAGGCGCCAAGCTGTTGAATTAGGGGCGCGCGGCGGAATCGCGCGCCTCCGAGTTTTGAGCTAACTCTCAGCCTTCTCGGTGAGGGGATGCCTATGACGACGCCCATCGATGTCGGTCTGCCCTGGAGCGACGACGCCGGCAAACTCAAAACGTGGTTCGTAGTCTATCTACTCACCGTATCCGCCGGCCTCTATTGGGCGGTCGGCACGAACTTCACTAACGGACTTGGCGTCGCTGCGATGCTGGGTTCGCTCATCCCCTACGTTGTCAGCATCGTCTACGCCTATCGAGTCCAGCGAAAGCTGAACGAGGCGCAGCTCTACAAGCCTGGCGCGTGGCAGATCATCGTCGGCGCTCTGTTGTTCAACCCCTACCTGCTCGGGTTCGTCATTCCCGCATCGGTGCTCTGGGTAACCAAGCGAATCACCCGCCGCATTATGGAAGGCAAGATCGAATACCATCTACCGGTGGGAGTTGCCCAATGAACTGGCTCGTCGCGCGCATCAAATGGATCATGCTACCGGTATTCGCGGTGCTGGCACTCCCCGCGTCACTCAACGCGCAAAAGGTGGTCATCAAAGGCGCGACGCCGACCGACGTCGTTCGAGCTGTTTACAACGAGCTCGGCAGCCAAGGTTTCAGGCTCGAGGACACGACCAAGAGCGAGGGTCCGGTGCGCTCGGCTCCCGAGCGGGAAGGCATGCAGCGGCTGCTCGAGCTGGTGAAAACCGATTTAGAAGCTCGGACTCCCTAAGGAGGTTAGATGAAACCCGCCGTCGCCGCCGTCGCGTTGCTCGTCCTCTTGCCACCTGTCGTCCGCGCGCAGGTTGCCGCCGATCTCCGATCCGCCATGCAGGCGCGTGCGGTTGCCACCGCGAGTGCGGATGTGGCCACGTGGGATCGTCTCACCGCCGATAATTTCACGCTCGTGTCGGGGGACGGTCGTGTAGTCACGAAAGGGGAGCGGATCGCGGATCTCAAAGCGCAGCAACCCGCCACCCCGACTCCGCTGGAAAGCGAGACGGTGCAGACCTACGGTAACGTGGCCCTACAGCGCTTCAAGAACGGCGGCGCTGTGGTGCAGCTCGTCTGGGCGAAAACCCGGGGCGCGTGGCGCGTGACGAGCGCGCAGGTCACGCCGGTGATCTACGACTCGACCAGGGCAGCGGCGGGCGTCAGCGCCGCCTCTGAGCAATACCGGCAAGGATGGCTCCAGGGTGACACCGGCAAAGCGCTGAGCGTTGTGTCAGACGACATCCGCATCATGATCCAGGGCGTTCCCGACGTGCGGGGCCGCGCGGCGGCAGCTGCGCTCTTCGCGGCACAAATGGCGGCGGTCAAGATCCCGATGCTGACGGTGAACCGTGACCAGCTCGTGGTGCGTTTCGATCACGCGATCGATATCGGCACCTACGAAGAGACCATGGTTCCCATCAGCACCGCTCCCGGCACGCCCGCTTCAATTCACGCCGCGGGCCGCTACGTGATTGTCTGGCGCCGCGAGGCGCCGGGATGGCGCCTCCTCACCTTCATGTTGAACAGCGCGACTCGGGACTTCCAATGAAACACGCGCCGCTGACTCCGTTGCTGACGGTCGCGCTGGCGCTCGCCGCCTGCGGCAAAGAGGCGCCGAAGCCGCCGCCACCGGCGCGGACGATGCCGACGGGCCCCGCCGAGTACACCGTCATCGTCAAGAGCACGTGGACGAAGACGATCCATCCGTTCGAGTATCCATCCGGCGCGCATTTTTCCGGCGTGATTGGCGCGTCGCACAACTCCCGGTACTCGATCTTCGCGGTCGGCAGCCGTCCCACCCCCGGGCTCGAGCGCCTGTCGGAGCAAGGGAAGCACTCGCCGCTCGACTCGGAGATCCGCTCAGCGATTGACCAGGGCAACGCCCTCATGCTGTTCGAGACGGGCGGCCTCAAGAACTGGCGCGACTCGCTGGTCACGACCGTGCGCGTGGACAGCGCGCATCCGCTCGTGTCGCTCGTCAACATGGTCGCGCCGAGCCCCGACTGGTTCACCGGGGTCTCGAGCGCGAACCTCGTGGACGACGGGGAGTGGGTGCGGCGCCGCACGATCACCCTGTACGCCTACGATTCGGGCGGAGACGACGGCCGCACCTACAAGGCGCCCGACAAGGACACCAATCCCAAGAAGGCGACGTCGCGCGCGGCGACGCGGCACTTTGTGATCAACGGGCGCGTCCGGCCGGTCGCGACGGTGACGTTCGTGAGGAAATCGCCCTAGGCTACAGACTCTTCAGGAATCGCAGCAGGGCGCGGCGCTCGAAGACCGTCAGCCGCAAGAACCGGTTCCGCGCCCGCAGGCCCTCGCCGCCGTGCAGCGCGATGGCCTGTGCGATCGTCGGTGCCCGCCCGTCGTGCAAGAACGCCGTCGCGAACCGCAGTCCCATCAATGGCTCAGTCCGGAACTCCGACGGCTGCGCCTGGCCGAGACAGATGTCGGCGAGGTCCGGACCCATGTCGTGCAGCAGCAGATCGGTAAACGCCCGGACCTGCCTGAACCGCAGGGCGGCGACCCGATTCGCGCCGGTCACGAGGGTCGGCACGTGGCACGAGTTACAGCCGACCTTCCGGAACACCAGCGCACCGAACGCGCCCACCGCATCGAGCGGCTCGCGCGGCGACGGCGCCAGGAAGCGCACGAACGCATCCGCCGCGTCGAGCTGCTCGCCGGTGATCTCCGGCTCGGGCAGCGGATCCACCCCATCGGGGAGTGGCTGGCCGGCCACGAGCTGCTCCGACTGATTGACGGGATTGGTCACGCCCATCTCCATGACGAACGCGTCGCCGTTGAACTCGCGCAGCGTCGCCGCCTGCGCCTTGCGGCCGAACCGGCCGATGCGTCCGTCGGGCGTGCGGTTGGGGCGGCCCGAAATGCCGTCGCCGTCCCGGTCGAACGGGTCCGCGTGCGCCAAGATCGTGGCGTCGGGCACGGCATCGAGCAGCCCGAAGCCGAACACGTCGGGTGTCGTGCGGTGGCCGGAATCCGTGGCCGCGGCGGGGATCGGCTCCGCCGTGATGTGCAGGATGTCGCCCAGCGCCGGCGTCACCTGTTTCTGGATGACCTGGCCGCCTATCGCGGCCAGATCGTCGCATTGGCCTCCGCCGTGGAATGCGGTGGCGTGTAACTCGATGTCCTCGCCGCCTTCCTCGGGGTCGTTGCTGCCGCCGCCACCCACCACCGGCTCCTCGTGACAGTTGGCGCAACCGACGGCGTTGAACAACGGGCCGAGGCCCGTTTCAGGCGTGAACTCGGTCTGAAACACGGCCCTGCCGAGATTGAACCGCTGCCGTTGCGCGGCAGTGAGACGCGCCAATGGGCGCCCCAGCAGCACCGCGGCATTGAGAACGTCGGCCGCGGGCGGCTCGTCAGAAGGAATCTCAGAGATCGGGGGCGCGCCGGTCGGCGCATCGTCTTTGCACGCGGCGATTCCCATCAACGCCGCGAGTAACAGCGCGCTGCGGCTCGTGTGCAGCATGGAGCCCTCCCTAGGAGTCACCCAGGGCGCGGCAAAACGATAGATCGCCGCGCGAGAATCGCGCGGGTCATATGGGCTTTATTCGGGTAGATTGTGCCTTAGTGGCAGCCTCTTCCTACGACGTCATCCCCGACTTCGGTCTCCTCTACGACAGCGTGCCGCTGTACAGCGCGCGCACGGACGTCGGGTTCTACATCGAGGAAGCGCGCACAACGAAGGGCACGGTGCTGGAGCTGGGCTGCGGTACCGGCCGCATCTTGCTGCCGATCGCGCGCGCCGGATGCACCATCGTCGGCCTGGATAGCGCGAGCCAGATGCTCGCGCGCTGCCGCGCGAAGCTTGCTGCCGAGCCCGCTGCTGTGCAGGCCCGCGTCACGCTGCATCAAGGCGACATCCACGATTTTGACCTCGGCGCGACGTACGCGCTGATCATCGCGCCCTTTCGCGTCGTCCAGCACCTCACGAGGGTTGACGACCAGCTGCGCTTTCTCGCGGCTGTTGCCCGCCACCTCGAGCCACAGGGCCGTCTGATCTTCGATGTCTTCAATCCGCACTTTGACAAGCTGGTTAGCGCGGACGGTGTAGAGCGGGAGGATACGCCGGAGCAGAGGCTGCCCGATGGTCGCACGTTCCGGCGCGCATGGCGCGTCGCGCGTGTGCGCTGGGTGGACCAGGTGAGCGAGTCGGAGCTGATCTACTACGTCGCGGGCAAGCGCTACGTCCAAGCCTTCGAGATGCGCTGGTACCTGGCCGCCGAGCTGCAGCATTTGCTCGCGCGTGCCGGCTTTCGTGTGCGTGAGGTGTACGGCGACTTTGCCCGGGGTCCGCTCGTGGACGGATGCCCCGAGCAAATCGTCGTCGCCGAACCTACGGCTGGATCTCCGTCAACGTGACGACGTCGGCGCGCGCGTTGACGACATGCTGGCGCAGGGTGTGCCCGCCGCCATTTGCTTGCACCGTCACATTCCCCGCCGCCACATTGAACACATAGGCGACGCCGTCGCCGGACGTGGATGTCGCGGACGGGCTCGGCGTCGAGCCGGCGTTGTAACGCACCGTTCCCGCGGGATTGGTCGTCACCGTCGCTCCCGTGATGGGCGCGCCGTCGCAGTTCTTCACGATCACGCCGATAAAGCCGTTGCCCGCCGTCGGGGTGACGCTCACGAGCTGCGCAAGGAAGTCGAATTCCGAGCTCGTGATCATCAGCACATTCGTGACCAGGTCAGCCGCGAGCGGCCGGGACGGGTAGGCGTACGTCGTGATCTGGCCGCTGTGCGTCAGGCGCAAATATCCATCCACCGGCGTGCCGCCCGTTGTGATGGACAGGCTGTAGAAGCCGGG
>DASYTD010000225.1:0-5027 GCA_036002655.1 Gemmatimonadales bacterium
GTCTGCGTGATCCGGGCGTCATTGGCCTTGGAGCCCATCGTGTTCACCTCGCGCAGCAGCTCCTGCGCCAGGAACCCCAGCTGCTTGCCCACTGCCTGATCGGATGCGAGGGCCGCCCGAGCCGCGGCGACATGGGCGCGGAACCGCACCAGCTCTTCCGTGATGTCCACGCGGTCGGCGAGCAGCGCGATCTCGAGTGCCAGACGCTGCTCATCTATCGTGGCCCCTGCCGTCAGCTCCGCGACGGCCTGCTTCAGTCGCTCGTGCTCGGCCTTCAGCCGGGCGGGTGCCTGCTCCTCGACCGTCCGCGCGGCCGATTCGAGTGCGTCGAGGCGCGCGGTGAGCTCGGTGGCGAGTGCCTGCCCTTCGCGCTCCCGCATCGCCACGACGTCGCGCGCCGCCCGCTCGACGATGGGCTGCACGTCCGACCACTGGACCGGCTGCTCGCTGCCGCCGTTCATCGCGGTCATGACCTCAGGGTGACGCGCCACGAACGCCAGATCCACGGTGCCCTTCAGCTTCAGCTTCTTCTTCAGCTGCTGCGCGGCGGCCACGACCTGTTTCGCCCGTGAGAGGTCCACCGTCACGCCGCGCTCGGGACCTGGTGCCTCGACCCAGCGCGCGGTCACCGCCACATGCCCCCGCTCCAGCAGCTGGCGCAGCCGCTCGCGGATCTCAGCTTCGACGCCCGCGAGATCCGCCGGCAGCTTGAGCTGCGGGTTGAAATAGCGATGATTGACGGTGCGGATATCGACTCGCAGCCGTCCGCCTAACACCCGATCTTCGGCCGAGCCGAAGCCTGTCATGCTGCGCGGCACAGGGTCTTAAATGTAGTCCGGCGCGCCAGCCCGCGCTTTCCGCCTAGTTCGTGAAGAACCAACGGGCGCCGTACATCTGTGCGCTCTTGGGGTAGCCCAGCCCCTGCACGTAACTCGACCGCATGATGTTGACGTTCTGGATCGACCAGAACAGCGTGACGCCCGCGAGCTGCATTTCGAGATTCGTGTCGACGAAGCTCGCCCCCGTCATGGCGCGCTGAAAGCCGCTGCCGTCCAGGCCGCCGAGCGGCGAGCGACTCCATGATTCCATCGCGACTTCGCCGCGCAGCGCGAAGATGCCGCTCTTGAAGACGCGCCAGAACTTCGAGTAGAACGTCGCCGAGACCCGCGCGTGTTTGGGGGGCTCGAAGTCGCCCCCGCCGACGAGCGGATCGTAGTACCAGCCCGAGATCTGGAGGCCGGGCACGACGTTGATGGTCGCCCGCGCGGCCACGAATTCGGTGAGTGGCGTCGGACCGAGCGAATCGACGGTCTTGATGCCGACGGCGAATCCGAGCGGCGCAAACGGATCGCGGCGCCCGCGGCCGACCTCGATCGTAAAGCGGCGATTCTGATGCCGGACCCAGGCCGCGACGTCGAGCGCTTGCACCGGATTGATGGTCACGAGCGCCGACTGCGCGTCGTCTTGCCAGCTCGCCTCGGCCCGGGCCGAGAAGCCGAGCGGCAGCGCCAGCGATGCAGCTCCATACGTCCGGTACCCTTGCCGGCCGTCCGCGTAGAACGTCTGACGGAACGTGCCCGCGAGAGTCAGGGGGCGGATCGGCGTCCAGCCCGCCCGCGCCTCGAGCTGCTGCGGCATGCCCGCGGCGCCGAATCGCGCCGTTCCCGCGATCGTCGCCCGACGCCACACCTGGCTCGCGTCGATGCTGGCCATCGATATCGTACGCGGGGCGACGAGCGTATCGTGGCTGATCGCGCTGGTGGCGAGCGTTCCCGTGAGCCGCCAGCCCAATCCGTCGTCGCGCTCGGCCGCGAACACGCGCAGGACGCGCTCGCGCCGGTCCTGCTGCCAGCCATCCACGCGGTCGTCATCGGCCGCGGTCCGGTGCCAACTCGAGCTCGAAATCTGGAACGACGCGCCGACACGTGCTCCCGGCGGCACGTACTCGGCCTTCAACCAGAGATCGGCGGTGCCAAACGGCGGGGACGTATTGCTGAGTGGCCCGACACCGATGCTGCTCCAGTCCGCCAGGAGCGAAACGCCGAAGCCGGATCGCTTGCGGATCGCGTATCCCGCGCGGTAGTCGGCGATATCCTGCTGACCACTCACAATGCCGACCTGCGTGCGGGGTGTGGTGGACCGGTGCTGGTAGGTGACGAGGTAGACCTGGAGCATGGCGGGCAGCACGACGACGTCCACCCGTTCGATGGGCCCGAGCGGAATCCGCGCAGGATCGAGATAAATCGAATCCCGCCCCAGCGGGAGCAGCGGCACGCCGTCCCAGTAGATCTCGAGCGACGCCGGCCCGCGCCCGCCGTACAACACGATCTCAGCCTGTCCATACCATCCACCGCGCGCGACATACACACCCGGAATGTGTCCGAGCAGATCGCTCAGCGTTCGACCATTCGCGAACAGCAGGGAATCTGCGGTGAAGGTGTAGCGTGCCCCGATGGGGAGCGGACCCGGAGCGATCGGCATGGCCGCGACGGGGAGCAGTTCGGGGATGGTATCAGGCTTGGTCGTGTCGGCTGCCGCGGTCGTGTCGGCCCGCCGGGTCGTGTCGGCCTGGGCGGCAGCGAGTCGAGCGAAGGTCGCCAGCGCCAGGGCGAGGAACCTGCTCCGAATCAAGCGCCGGCGCGTTTGAGCAGAAACTCCGTGAACAGCCGCACGCCGATCGCCGTGGGACCCTTCGCGTGACTCGCGCCTTCGCCCTCGAGATACGCCGTCCCGGCGATATCGAGATGCACCCACGGAAAACTGTCCACGAACTCGCGCAGGAACCACGCGCCCGCGATCGTCCCGGCCGCCCGCCCGCCGGAGTTCTTGACGTCGGCGACATCCGATTTGAGCAGCTCGCGGTAGTCGTCCCACAACGGCAGCGGCCAGCAGCGCTCCCCCGCCCGCTCGCCGGCGTCCCGCACCTCGGCGAGCAGTGCCTCGTCATTGCCGAGCATCCCGATGGCGTGATGTCCCAGCGCGATCACGACGGCCCCGGTCAGGGTGGCGGCGTCAATCGCGGCCGCCGGCTTGAAGCGCCGCGCGTACGAAAGCGCGTCGCAGAGAATGAGGCGCCCTTCCGCATCGGTATTGATGATCTCGATCGTCTTCCCGAAGTGGCTTTTCACGACGTCGCCCGGTTTGATCGCGGTGCCGGAGGGCAGGTTTTCCGTCGCCGGTATCAGGCCGACCACGTTGATCTTCGGCTTGAGACGCCCGAGGGCCTCGAATGTGCCGAGCACGGCCGTGGCACCCGACTTATCGAACTTCATGTCCTCCATGTTCAGCGCCGGCTTGATCGAAATGCCTCCGGAGTCGAACGTCACGCCCTTGCCCACGAGCACAACCGGGGCGCCGGTCCCCCCCCCGTATTCGATGACGATGAATCGAGGCTCTTCGGCACTGCCCTGCGCAACGGCGAGGAGCGCGCCCATCCCTTCCTTCTTTATCTGGGCGCGATCCAGGATGGTGACGCCAAACCCGTGGGTCTCGGCAAGCGTCCGGGCCTGCTCCGCCAGATAGGTGGGGGTGCAGACGTTGCCCGGCTGCATCTGCAAGTTGCGCGTGTAGAGATAGCCGGCCGCAATCGCATCGCCGATGCGGCGGCCCGCCTCGGCTTCGTCCTTGTCGGACGCATCGATGACGAGCTCGAGGGACTCGATCTCGGGCTTCGGGTCCTCAGGCTGCTTCTTCAGCTCGGTGAACTGCCACCCGCCCTGCGCGACGCCCTCGATGGTGACCTGCGCCAGCTCCGCCGCACCCAAGGCGCCGCGCGCTTCCTTCGCGATCGCCAGCGCCAACGCTTTGGTCCCTAAGCTCCGCGCGCGCTTAGCCGCGATCGCCGCTGCGCGGCGCACCGAGCTGCGCGTGATCTCGGCGGGCTTGCCAACGCCCACCAGCAGGATGCGCTGTGCCTTGCCGCCGCCGTAGACGAGGAGGGTCTCATCCTTCTTTCCCTTGTAGTCGCCCGTGGCGACGGCGCGCTCGATACCCGGATCGATCGCTGCCGCTGATCCTTGGGCGACGATGAGCGCAAGCAGCGGCGTCTCAACGCTGCCGAGCGGCTTGGTCGAGATGAGCGTCTTCATGACAGATGCTCGATGATGGCGTCGGCGAAGGCGGAGGTCGAGACCTCGGTGGCACCGGGCAGCTGGCGCGCGAGGTCGTAGGTGACGCGTTGCGAAGCGATCGCCCCCTCGAGCCCGCGCACGATGGCGCGGGCGACGTCGTCCCACCCCAGCTCTTCGAACATCATCACGCCCGACAGGATCACGCTGCTCGGGTTCACCTTGTCTTGCCCGGCGTACTTGGGCGCGGTGCCGTGTGTCGCTTCATACACCGCGTATCCGTCCCCGACGTTCCCGCCCGGCGCGAGACCGAGGCCGCCGACCTGCGCCGCGGCGGCATCCGACAAGTAATCGCCGTTGAGGTTGGGTGCCGCAATCACGGAATACTCATCGGGACGCAAGACCAATTGCTGAAACATCGCGTCGGCGATGCGGTCCTTGATCATGACCTTGGCCGCGTCTTCTTTCCGTTTCGCGCCTTCCGCCTCCGTTACCGTTTGCTCGGCAAACCGCTGCTTCGCGATTTCGTAGCCCCAGTCGCGGAAGCCGCCTTCGGTGAACTTCATGATGTTGCCCTTGTGTACCAGCGTCACGCTCTTGGACTTCTGGGCCAGGGCGTAGTCGATGGCCGCCCGGATGAGGCGCTTCGAGCCTTCTTCCGAGATGGGCTTGATTCCAATGGCGCTGGTATCGGGGAACCGGATGGTCTGTACGCCCATCTGACCCCGAAGAAAATCGATCACGCGCCGTGCGTCTTCGGTCCCGGCCTTATACTCAATGCCGGCGTAGATGTCCTCGGTGTTCTCGCGGAAGATGACCATGTTGACGTCCTGGGGCGCCTTCACCGGCGAGGGCACCCCGGGGAAATAGCGCACCGGACGGATACAGGCGTAGAGGTCGAGCTTCTGCCGCAGCGCCACATTCAGGGAACGGAATCCGCCGCCGACCGGGGTGGTGAGC
>DASYTD010000226.1:0-33932 GCA_036002655.1 Gemmatimonadales bacterium
CGCATCGCCGCGCCGCTCAAGACTCGACTCGAGCAATCGCCGCCGACCGGTGCCGTTGAGCGTCTCGTCCTCGAGTTCACCGCCTTCGCTCCCGGAACGACCGAGCTGCAGCTCTTCGCGCGCGACGCCCAGGCCGCCGCACGCGCGGGTCAGCAGCGCGCCCTGCAAAGCGCCGCTCGAGAAATCCGCATGCGGGTGAAGCGCTCCGGTCTCTATCACATCATCGAGGTGCAGCCATGGTCACGTCTGCCAGAGCGCCGTTACGCACTGATCGACTACGAGCCGTAAACGAGCCGCGTGCCGTTACGGTAGAGTTGGATGAATCCGGTCTCATGACGGTCGGACGGCCGGACGGTCGGACGGTCGGAATAGTTGAAGCAATTCTCGAATCGTGGCGAATCGACGATGAATGGTGGCGTCAACCGATTTCACGCGCGTACATGGAAGTGTTGTTGGTGAGAGGAAAGCGCGTCATGTTGTTTCAGGATTTGTTCACAGGCCTTTGGTTTATTCAGCAGCCATGATTGACCGGCCGTCCGGCCGTCCGGCCGTCAGCCCGTCCTATGCAGAGCTCCACTGCCACTCCGCATTTTCGTTTCTCGATGGCGCCTCACCGCCCGACGAGATCCTCGCTACAGCGCACCGGCTCGGGTATCCCGCGCTCGCGCTCACCGACCGAAACGGCATTTATGGCTCCCTCGCCTTCGCGCACGCCGCCAAGCCGCTCGGCTTGCAGGCCATCACCGGCGCCGAAATCACACTCACCGATGGCAGCCACCTCACATTGCTCGCCGAGACCGCGCCAGGGTACACGAATCTCTGCCGGCTGCTCACGGAAACCCACCTCGGCGCCGAGCGTCTCGACCCTCGGCTGCCACTCTCGGCGATCGAAGCGCGTCACGAAGGGCTCATCATTCTCTCGGGCTCTCGTCGCGACGGCTTACTGCCGCGAACGCTGGAGAACGAAGGACTGAATGCAGCTCGGAAGCTGGCCGAGCGGTGCAAGGCGGTGTTTGGCCCCGATCGGTTCTTTGTCGAAATCCAGAGAAATCGAGTCCGTGGAGACTTGGCGCTAAGTCGGGCATTGATCGACATCGCGGAAAACTTGCAACTTGCCGTCTTAGCAACTGGAAACGTCTACTATCACACCCGCAGCTTGCACCGCTTATATGACGTCATGGTCGCGATCCGCCATCGCACCACGCTCGACGGCTCGCATCGAGTGCGAAATCCGAACAGCGAGTTTTACTTGCGGCCACTGGAAGAAGTCGCGGCGCTGTTCCAAGACTGTCCGGATGCTGTCGCCTGTTCGATGGCCCTTGCCGAGCGCTGTCGCGCCTTCGATTTGACGCGCGACCTCGGCTACACCTTTCCCGACTTCCGCGGGTCGGGTCGCGCGCCCGCGCCGCAAGCGTTGGCCGAGCTGTGCCGCGCCCGGATGGAAGAGCGCTACCCGGCTGGCTCTCTCTATCATGCTCAAGCCGTGCGGCGGCTCGACGAGGAGTTGCGGCTCATCGAGCATCACAAGCTCAGCGGCTTCTTTCTCGTCTATCACGACTTGTTCGATCTCGCGCGCGAGGTCGCCGCCGACATCCGCCGCGGCTCCCGGCGCGCCGGCGGCAACCTGCTACCGGGCCGGGGCCGCGGCTCGTCCGTCTCCTCTATCGTCTGTTACCTGCTCGGCCTCTCACACATCGATCCGATCGCCAACAAGCTCTTCCTCGGCCGCTTCCTGAACGAGACGCTCGCGTCGGTGCCCGATATCGATCTCGATTTCCCGCGCGAGATCCGCGAGGAGCTGATTCGCCGCGTCTACACGCGCTACGGCGCCGAGCACGCTGGGTTAGTGTGCTCGTTCCCCACCTATCGTTTGCGCTCGGCCGTGCGCGAAATCGGGAAAGCGCTCGACTTACCGCTCGGGGAGATCGAGCTCGTGGCGAAGCTGTCGGACGGACGGGCGAACGGGCTGACGGACGAACTGGACAAGCTCCCCGGATTCGCGGGCCGCAAGGATGCGCCATTATGGAAAGAGCTGTGCCAGCGCGCGCACGAGATCCGCGGACTGCCGCGCCACGTCTCGCAGCATCCGGGCGGGATGGTGATTTCGTCGCGGCCGCTCGTCGAGCTGGTGCCGCTCGAGCGCGCCGCGATGGAAGACCGCGTCGTCTGCCAGTGGGACAAAGACTCCTGCGACGACGCGCGCTTCATCAAGATCGATTTTCTCGCGCTCGGGATGCTGTCGCTCGTGGAGGAATGCGTCGAGCTGATCGCGCGCCGCACCGGCACCCCGCCGGATCTCTCGCGCATCGACTTCGAGGACCCCGTCATTTACGACCGCATCTGCACCGGCGATACGATCGGCTTGTTCCAAATCGAGAGTCGCGCGCAAATCCAGATGATCCGCCGCAGCCGGCCGCGCAATCTCGAGGACCTCGCGGTCGAAGTCGCGATCGTCCGGCCGGGTCCGATTGTCGGCGGCGCGGTGAATCCTTACGTGCGCCGCCGCGAGGAGCAGCGCCGGGCGCACGCAGCCGGCCGCGCCTACGAACCGCCCGTGGATCATCCCCTGCTCCGCGACTGCCTCGCGGAAACGCTGGGCGTGATCCTCTATCAGGATCAAGTGCTGCAAGTGTGCCAGGCGCTCGCGGGCTTCACGACGGGGCAGGCCGAGGCGCTGCGCCGCGCGATGAGCCGGCGCCGCTCGCACGATCTGATGGCCGGCTTCTGGGAGGAATTCAAGGGCGGCGCGCTCGCGCGTGGCGTGCCGGAAAAGACGGCCGAGAAAGTCTTCGGCCAGGTGATCGCATTCAGTGAGTTCGGATTTCCCAAGTCGCATGCGGCGGCATTTGGGTTGCTCGCGTATCAGTCCGCGTGGCTCCGGCACTACCATCCGGTCGAGTACTACGTCGCCCTCTTCAATAATCAGCCGATGGGCTTCTACTCGATCGATGCGTTGTGCCGCGATGCGCACCGCAACGGCATCGACATTCGTCTGCCCGACGTGAACGTGAGCGACGTATGGTGCACGGTTGAGGGAGCAGGGAGCGGGGAGCGGGGAGCCGTGCGAGTAGGACTGGGTTTCGTGCGGCATTGGAGCGAAGAAACGGCGACGGCGACCGTGCTGGAGCGCGAACAGCATGGACTGTTCAAGGGTGTCGGCGATTTCGTGCGTCGAGCACCGCACAAGCTCAAACGCACCGCCATCGAGGCCCTCATGTGGGTCGGCGGCTGTGACGCGTTCGGCCTGACTCGACGCGAGCTGCTGTGGCAGGTCGGTCTGTGGTTGCCGCCCAAAGCCTCGCGCTCGAGCGACGGCCGCGGCCGCCGCCAGCTCGAGCTGGCCCTCAGCCACCCCCACGAGCATCTGCACTTCCGGGGCCTGGCGGCCCATGAGCAGCTGCTGGCTGAGTACGCCACCCTGGGCTTTTCGGCCAGCGGGCACCCGTTGTCGCTGGTTCGCAATGCTTTACCACCTGATCTCACGCTCAACAAGGATCTGGAGAGCCTCAGGGCGGGCGTTAAATGCCAGGTGGCCGGGCTCGTCGTCGCCCGGCAGCGGCCCGAAACCGCCAAGGGGACGGTCTTCCTCCTGGTCGAGGATGAGACCGGAATGACGAACGTGATCGTGCGGGCTGGTATCTACGACCGCTATCGCGCGGCTATCCGCGGTGAGCCGTTTGTCCTGGTAACCGGTAAGTTGGCCAAGGATGACGGTACCGTGAACCTGTTGGCGGAGAAGGTGGAGGGACTGGAGATGCGCGGGATGCGGGATGCGGGATACGAGATGCGTAACAGCACCACGCATCCCGCATCTCGTATCTCGCATCCCGAAGAAACGCGATCGCCTTTCGCGTTTCTTCGTGCACTTCGTCGAGTCGCGCCGGATTCCAAGGATTGGGGATGAGCGCTTCCTGCACGGTGGGCTTTCGCGTGAAGTCCGGCTGGGCCGCGGCCGTGTTAGTGGCCGGTCCCAAGAAGGCGCCGACGGTTCTGGACAGCCGCATGATCGAGCTGAGCGATCCGAGCGTGCCGGACTCGCGTCAACCCTACCACGCCGGCTTCGGCACCGAGCAGACGGACACCGCCAAGGTTGAGCGCCTGGTGCGCGGCATTGAGCAGTTTTCCCGCCGCGCCATCGCCGCTTTGCTCGCCGAGTATCGAGAACAACACCGCATGAAAAGCGCCGGGGTAGTAGTCGCGTCGCTCACGGATCCCGCGACGATCGCCAACCAGCACATGCGCGCCCACGCATCCGAAGGGCGGCTGTTTCGCACGGTGCTCGTGGACGGGCTCGAGCGGTGCGGCGTTACGGTGCGCATCGTGCTCGAGCGCGACGTGTATCAATCACTCGGCAGGGCGCTGCGCCGCCCCCCCGCCTCCTTGAAGACCAAAGTCACGGCGCTTGGTGAGGGCGTCGGCCGGTGGCGGGCCGAACAGAAGGTCGCGGCCGCGGCCGCCTGGCGCGCGCTGGTCGGCTCATGGCGCGCCGAGGCCTGAATCGGCATCCTGTATACATGCGAATTCTCGCGTGCCTCCTCGTGCTCGCCGCCTGCGGCGGAAAACCGGCTCCCGAACGGGCGGCTCCGGCGCCCCCCGCGCCCGCGCCCGTCCGGACGTTTGAGCGGACGCTGCACGCGCTGGACGTCAACGGCACGCGACTGACCTATCGGCTGATCGGCGACAGTGGCGCGCCCAACGTGGTCTTTGTGCACGGCACACTCGCTGATTACAGAGCGTGGAGCGCCCAGGAGACCGCGTTCGCCCAAGTGTACCGCGTCCTCGTGTATAGCCGCCGCTATCACCCACCCAATCCGCAGGTGGACGACGCGCAGACGTACTCGCCGAAACTTCACGCCGAAGACCTCGCGGCGTTGCTGCTGACGCTCGATCTCGCGCCGGCGCACATCGTCGGCTCGTCGTACGGGGCGTACACCGCTTTGGCGCTGGTGCGTGACCACCCGCAGCTCGTGCGCTCGCTGGTGCTGGCGGAGCCGCCGATCTTTCCATTGCTCTCCGGTTCCGAAGTGGGCGATCCCGTGCGCCGCGCCTTCTACGCCAACGCGCTCGATCCCGCCCGGCGAGCGTTCACGTTCGGCGACTCGGTCGGCGCCATGCGGATATTCTTTGACGCGCTCAACGGGCGCGGCCGCTTCGACAACCTCCCTCCGCCGGCGCGCGCCGCTGTGCTCGCGCACACCTTCGAGCTGCGTCGTGAAATGCTGGCGAACCGCGAGCAGTACTTTCCGCCGATCTCCTGCGCCGAGCTTGGGCGGATCACCACGCCGGTGCTGATCGTGCGCGGCGATCGCAGTCCCCGCATGTTCCAGCTCATCAGCGAGGAGCTCGCGCGCTGCATGCGGAGCGACACGACCGTCATCATTCCTGGGGCGGGCCATCCGCCGCACACCGGCAACCCGGCGTATTACAACCAGGTGGTGGCGCGCTTTCTCATGTCGCACTGAGCGGCTGGGGTTGACGCCGCCGCGCCGGTCGGCGAGATAATCGGTACCGTGTCACGCCGCGTCTTCCGGGCCGCTGTGCTCCTCGTCGCTTGCGCCGTCGTCCCACCCGTTGCCGCGCAAAGCCGCAGCGAAGCACTCGTCACAACCGCGCGACACCTGATGGCCGCCGGTGATTTGGACAACGCCGACAGCGCGCTCACGGGTGCGCTCGCGTCCGCGCTCTACGTGATGGACAGCGTCGACGCATTCGTCTGGCGCGGCATTCTCGAGTATCTCCGCGGCGGCGACAGCCTGGCGCGACTGAACTTTCGCAGGGCACTGCTCCTCAAGCAGATCACCTCCGTCAGCGGGCTCGATAAGATCGCGCCCGGCCTCGCCGACGTCTTTGACTGGGAAGCGCGTCCCTTCCGGATTTACCGCCCCACCGAGCTCGACGAGCCCGCCGCCTGGCGGTCCGGTCCCGCGCTCGCGTATCCGCTGGAGCTGCGAGGCCGTCGCGTGGCCGGTCATGCGTTGATACGCGCCGTCGTCGACACCCTCGGCCGGGTCGAGGAGCGCAGCTTCGTCGTCCTCGAATCTCCTGACTCCGCGTTCAACGCTCCGTTGCGGCAGATGATGTTCGCCGCGCAATTCACGCCCGGCCGGGTCAAAGGCCATACGGTGCGTAGCCAAATAGACCTGGGATTCAGCCTCAATCCACCTGCTCCCGAGAGTCCCACGAAGCTGATCGCCGCGGCACGCGAGCAGCTACGACGGCGCCGCGCCGATAGCGCACTTGCCCTGATCGACCAGGCGCTCGATGGCGCGAATCAGGCGAGCGACGGCGAGCGTGCGTATGCCCTGCTCGTCCAAGGAACCGCGTGGCATGTGAAGGGGCAGGACAGCCTGTCTGCCGTCTCGCTCGACGCCGGGCTCGCCGGATATCGCGATCTTACCGCTCGGGGAGTCGATCTCGCCCCGGTCCTCAGGCGCCTTGCCGACTCGATCCGCATCAGCCGCCGCGGCCCCTTCGCGGCGCCTTCGGTCGTTGGTCGCGTGGATGAGCAGCCGGTACTGATCTCCCATCCGCCGATTCGTTACGCCCCGGAGATGCAGTCGCTCCGCATCGGCGGCACCGTGATCATCGAAGCGACACTGGACACGACAGGCCGGGTCCTTGCCGCAACGCTCAAGGTCGTGCAGAGCCCGAATCCCGTTTTCAACGTCGAGACGAAGCGTGTCGTTTTGGCGGCGGTGTACCGTCCCGCCCGTGTCGGCGGCCGGGCGACGCGCGTGACGATTCGTCAGCCGGTCACGTTTGCGGCGTATTGACAGGCGTGGCATCCTAGAGCATGACCGATCCTCGAGTCGCTAAGCGCAATTCGTTCCTCAAGGCCATCGCCTTGACCGTGATCGTGCTGATTCCGATCATCGTTTTGGCCGCCATGAGCGGGAGAGACCCGGAGGCCGCCGGTCGTCTCGCGGGTTACTTCTCGGTGGGGCCCATTCTGGGCGGCATCGCCGTCGGCATCTGGGCCAAGCTGGACAAACATCAATGGAACTGGTTCGCCTACATCTGGCGCTTTGTGGTGTGCAGCATCGGCCTTCTCGGGGTGAGCGCGGTGGGTCGTGCGGGGCTCGGCTCGCCGGAAATGGTGGACATCACCGAGACGGAAAAGCAACACTTGGTCGTCAGCGGCACCGAAGTGCGGCACTCCGATTTTGGCTTCGCGGTCCCGCTGCCCAGCGAAGAGTTTCGTCTCAGCAGTGAGCTTCAAGAGCAAGCCAACCAGTGGTTCGTCGAGCGCCGCCTGCGCGGCACCTACGTCTGGGTGCTTCAGAATCCGGACCTGAGCGGGGTCATCATGGTGGTGGTGAGTAAGGGCGTGGGAAATAGTGAGGCAGCGCTTCGCGGGTTGGGGCGCGGGCTGCAAAAAGGCGCGAGTAAGGCGGACGCGCGCATCCTCGAAGACACGATGCAATGGAGCTCGGATGCGCACGAGTATCGATTCGCGACCGCGCTCCCGCAGGGCGTGTACGCCAAGGCCCGCTGTCTCTCCTCCCCGACGAGCGGCCAGTCGTCGTACATCGTCTGCGTGCAGACGGTGAGTAAGGATCCCAACTGGCTTGACGACGCCCGCGCCGGCGTCAGGGTGGCAGCATGGCGCTAGCGACGCTGGCCGGCGGCTGCTTCTGGTGCCTCGAGGCCGTCTTCGAGCAGCTGCGCGGCGTCACCAAAGTGGTGTCAGGCTACTCGGGCGGGCACGTCCCCAATCCCAGCTATCAGGCCGTCTGCGCCGGCACGACCGGGCACGCCGAGGTCGTGCAGGTCACGTTCGATCCGGACGAGATTTCCTTCCGCGACGTCTTGGGAGTGTTTTTCACGCTCCACGACCCCACGACGCTCGACCGCCAGGGTGGCGACGTCGGCACGCAGTATCGCTCGGCGATCTTCTATCACGATGATGAGCAGCGCCGTGTGGCCGAAGCAGTCGTGCGCGAGCTCGAGGCCGAGCACGTGTTCGACGACCCGATCGTCACGCAGATCGAGCCGCTGCAGGCGTTCTATCCGGCCGAGGAGTATCACCGGGAGTACTACAGAAGGAATCCCAACCAGCCGTATTGCCGCGCCGTCATTGCGCCCAAGGTCGCCAAGCTGCGCAGCAAGTACTTGGAGAAACTCAAGGCGTGACGCGGAGTTTCACGATCTAGCGTGACCCTGTCCCAACCGGTATAACAGATACCCTGCCCTAGCTCCGAGGGAATCACATGGCCGTCCTGTCACTGGGCGCGCTGCTGCTCTCCATGATGCCCGCGTCTGTTTCCCGCGACACCGTACCGCTGTACACCGATCTTGGCAACTATCACCGTTCGATAACGACCACCAATCCCAAGGCGCAGAGCTACTTCGATCAGGGCCTGCGGCTCGTCTTCGGCTTCAACCATGGCGAAGCGATCCGCGCCTTCGCCGAGGCCGCGCGCCTCGACCCAAACTGCGCCATGTGCTATTGGGGAATCGCGTACGCCTACGGGCCGCACGTCAACGCGGGCATGGACTCGGCGAGCGGCGTCGCCGCGTACGCGGCGGCACAGAAGGCGCAGTCGCTCTCGCGCTATGCGAGCCCCGTGGAACGCGCGTACATCACGGCGGTTGGGAAGCGCTACGCCAGAGTCCCGCCGGCCAATCGTGCCGGCCTCGACTCCGCGTACGCCACTGCGATGTGCGGCGTGACTGCTCGTTTCGCCGATGACCTCGACGCGGCTGCGCTGTGCGCCGAAGCGAAGATGGACCTCCGTCCGTGGAACTATTGGAAACAGCCCGGCGGTGAGCCATATCCGGGCACCACCGAGCTAGTCTCGCGCCTAGAAGGGGTGATCCAGAAGAATCCGAACCATCCGGGAGCTTGTCATTTTTACATCCACGCGGTGGAGGCGGTGCATCCGGAGAAGGCCGTCCCCTGCGCGGAGCGCCTGGCCGCGCTGATGCCGGGCGAAGGCCACATGGTGCACATGCCCGCGCACATCTACATCCGGATGGGTCGTTACAACGAAGCGGTCGAGAGCAACGTCCACGCGGTGCATACCGACGAGATGTACATCGAGGGTCAGAAGCCGCAGGGCGTCTATCCGATCGGCTACTACCCCCACAACCTCCACTTCCTCGCATTTGCTTCGACCATGGCCGGCCGCAGCGCCCAGGCGCTCCAAGCGGCGCGCGTCCTTCAAAGCAAGACGAACATGGACGTCGCGCGCGTCGCCGCCATGGTGCAGTCCTTTGTGCCATTCCTCGACCTCACGCTCGTCAACTTCGGCCGCTGGGAGGAGGTGCTGGCACAGCCGTTACCGCCGGCCGATCTCAAGTACGCGAGCACGATGGCGCACTATTCGCGCGGCGTGGCGTTCGCGGCGACCGGGAGGCCGTCCGATGCGGCCGCGGAGCTCGAACTGGTGAAGCAAGCGGTTGCGGCGGCCAGCCCGGCCGACAAGCCGGTGGCGGACATCGCGATGCACGCGTTGATGGGGGAGATCGCCCAGCGCGGCGGACGCCTCGATGAGGCGGCTGCGCACTTCAAGGCGGCGATCGCCATCGAGGACGCCGGGCTCTACTTCGAGCCACCGACCTGGTACTACCCGATCCGCCATTCGCTGGGCGCCGTGCTGCTGCGCCTGGGCCGGGCAGATGAAGCCGAAGCGGTGTATCGCGAGGATTTGAAGCGGTTTCCCGAAAACGGCTGGGCGCTCTTCGGCTTGATGCACGCGCTGCGCGCCCAGGGGAAGAGTGCTGAAGCCACTGCTGTGGATGCGCGTTTCCGGGCGGCGTGGAAAGACGCCGATATCACACTGACGGCGTCGCGCTTTTAGCGCCACAGATTACGCAGATCTGCAACGGATTGACGCAGATGGCTCCGAGACCGTGTTATCCGCGTCAATCCGTTGTAAAATCTGTTGATCTGTGGCTTAACTCGCCCGGCTTTTCCCGAGGTAGGTGCGAACGAGCGGAACGGGGCGCCGGCGCACCAGGGCCGCGCGCAGGACGTCGCGTTCCTCGGAAGGCAGTTCCACCAGGAACCGCTCGCCCTTCCCTTCTCCTTCTTTCACGACGACCGGCACGCCGTCGCGATACAGCACGCGGTTCGTCGTGATCGCGGCGACCGCCTCGCCCGGCGTGAGGATGCCCACCAGGTTCAGGGGGTCCGCGCCACTGATCGCGACGAGCTCGCCGTCTGTCTGATCGCGGCGCGTGGACCGGAGCAGCCCGATCGCCTCGGGCAGCGCATACTGCTCGCCGGAGAATCCGCCGACGAACCGCCCGCCACGGATCTCCCCGCGCGCTTCCAGCCGCCGATACACGCGCAGGATGTCGCGCCACGGCGCGAGCAGGCTCTCACGCTGCACGAGGCGCCGGAACACCACGCCGTAGCGGCGGAGCAGCTGCCACGCGATCGCTTCCGCGATGTCGTCGCCGGGAACCGCCGGACCGGCGTGCGTGCGCGACCACCGTCCCGCAGTCTCGACGCCGAACGGCGCGATTCTCCCGCGCCGCCGGTACGCCCCGGCGGCGATCGGCCGGCGCCGGTCCGACGGCACGAGCAACGCCCGCAGACCCGCGAAGCTGTCCGATGAAACGAGCCCCCAGGCGACCAGCTCGCCGAGCCCCTTCTCGACTTCGGTGCGCAGCAATCCGGTCGCGTTGACGAGGTCGCCGAAGAACAGCGCGCCGCGCTGATCGAAGGCGGCCAGCAGCGCCTTGCCGGTTGAGGACAGCGGTAGCGCCGCAGGATCGATGTCAGGATTGCCGGCCCGCCAGATGGCGCCGCGGTCGCGACGGAACAGCGCGATCGGCGTGGAGCGGACCGGACCAACCTTTCTGTTCCGCGCTCCGCCTTCCGCGTTCCGCGTTGCCGTGAGGCGTCCCCATCCGATTTCCCCCGACAGACACAGCCCGTCCAGCCAGAGGGGATCGTAGTTCATGAGTCGCGCCGGCAGCACGTCAGACTCCCACGCGCCGGCCGCGACCTCGTAGCCGTCGAGCAGATCGAGCACCGCGGAGAGACCCTCCGGCCCTTCCGCTCGCGAGCCGGGGGCGAGCCGCTGCCAGCGGAACAGGAAGCGCAGGAAATCCGCCGCGGCCACGGGCTCGATTTCCTTGCGCAGCCGGTCCAGCGTGTAGCGATGGATCCGCGCCAGGAGACGGCGCTCCGACCATTCCGTGACCTGGACGCCGGCGGAGAAACGGCCGCGCAGGGCGAACCCTTCGTGCTCGAGACCGCCGAGTGCGAAGTCCACGTCGGCCTGAGGGATCCCGAGCGCGGCGGCGGTATCGGCCGAGGTGGTGGGCCCGACGACCTCGAGCCGTCCGCGGACCAGCTCGCGAATCGCGTCTTCTCGACTCCACGTCTTGGCGCGCTCACGTTCGGGTGGATTGACGGCCGGCTCAAACGCCGCATCGGGGGACGCCGCGTGCGCCATTGGGACGCGCTCCGTCGCCACCCAGAGCCGACCATCCATCACGGTTGCTCGACCCGCGCGCATCAGCTCGGCAAACATCGGAGCCCACGTATCCCGTATCCCGTTTCCCGCATCCCGAGGAACCGCTCCCATGACAAGCAGGGCGTCGTGCAATTCATCCGCATTTTCAGGGTCGGGCCAGGCCTGTTCTTTGACGAGATCGATCGCCGCCTGGTCGAGCTTGCCGAACTCGTCTGCCGTTTTCACATCCAGTCCGCGGCGCGTAATGACGGCCTGGGTGCGGCGCTCCTCGAGCGGCGCATCGTCCAGGAACGCGTACGGCCGCGCGTTCAACACCTCGTGACACAGCGGTGACGGCTCGGTCGTGTCGCGCGCGATCATCGTGAACTGTCCCGCCTCCATCCCTTCGAGCACGCGCTTCAAGCCGGGGAAGTCCATCGCCTCGAGGAGGCAGTCCGCAATCGTTTGATTGACGAGCGGGTGATCGGGAATCTCGCGGTCACCGACCAGGTTCTCGGGACACGCGAGCTGGTCGGGGAAGACGGCCGCGACGAGGTCTTCCGCTTCCATGCGCTGCAACGGCGTCGGGACCTTCCTGCCGCCCCGAAACCGCAGCACCGCGAGCGCCCGTGTCGCGTTCCAACGCCAGCGCGTTCCAAAGACCGGAGCATCCAGCATCGCCTGCACCAGCAAGTGTTCCGCGGTCGCCGGCTTGAGATACTGGAACACGTCCTCCAGCGGGAAGCTGTGCTGCGGCCCGAGCGACAGCACGATCGCATCCTCGGTGGCCGCCGCCTGGAGCTCGAAGTTGAAGCTGCGGCAGAAGCGCTTGCGCAGCGCGAGTCCCCAGGCGCGGTTGATCCGGCTGCCAAACGGCGCGTGCAACACGAGCTGCATCCCGCCCGCTTCGTCGAAGAAGCGCTCCAACACCAGGCACTTCTGGGTCGGGATCGTACCGAGGATTTGCCGCGTCGCGCCGAGATATTCGACGATGGTGCGGGCGCCCGCCTCGTTGAGTCCGACGGCCTCGATCAGCCACCGAATCGCGGCCGCGGGATCGTCCAACCGGTCCGCGACATCCTGGCGCAGCCGGGAGACCTCCTCCGACAGCTCATTGGTGCGTCCGGGGGCTTCGCCCAGCCAGAACGGCAACGTCGGCGGCTGTCCTTTGGCGTCGGCGACCCGGACTTGTCCGGATTCGACCTTCACCACCTGATAGGACATGTTGCCCAGCTGGAAGATGTCGCCGGGCGTGGTCTCGATCGCGAAGTCTTCGTTCAGCGTCCCAACGAATGTCTCGGTGGGCTCGAGGATGACGCGATAATCGCCGAGGTCGGGAATCGCGCCGCCGGACGTAATGGCGGCAATGCGTGCGCCGCGGCGTCCCTTGAGCTTCCGGTTGATGCCGTCGTAGTGGATGTGCGCGCTGCGCCGCCCGCGCCGCGTCGTGAAGCCTTCCGCGAGCATCTGCACGACGTCGTCGAACTCTACACGCGTGAGCTCACGATACGGATAGGCCGACCGCACCCGCTCGTAGAGATCGTGCTCGTCCCACTCTTCGCCCGCCGCGGCGGCCACGATCTGCTGGGCAAGAATATCGAGCGGCTTGTTCGGGATAATCAGCCGGTCGAGCCGCCCTTCGCGCGTCGCGCGCAGCATGGCGGCGCATTCGATCAGCTCATCCCGCGACAGCGGAAACACGCGGCCCTTGGGAATCGCGCCGAGCCGGTGACCGGCGCGGCCCACCCGCTGCAACAGCGTCGCGATCGAGCGGGTCGAGCCCACTTGAATGACCAGATCGACGCTGCCGATGTCGATCCCGAGCTCCAGCGATGCGGTCGCGACGAGCGCCTGGAGCTCCCCGCGCTTCAACCGCTCTTCGGCCTCGAGCCGCTTCTCTCGCGACAGACTGCCGTGGTGACTCGTGACGTGGTCGGCGCCGATGCGCTCCGAGAGGTGCATCGTCAGCCGCTCGCACAAGCGCCGGGTGTTCACGAACACCAGCGTGGTCTTGTGCTGGGAGATCAGCTCGGCAATGCGGGTGTTGACCTCTTCCCACACTTCGGCCGACATCACCGCCTCGAGCGGCGACGACGGAATCTCCAGCTCGAGATCCAGCGTGCGGATATGGCCCGCATCCACGATCGTGGGCAGCGGCTGGCCCGTCCCCACGAGGAACTGCGCGATCTCCTCAATCGGCCGCTGGGTAGCCGAGAGTCCAATCCGTTGCGGCCGCTTGCCGATCAACGCGTCGAGTCGAGCGAGCGACAGCGCGAGGTGGCTGCCCCGCTTGTCGCGCGCTACGGCGTGAATCTCGTCCACGATCACCGTGCGCACGGAGCGCAGCATCTCGCGCGCGCGCTCCGACGTGAGAATCAGGTAGAGCGATTCGGGAGTGGTGACGAGGATATGGGGTGGCTGCTTCAGCATCGCCGCCCGCTCGGACTGCGGCGTGTCGCCGGTGCGAACCAGCGTCCGCACACGGGCGTCCGGCAGTCCCTGTTCCGCCAGCGTGGCGCGAATCTCCGCCAGCGGCTCCGACAGGTTCTTTTGGACGTCGTTCGACAACGCTTTTAGCGGTGAGACGTAGACGACTTGCATCTCGTCGCGCAGCTCGCCGGTCAGGCCCTGGCGGACCAATCCGTCGATCGCCGAGAGGAACGCCGCAAATGTTTTGCCCGAACCAGTCGGAGCGGCAATGAGGACGTCACCGCCCTGCTGGATGACGGGCCAGGCGCGCCGCTGCGGCTCTGTGGGCTCGGCGAAGCGGGTGGCGAACCAACGTCCGATAACAGGATGGAATGCTGCGAGAGGCATGCACCAAATATAACCCGAAACGGGAATTGCTCACGCCACGGGCTCGCGCTCCAGTTTCTCGAAGAACCGCTCGATGGCGGGCCACTGCGCGCCGACATCGTCATACCCGACCTCCACCAGGCGCGAGGTGTACTCCGGATGGAACAGGAGGAAGCCGAGAAAGTCCGACGCCGAGTCGCGATGGCCGCCGATCGCGCGCACCACACGCCGCACGGACGCCGGCAGGAGGTGACCCTGCCCCGCCGCCAACTCGCCGAGGTTGCGTGTCGGGTGCAGTACCAATAACTCGACCGTGCGCAGTCCGTCGGGCGCCGCTGCGGGGTCGAGCGCTGCCAGGAGCCTATTGATCCGGTCGAGACGCTCGGCGTCTGCTTCCAACGCATCGAGGAAAATCGCGTCGAACAACAATCCCATCGCTTCCGCCGCGCTGGGATAGGCTCCCTCGCGACTCATCGACTTCACGCCACGGGGCGTCCGCACACCGATCGCGAGGAGTGCGCGTGCACCCAGGTGGATCGCCGGTGAGAGCGGTGCCATTTGACGCACGCTGCCGTCGCCGAAAAATTCGTCCCCGATGCGGACCGCCGGAAAGATGATCGGCAGCGCGGCCGACGCCATCACATGATCGATCGTCAGCGCGGTGCGCACGCCGACGCGCTGCGCGCGCTCCCAGGTGGGCGTATCCGCGCCTCCCTGCACGAACGTGACCGAACGGCCGGTGGTGTATGAGGTCGCGCTCAGAGCGACGGATCGCAGCCGCCCGCAGGCGATATTGTCGGCAATGCCGCCCGTATCCACGGTGCGCTCCAGGAACTCGCGCAGCGGCTGCGTGTCGGCGAGCCCGCGGACGACCGCTGGACCGCGCCGCCGCCGAGTCAGGCCATGCCAGGCCCAACGCGCGACCGAGCCGGCGAGCCGTCCAGAGTGGAGGCGGAACACCGCCTCGGTATCGAGCCGGCTCCACGCGTCCCGCAGACCGTCGGCGGCCGCGGGAAGCGGTCCGGGGTGCGCGGCGAGGTATGTCGTGTTGATGGCACCGACCGACATTCCGGCGAGGACGGGAAACTCGAGCCCCGGCAGCCGCTCAGCGAGGCCGGCGATGACGCCGACCTGATACGCGCCGCGGGCGCCGCCCCCGGCCATGACCAGAGCGAGATGCGAGGAGTAGCGCCACGATCCCGACGGCCGTTCACCGGGCAATGTGGTCGTGAGCGGGCGCGGCGACGGAACGTAGCGAACGGGACTCACGGCGTTCCGGCATCTTCCTTCGGCTTGAGCAGCTCCTGAAACGGCTGATAGTCCCGCAGTCCCTCGAAGTCGAGATCGCTGTGCAGCATGTCCATGTGCGGATAGCCCTGACGCAAGCCCTCACGCAGTAGCGCGACAGCGGTTTCACGGTCCCCTAACAACGCATGGATGCGCGCACGCCACAGGGTGTGGCGGCCAAACAGGTATGGTTGCGTGACCCCGGCAAGTGCGCGATCCACGCGCAGCGCCTGCTCGCGGTTGCGAAGCCGCGCAGCAATGACGCCGAGGTAGCCGCGGTAATCGAGCTCGCCCGCTGCGTAGAAGTCACGCAGCGCATCGACGGCACCGGTCTCATGCCGAGCCACAAGGCCCTCGAGCTCGCGCCGCGAGTCGTCGAGCCGGCCCGCGACGTACCATGTGAGTGCGGCGCGGTAATGGTCCGCCGCGGACGCCGCCCCCGAGCGCACACGGGCATCGATCCACGCGGAGGTCTGCGCCAGGGCGGCGTCCGCGGCCGCGCGTTGGCCGTGAGCTCGAAGCTCCAGGGCCGCCAGCAGCATCACATCCGCCGGGGTCCATCCCAACTCGAGGGATAGGTTGCCGCTTTCGGCAAGCAGGCGCGCCACATCTTCCGTGCGCCCCAACGCGGCCAGGGCGCGCGCCTGCGCCGCGACGAGCTGTGGATTATCGGGAAAGCGGCGGCTGCCTTCACGCGCTACCTTCAGCTCGGCGCGATAATCGCCGAGCATATGAAGCGCACGCGCCACGTCGTCCCAGTACACCCACCAACCACGCGCGAAGCCGCGATCGGGGTCGAGCGCACGCAGCGCGGTCACCGCGGCTTTCGGACGATTCAGCCGCATTGCGTCCGCGGCGACCAGGTATTGTGTTTCGGACGCGGGCGCGAGGTCCGCCATCGCCCGGGAAGACCGGAACGCCTCGTCCTGATCGCCCCGGCAAGTCGCGAGCACCCATGCGAGATAATGCCGATCGAGCGGGGCGAGCCGGTCGGCGTGGCGCGACACGAGGTGAGCGAGGGAGTCCGCCGCCGCGAACTCGCCGACGTTCATGTAGGCATTCGCCGCGAAGATCAGGGGCAGCTGGAATGTCGTGTCGACCGCGACGGACCGCGTAAAGTGCGCGATCGCACCCTGCGGATCGAATTGCACGAACCGGTCCAGCCCGGCGATGAACTCTTGATACGCCTGAAAGCTCGGCGGCTGACTGGCTTGCGTCGCCCAACGGCTGAGACGCGCGTCGAACAGCGTCGCCAGCGCCGCCATGACGCGTTGCCGCACGACTTCGACCGCGTCGAGTGGCTGTGACAGCGGCGCGGCAACCGGATCGAGCGCGCGGAGCACTTTCCCGTCGGACGCAGCCGCGACCTGAATTTGAAATCGCACGCTGTCGCGCTGACGGTAGAAGCCGCCGGAGACCACGGTCCCCGCCCCCGTCGCGCGGCCGAGGGCGCGAATATCGGTCGGCCCCCCCAGCGACGACGTCATCACCGAAACCGACGGCACGACCTCGACCAAGCCGGTCTGCGCGAGCCCCTGCGTGACCCAATCGGACGCCATCTGGCCGAGATGATCGAGCGACGGATCACTGGTGCGATTCTCGATGACGGCCACGACGACGCGGCGGTCGTTGAGCGAGTGCCCATCCGGATGCAGCAGCAGCGCGACGGCAATCGCCGCCACGGCGACGATCGCGGCGCCGATCGCGATGCGACGTCCGCGGCGAGTCGCGAATACGCCGCGGGTGGGCGCGCTGGAGCGGTGCGACCCTCCCCCCAGCGCATCAGCCAACGCTTCAGCGGTCGGAAAGCGATCGTCGGGGAGTGGCGCGACCGCGGTGGACACGGCGTGTTTGACCGCACGCGCGACGCCGGACGACGCCCCCCGCAGTCCCGTCGCTGATTCCAGCGCCGCCCAGTTGCGAATCCGCCGCTCGGCGACGCTGACCACCGCGGGCTCTCCCGCCAACGCTTCGAAGAGCACGCACCCGAGGCTGTAGACGTCGCTGCGCTGATCGACGGGGAGTCCCATTGCCTGCTCGGGACTCATATACCCCGGCGATCCGATTTGCTGGCCGGTCTGGGTCAGTGATGGGCTGCCGGCCGCGCTGAGCGCGCGCGCGATGCCAAAGTCCGCGACGATCGCGTGCTCACCCGCCAGCAGGATGTTCTCCGGCTTGATGTCGCGATGGATGATGCCCTGCGCGTGCGCGAACGCGAGCGCATCCGCCACATCGCGAACGATGTGGAGCGCAGGCTCCAACTCGAGGCGCTGCTCGCGCCGCAGCCGATGCCGCAGCGACTCACCCTCGACGTACGGCATGACATAGTAGAAGTGCCCGGCGGCCTCGCCGGCCGCAAAAATCGGAACGATGTGCGGATGGTTGAGCTTCGACGCCACGTCGATTTCGCGGAGGAACCGCTCGCGCAGCAGGCGCGTGGAGATCTGGGGATCCAACACCTTGATCGCCACGCGGCGATGCGGATGCTGCTCGTGGGCGAGGTACACAGTGGCCATGCCGCCCACGCCGATTTCGCGCTCGACATCGTAGCGGGGAGCGAGGTGTTCGCGCAGCGCCTCGAGCGTATGGGACATCGGCTCAAGTTAGCGCTCTGCCGGAACGCGAGCTACAATTTGCCGCATGAACGGGGCGACTCAGGCGCGCTACCCTGTCCTGCGCCTCGCCATGTATTACGGACTCCTCACCCTCGCGGTGTGGGCGCTCGTCACGTTCCTGCCCGGCATTCCCGCGCTGCTGACGCGCTTTCACGAGCTGCCATCGGTCGTCGACCGCAACGCCATCGCGGGCGGTGCCGCCATGAGTCCACTGCTCTCAGAAGGACAGTGGGCCCTGATTACCCTGATCGCGATGGTGATGGCAACCGCGCTCGTGCTGCCGGTCGCCTGGGTGTACATGGTGACCAAGCGGCGCAGCGGTTACGACCAGTCGGTCGTCCAAACCGTCATCATGCTCCCGATGACGGTCGCCGGCACAGTCATTCTCGTGCGCAACTCGCTCGCCCTGGCGTTTGCGCTCGCGGCCATCGTCTCGGCGGTGCGTTTCCGCAATACGCTCAAGGACACCAAGGACGCCGTCTACATCTTCCTGGCCCTCGCGGTCGGCGTAGCGGCCGGTGTCCTCGCGCCGACGGTCGCGCTCGTCATGTCGATCGTGTTCAATCTCGCCGTCTTGACACTGTGGACCTTCAACGTCGGCAACATGTACGCTGACCGGCTCGGCGGCGACCGAGCCACGCGCCTCGGTCCGATGCTCGAGGCCTCCGCGGATGAAAAGAAGAAGAAGCGGTTCAACGGGGCGGTCGTCGTGCGGGCGGCGCGGCGCGCGCCCGCGCAGCGCGCCGTCGAGGCGCTGCTCGAGGAACACACCAAGCGCTGGAAATTGGCGGGCGACGTGCCCGGCGACGGCGACGCCGGCACGCTGGAGTACCTCGTTCGCCTGAAGGACGAAAGCCGCGCGGCGCCGTTGCTCGCAGCCATCCGCGCTCGCGGTGGCGCGGACGTCGAGCATGCCGAGTTTCGGTCGCTGCGCGGGCTCGAGGGGGCGCTCGAGTGATGGCGCGTCGCGGCGCGCCCGTCGTCGTGGCCTGCATGCTCGCGTTCCAGGCGTGCGCCGCGGCGCGCCACCTCGCCCCGGCGGCCCCGGCCCCGCCGGCGCCGCCGGACGAGATCGACGTCACCCTGTTTCTCATCGGCGACGCCGGCGCCCCAGCGCCACCACCCCGATCGGAACCGGTGCTCGCGGCGCTACGCGCCGCGGTTGCCACCTCGCCCTCCCCCGTGATCGTCTATCTGGGCGACAATCTCTATCCGCGCGGCTTACCCGATTCGACCGCCGCCGGGCGCCGCGAGGCCGAGCGACGTCTGGACGAGCAGCTCCGCGTGACGCGCGAGACGGGCGTGCGCACGTTCTTCGTGCCGGGCAATCACGACTGGCGCAACGGCCCGGCTGGTGTGCGCCGCCAGGCAGCGTTCATTCGCGCGGGCGGCGGCGAGCGCGCGACGCTGCTTCCGGCCAACGGATGCCCGGGCCCGGCAATGGTCGATCTGGGAACGACGGTCCGCTTGATCGCGCTCGATACACAGTGGTGGCTGCAGAAAGACGCGCGGCCCACCAGTCCGTCGGATTGTGGCGACAGCTCGTCCCACCAGATCCTGGGATCGCTCGGCAACGCCGCACGCGATGCCGGCGAGCGGGTCGTGGTCGTCGTGGCGCATCATCCGCTGCGTACCGGCGGCCCGCACGGCGGGCACTTCGGCTGGGAGGATCACGTCTTTCCGCTCCGGGCGATCAAGCCGTGGCTCGTCATTCCGCTGCCGCTCATCGGCTCCCTGTACCCCGTGCTCCGCGCCAGCGGCATCTCGAGTCAGGATGTTGCCAGCCGCGCATACCGGCGCATGCGCGCCTCCTTTGACAGCGCGTTGGCGCCGGCGCGGCCGCTCGTGTATGCGTCGGGGCACGAGCACGACCTGCAGGTCATCGCCGGAACGAGCACCCGCTGGCTCTTGGTCAGTGGGGCCGGGATCTACGGGCACGTCTCGCACACGACCGCGCTCGACAGCACCCGCTTTGCGCGGAAGGCGAGCGGCTTCATGCGCATCGACGTGCTGCGCGACCGGCGCGCGCGGCTGGCCGTCGACCTGGTGAACGCCGATGGCTCGGGCACCGAGGCTTACAGTCTGTGGCTGCAATGACGTGGGGATGCGTGGCGTTCGGCCTGTTGCTTACGGCCGGGCTCGCGCGTCCGGTCCTGGCACAACGCGAAGATACCGCTGTTGCCGGCGCCCATTACCGCGCCGGCTGGTTGCACCGCCTCTTCCTCGGCTCGCACAATCGGGACCTGTGGACGACTCCGGTCGAGGTGGAAGTGCTCGACCTCTCCCGGTACGCCGGCGGGCTGACGCCGGACCGCTGTGGTGGGCGCCGCCAAACCAAGTCGCTCCGGTTTCTCGGCGCGGACGGGCGCGAATACGTTTTCCGCCCGGTGGACAAGGATCCGACCCTGGCGCTCCCGCCGGATCTGCGACGCACCTTCGTCCGGTCCATTATCCAGGACCAGATCAGCGCCGCCCATCCGGGCGCGCCGCTCGTCGTCGCGCCGTTACTCGCCGCTACGCAGGTGCTGCACGCATCTCCCCGGTTCGTCGAGCTTCCCGCCGATCCCCGGCTGGCCGGGATCGATTGCGCGAGGCCAGGCCTCCTCGGAATGATCGAAGAGCGGCCGACCGAGCCGCCGGACAATGAAGTCGGATTTGCCGGCGCGGTCGATCTCGCAAGCACGCAAAAGCTCTTTGCATTGCTGGAGCGCGACTCCGAGCACCGCGTGGATTCACGCGCATTCCTCGCGGCGCGCTTGATGGATGCATTCATCGGCGATTGGGACCGGCATCACGATCAATGGCGCTGGGCGCGCTTCGACTCCGGGACCGTGCACTGGTGGCGTCCCATTCCGCGCGATCGCGATCAGGCGTTCACCCGCTTGGACGGGATCCTGATCTGGCTCGCCGGCTTCTATCAGCCGCAGCTCGTCGGGTTCGGTGACGACTATCCGGCGATCTGGCGCCTGACCTACAGCGGCCGGGTCGTGGACCGGCGGCTGCTCGTCGATCTCGACCGACCGGTCTGGGACTCCGTCGCGTTGGTGTTGCGGACGCGACTGACGGACTCGGTGATCGACGCGGCCGTGCGCGCATTGCCACGGGCCTACTTCGCCAAGAATGGTGCCGCGCTCACCCGCGCATTACGGCAACGACGCGACCGTCTCCCGGAGATGGCGCGCCGCTTCTATGCCCTGCTCGCCGAAGAGGTCGAGGTGCACGGAACAGACCGGCGCGACGTGGCGACCGTCGAGCGACGGCGCGGCGACACGATGACGGTGCAGCTCTCGCGCGAGGGGAACGCGCCGTTCTACCGGCGCACGTTCAATGCTCGAGAGACCGAGGATGTGCGGATGTTCCTGCACGGTGGCGACGACCGGCTCGTCGTGCGTGGCGACGCCGCAGGGAGTCCGATGCTGCGCGTCATTGGCGGCGGGGGTGACGACGTGCTCACTGACTCCGCGCGCACGGGACGGACGCGATTCTACGACGACCGCGGGCAGAACCGCTTCGTGCGTGGGCCACACACGACGGTTGACCAGCGGCGCTATGAACCGCCGCCGATCGATAGTGCGACGCTTGGCTACCCACGGGACTGGGGCTCGCTCTGGCTGCCGCTCGCCTGGGTCAGCTATGGTCCGGACGTCGGCGCCTTCCTGGGGGGCGGCGTGACCCGCATCGGATATGGGTTCCGCCGCGTGCCCTTCAGCTCTCGCGTCCAGTTCCGCGCCGGCTACGCGACGACCGCGCAGACCTACCGCGCGGAATTCACCGGCGAATTCCGCGGGCTCGTGCCGAGCACCGCCGTGCGGCTGAACGCCCGCGCCTCGGGTATCGAAATCCTTCACTTCTATGGTTTCGGCAATACCACGGTCGACACGGCGTCGCTCGACTTTCACAAGGTCTTTCAACACCAGTATCTCGTTGCGCCGGCTCTGGATTTCGAATTGTCGCGCACGACACATATCGCCGTGGGACCAACTTTCAAAAGAGCCGATACCGATCTGAAAAGCGGAACGCTCGTGGACGCAGTGCGGCCCTACGGCATCACGAAGCTCAATCAAGTTGGGGTGACGCTCGACTTTGGTATCGACACCCGCGATCTGACCGCCGCCGCGAGCCGCGGCGTCGTGCTGCAAGCGGGCGGCAGTGTCTATCCCGCCGCGCTCGACATCACCAGGGCATTCGGCGAGGCGCACGGCGAAACGCGCACGTACCTGAGCGCTCGTCTGCCGTTGTCGCCGACGCTCGCGTTACGGGTGGGCGGAAAAAAGGTGTGGGGCACCTACCCGCTCCATGAAGCGGCGTACCTCGGCGGCTGGTCCACGCTGCGCGGTTTTCCCGATCAGCGCTTCGCCGGCGATGCAGCCGTTTTCGGCAGCGCCGAGCTGCGCTTCGCCGTCGCGCGGTTCTATCTCCTGTTGCCCGGTGAGCTCGGCCTCTTTGGCCTGGGCGACGGCGGACGGGTCTTCCTCGCGGGCGAGCGCTCGGACCGCTGGCACGCGGCGGCGGGCGGCGGCTTATGGTTCGCTTTCCTCAACCGGGCGAATACCGTGTCGCTCGCGGCCGCCGACGGGGGCGATGGAGTGCGGCTGTACGCGCGCGCCGGCTTCGCGTTCTGACCGTGCAAGCTCCGGAATGGCGGGGTGACGTTCCCAATCTGACGCTCCTCAATCGCATGGTGGTCGAAGCGTTGCCGCTCGGCCTCCGTGCGGATCCGGTCGAACCCTTTTTCCAACGTGACGTCTACTTTGATTCGGCGGATCGCGCCCTGCGCCGCCGGGGGATCAGCTGCCGTTTCCGTATTCGCATGGACGACACACGCATCCTCACCGTGCGCGTGGTCGGTCCACCCGATGTCGCCGGAGTGGTCATCGCGCCACAGACGTTCGAGGCCGTGGTTCCGGAGCTGGAGGGAGCGCAAGCAATCGCGGGGACCTCCGATCCGGCGCGCCGCCTGCGAGCGGTCATCGAGCCCGAGCAGCTGCGCCCGCGCATCCAGTTTGAAACGGAGCGCCGCGTGCGGCGGACGCGGCCGCAGTGGTGGCGACGCGGCCGCTACGAGATCGCCTACGACGTCGTTACCGTGCGCAGCGAACGCCGCGCGCAGGCGTTTCAGGAGCTGAAGATTCGCGAGCTGCAACGAGGCCGGCCCGACCTCGCGGCCCTAGCGCACGCGTTCGCCACTGGCTACGGATTACGCCCCCTCCTGGTTGGCAAGGTGGACCGCGCGGAAAAAGTGCTGCGCGATCTCGAGGCCGCGCGGATCGCGGGGGCGCATGAGGGTCGTGAGGTCGCTTTAATCGTCACCGACGAACAGACCGTAGCTCTGTTCGATGATCCGAGGGGGCTCACCCTGCCGGTCGCAGGAGGGAGCGGCGAGAATATCTGCCGCGAGCTCCTGCGGACGCACTTCGGGAGCGGGGATGGGAACCTGAGGTTCCTCGGCACCGCGTCCGCGGGTACATCCCGGCCCCTTTTGGAGGTGTGGCTCGCCAAGCGCACCGCGCTGCGCGACGCGCAGCGCCGGAGCAGCGGACGCTTACGGTGGCTGCCCGTGAGCGAGATTCTCGCCAGTGCCGGCACCCCCGGTCTGCGCGATCCCCGGACGCTCGCGGCGCTCACCGTCCTCGCGCGATCAGACGTCCGCGTGGAATCTTCCACGCCACTTCCGGCACCGGGACCCGCCGTCCCCGCCGCCGCCCCAACCCCAGCCCCCCCAGCCCCCCCAGCCCCGACACCTCGGCTCTCCGAGGCCAGCGTCCCCGCCCCGTCTGAGAATTCTCTCGACCGCGATTTCAGCGCACTCGAGTTCAACGCCCGCGTGCTCGCGCTCGCCGAGGATGATCGCGTGCCGCTGCTGGCCCGCGTGCGTTTCCTGTCCATCCTGAGCGCCAACCTCGACGAGTTCTTCATGGTACGGGTCGGCCGTCTCAAGCGTGACGTGAGTGCGGGAGCCGGGCAGGACGCGGAGCTGCTCGATGGGGTCCGGCTGCGGGTCCGCGCGCTGCTCGAGCGCCAAAGCCGTTGTCTCAACGACGCCTGCCTCCCCGCGCTCGCTGCGCATGGCATTCGGCTGGTCCGCTGGACGGACGTCGCCGAGCCACAGCGCGAGGCGCTGCGGCGTCAGTTCCACGACCAGATTTTTCCCGTGATCACGCCGCAGGCCATCACCCGCGCGCCCGGCCACCCGTTCCCCCTGGTCCCCAACCTCCGGCTCTCGCTCGCCGTGGTGGTTCAGGACCCGCGTACCGCCGGGATGCATTTCGCGTATCTGCGAATGCCCGATGGCTTGCCGCGATTCCTCGCGCTCTCGACGGGAGCCTTCGTGCCGATCGAGGACGTGGTTCGCGAAAACCTCGGCGCCCTCTATCCCGGCCGCGAGGTGCGCGGCGCGTACGTCTTCCGTGTCACGCGTGCAGCGGACTTAGAGCTCGATGAGCACCACGCCGCCAGCCTGTTGCAGGTGATCGACGAAGAGACGAAGCGGCGGCCGTACGGCCCCCCGGTCCGGCTCGAGGTGGAGGCCGCAATGCCCACGGCGATTCGAGAGCTGGTGTTGCGCGAACTCCAGTTCGAGGACGCGGCACCGGGCAGCTCGCTGGACGTCGACGACGTGTATGAGAGCACAGGGCTGCTCGATCTCGGTGACTTGCGTGAGCTGGCGCGGTTGCCGGTCGCGGAGCTCGACTATCCGCCACATCAGGCTCGTCATCCCATCCCCGCAAACCAGTCGATTTTCGACGTCCTCTCCCAGCGCGACCTGCTCGTCCACCATCCCTACGACGACTTCGCGACGACGGTGGAGCGTCTGTTCATCGACGCCGCCGACGATCCCGACGTCGTCGCCATCAAGGTGACGTTGTATCGCGCGGGCACCCGCTCGCGCATCGTCGACGCGTTGCTGCGCGCCGCGGCGCGGGGCAAGGAAGTCTTTGTCTTCGTCGAGCTGAAGGCGCGGTTCGATGAGGAGCGCAACATCGAATGGGTGCGAAAACTCGAGCAGGAACGGATCCGCGTGGTCTACGGTCTGGTGGACCTCAAGACCCACGCCAAGACGGCGTTGATCGTGCGGCGCGAAGCGGCCGGCATCCGCCGCTACGTGCACATCGGGACCGGGAATTACAATGCCGTCACCGCTTCGCTCTATACCGACCTGGGACTGCTGTCGGCCGACCCGACGCTGGGCGCCGACCTGCACGATCTGTTCAATGAGCTGTCGAGCTCATCACAGCCGCCACACACCCGCTTTCGCGCGATGCTCGTCGCGCCGAACTACCTGCTACCGCGGCTGCTGGAGCTCATCGAGCGCGAAGCGCAACATGCGCGCGCCGGAAAGGGCGGCCGCATCCGCGCCAAACTCAACGGGCTCGCCGACCCCGATGTGGTCCGGGCCCTGTACGCCGCGTCTCAGGCTGGCGTGGACATCGAATTGATCGTGCGCGGGATCTGTACACTGCGGCCCGGCGTGCCCGGAGTGTCGGAGCGCATTCGCGTCGTCAGCATTCTGGGTCGATTCCTCGAGCACGCCCGCATCCTCCATTTTGCGAACGCCGGTGACCCCGAGTACTACATCGGCTCGGCGGATTGGCGCACGCGCAACCTACGGCGGCGCGTCGAGGTCGTTACGCCCGTGCGGGACGCGGCGTGTCGCCAGCGACTCGGCGACATTCTAGACGCGGAGCTGCGGGATCCGGATGCGTGGGAGTTGTCGCCGGATGGCCGCTACGTGCGGCCGGCCAGCCGCTTCTCTACGTCGACCGCATAGCGGGGCCGGACGGCGGATTCAAGGCGAGGCCCCGTAGCCCGGCAATGCGCTCGATCGTCTCACCGATCTTGTTGTTGGGCGTGGAGGCCCCGGCGGTGACACCGATCGCGAGGGGTCCCGCCGGAAGCCAGCGCTCGCGCTGCTGCTCGATGCTGTGGACGCCCACCGGTCGAAACCGGATGCTTCCATCCTCATCGATGCAGGCGGCGTCCTCGATATGGTAGGTGGTGACTTTCTCGTTGCAGATGGCGGCCAGATGCGTCGTGTTGCTCGAGTTGTAGCCGCCGATCACCACCATCAAATCGAGCGGCTCGGCGATCAGCTTCAGCACCGCGTCTTGCCGCTCTTGCGTGGCGGAGCAAATCGTATCGAACGTGCGGAAGTGCTCGCTCACGGCGGCGTCGCCCCAGCGACGCCCCATGCTCTTCCCCACCTCGGCCGCGATGGCCAGCGATTCCCCCGACAGCATCGTCGTCTGATTCGCGACGCCGACCCGCTGGAGGTCGCGGTCGGGATCGAACCCAGGCGTCATCTTGCCCTTGAACTGCCGGAGAAACGGCTCCCTGCTCCCCGCTCCCTCGATGTAGTTACACACCAGGCGCGCTTCGCTCATATCCCGGACCACCAGATATTTGCCACCCGGGTATTTGTTTACCTGACTCGACGTGGCTTTCGTCTCCTCGTGATAGTTCTTGCCGTGGATCAGCGCGGTGAAGCCGTCGCGCGCGTACACCTCGACGCGCTTCCAGACGTTCAGCACCGAGCCGCAGGTCGTATCCACGAGCACGCACCCGATCGCCCGCAGCCGCTCGAAGTCCCGCACCGTCACGCCGAATGCGGGCAGAATCACGACGTCGGCGGCGGTGACGGCGCTGAAGTCGAACTCGCCGTCTCGGCCCTCGGGCCGGTGCAGAAACTGGACGTCCATCGCGGCGAGCTTCTGGTTGACGTGGGGGTTGTGGATGATCTCGCCGACGAGGAAGGTCCGCTTGCCGGGAAACTTGGTGCGCGTTTCGTACGCGTACTCGACCGCGCGATCCACGCCGTAACAAAAGCCGAACTCGCCCGCAAGCCGGAACGTGAGATCGCCCACCTCGAGCATGTATCCCGACGCCCGGATGGCATCCACCACCCGGCTGTGGTAGTCGGCCGTCAGGGCACCTTCGATGGCGCCCTTGAGTCCGAATCCTTTTCTGAAATAGGTCTGTTCCACGGGACTCAATCTAACTGGACCCCCCGGCCGCCGCGGATGGCGTCGAGGACGCGCTGGACCTGCCAGCCGTCGCGGAACGTCGCCGGCTCTCCCTGCGGGGTTCCGCCACGGATCACGTGGATCATCTCACGCATCAGCCGGACGAACGATCGCGCCCACATGTTGTTCGGCTTGGTCTGCTCCCAGAGATCATCGGGCGCGGAGATGTCTTCGAGCGGCCCCCCCCCGCTGGACTTCCCCAGCTCGAGCCTGGTCTCGCCGCTGAGCAGTAGCGTACCCTCGCTTCCCGTCACCTGTCCCAGATGACCCGGCCCATGGTGCGCCACGGTGCTCAATGTGATCGTGGCAACAGCACCGGTCGCGGTTTGCAGCACGCAGCTCGCAAAGTCGTCCGCGGTGACTGGTCGCAACTCGCCTCGCTCGTCGTTTCGCTGCTTGACGAACGACTCGGCTAGTCCGGCGACATAGGAGATTTCGCTGCCGCTCCAGAAGCGGCACAGATCGATGAGGTGCGACCCGACCGCGCCGAGAATGCCGCCGCCGCGAGCGGCATCGGACCACCAGTTCCAAGGCGCGTCCAACGCCTGCGGCCGGCCGTCGCCCCGGAGGTACGGCTTGAGGGACAACTCGATGTGCCACAGCGCTCCGATGGCGTTCGAGCGAATCAGCTCGCGCGCACGGCGCCGGTTCGGCTCGTAGCGGAGTTCGTGGTCCACCCACGCCAAGCTGTCGGGATGCTGTTCAGATGCTGCCACCATTTGGGAAGCTTCGAAGCCATCGATTGCCATCGGCTTTTCGCAGAGCACGTGCTTCCCGGCTTCGAGTGCCGCGATGGCGTACCGCGCGTGCGAGTCCGGTGTGGACGACACGACCACGAGATCCACATGCGGTGATCGCGCCAGCTCGGTACCATCGGTGAAGACGTGCGCCAGCCCAAACTCGCGAGCGACGGCTTCCGCATTCGAGCGGTGCCCGCTCGCAATCGCCGTCGCCTTGGCGCCGGGAACGAACGCGAGGCCCGGCAGCTGCACGCGGCGCGCGAATCCCGACCCGATGAACCCGATGCGGACGTCAGCCGGTGGCGTCACGGGGCGTAGTTGCACGGCACGGTGTCCGTCCCGAGGGGGACATCCCGATACTCGATGCGGGTGGGCGTGCGGATGGCGTTCTCGAGTCCCGAGCCTTCAATGCTCGCCCCAATTTTCTTGTTACCGCGGCGAACGAGGACCCGGCCGCTGTCGACGACAAACCCATGGGGCGTCTCGCGGACGAAATACCGCACGGCAACGGTCGCGGCCGGCACCACCGCCGTGTCGCCCGGCATGACCACTGGGAAAGAATCCGGGATCACGCTGTCGCGATAACGCAGGCGCACAAGAACGCCGCTGCCCTCCGGACTGAGCGCCTCGAGCAGGAGCGATTGGCCGTCAGCGCAGCGGTGCGTGGTAGCCGGCAGTGCGAAGCGGATCGTGTCTTTCGGTGGAAACGCGATCATGGCCTGCGCCAGCAGAGGCTCGTCGCCTCCATCTCGACAGGACCCGAGCAGCACGAGGAGGGCGGGGGCCAGGAGCGCCGGGGGGGGCCGTCTTAACGGGGAGATAACGCGACTCCCAACGATGCGCGCGCCGCCTCGGGACTGAGTGTATGCGGCGTCAGGGCCTTGATGAGTCCGGCCGGCAGGGGCGTCGGCTTCAGTCGCTTCCGGTCGACGCAGACTAGAACCATCCACCCCGCCGCGCCCAGTGCGGTGGCGTCGGCGCGCAAAACATCGAAATGCAGGGTCAGAGACTTCGTCCCGACTTTGCCCACGTAGGCCGCGATCCGTAGCCGGTCGTCCAGACGGGCAGGCCAATAGAACTCGCTGTGCACCGCTTTGCGGGGAAGGAAAATGTCGTATTCGTCGAACATCCGGGCGTACGCCAGTCCGCAGTGCCGAAACATTTCCGTTTCGGCGATCTCGAACAGCCGCACGTAGGAGCCGTAGAAAATGATGCCCGCGAAGTCTACGTCCGACCAGCGGACGTATTCCTCAATAACGAACGGTACCGGGGGCGCAGGCTTGGGGGAGGTCATCCCCCGGGGAAGCTAGGAGCCTAGGGAGAGGCGCGAAAGCCGTCCATCCCGTAAGACTTGAGGCGTCTCCACAGCGTCGTGCGACTGATGCCGAGCCGTCGCGCCGTCTCCGCGAGCTTGCCGCTCGTGTCCTGCAATGTGTCGGTGATGGCTTGGCGTTCGCGTTCGGCGAGAGTGAGCGGACCAGCAGAAGGAAGGATCGCTGCTTCCCCAATGCTCTGGGCGCCGTTCTTGAGCGGAGCGAACCTGGCGCCGAGACTTTGGAGTCGGTTCCGCACATCGCCGTTTCCGTCGATGGCGCGACGGGCGGAGGCGTTGGCATAGAGCATTCGACCCTGCTGGTCGAAGATGACGATGCCCTCGCTGACGGTATCGATGACGGCGCGCACCAGAGGAGAGAAGGTGCCGGGAACGTTGCCCACGGGGCTGACAGGTTTGTCGATCATTGGTTGGTCATCCTCATACAAATCTGGGGGCTCTAAGGTTTCAATCCGTACCACAGGGGGCGTTAGGATTGTGTCAAGATGAGACTCGCACATCGGGCAAAAGGTTGCTGGTTTGTTTCGACTTGCGTCTCGCTTACTGACTCCCATTATTGACCATCAGGACAACAACGTGCCCAAGGACGCTACCTCCACACGAGTCGCGATTCTCGCCGCCGCCGTTCAGATCCTCCAGCGGGGCGGGGTGGAAGGATTCACGCTCGATGCGGTGGCTCGGCGCGCCGGCGTGGTGAAAGGCCTCATCCTTTATCACTACGCATCACGCAGCCGGTTGCTGCGCGCGGCCGCATCCCAGATCGCCGCGACGCGTGACACCGCAATCGACCGCGCGCTGGCGGGCGCCTCGGGTAGCGTGGGTGTCGATGCGTGCTGGGAGGAGCTCAGACGTCAGGCAGAGGACGGGACGGCCCGTGCCTGGCTGAGCCTCTGTGCGGCTGGTCTTATTGACCGATCGGCCAGGAACGCGGGGTTCGAGGATGCGGCGCGTGAGGCGATCGTCGACGGCTGCGCGGCGGCACTCGCGAGCGGTGTGCCGCTCGCCGATGCGCGCGACGCCTTTGATGCGCTGTGGTTGGCGCTGCTCGAGGTGACCGACAAAGGCTAACGCCGCCGCGGACGGCGCCCGCCGCGCACGACGCGCGCGCGATGTACGTTCCCCAAACTTCGCAGCCCGGTGCGCAGCTCCTCTAACGAGTTCGCCCGCACCGCCTCATGCTTGCCGCGCGTCACTGTGTAGCGCACCGGACGGTCGAACGGTGGAAGGTCTTTCGGCTGCAGCCGGCGAGCCTGCCCTTCTTTGAGCCGCAGCCTGATCACTCCCACCCCATGGTCGACATCGTAATCCACGGGGACTCGGTCACCATAGAGGAACACAGACGAGGGCAGGGCATCGAGACGGTGACGTTCGCTTTCGGGAATCGTGTCGGGATCGAGCGCGATACGGGTGCCTATAAACGCGTCCCACGACGAGACATGCGATACCTGCTCGGCTAGCTGCTCCGCGACACGCTCGCTGTCGGCCTGGGTGAGCCGTCCACCCGAGCGGCGCCAATAATGACCGAACCGCTCCAACGCCCGCCGCACTTTGCCCTGATCGGGGTGCGGCGTTTCCCCGGCGAGTAATGCCTCCACCAACGCGCGGCGCGCCGCATCCGCCAGCTCCTCGGGGAATGGACTGGGCAAGGGCTCGACTTCGCGGTCGAGTGTGAATCCGAAGTACTCGACGGTCCGCACGATCATGAGGCCTTCGCGACGGCGTTGCCGTTCAAACACCACGTCGGGCCGTCCGCGACGCGCGTAGCGCCGGATGGCGCGCTCCGGTATCTGGGTGCCTTCGATGCTCGCGCGCGGAACTCCAAACCGGTCGGCGAAATAGCGCAGCGTTCCGGCGATCGCGCCCCAGCTCCCGCAGACCGAGCTGCGGCTGACCCGGGCCTCACGCCCATCCGCTGTCTGCTCGTCAATCACCAGATCGAAAGGCATGATCTTGGCCAAAAGGTCAGCAAAAAGCTCGAGTGTCTTGCGGTCGCCGTATGGCAGCTTCGCGGGCAGTGGCAGCTCGAGCTGGCGGTACACCGAGGCGGTTCCGAGGGCGATGTCTTCGATTGCCTTCACGAGAACGCCTCGATCTTCCGCCCAGCGCTCGATGTCTTCTTCTCGGAAGAGGTGACGCGGCAAGCCGTACACCTCGCCCAGGTATCCGTGCCTGTTGACCGCCTCCGCGTACACGTTGTAGGCAGTGATGTGATCGGAACCCGGTACGATGAGGCCGCCGAGCTGCCGCTCTTCGCGGGTCATGCGATGCAGCGACTCGATGTTGGATGCCACGGCCACCAGCGGCACGAGCGGCGGCTCCGCGTGGTAGAGCAGCTCGCCCCACGGCCGCTCGACCGGCATCGCTTCGACCTCTCGGCCGTAAGTCGTTAAGCGGCCTTGCTCTATGAGGCCTCGCTCGGTCAGCAGCTCGACGCTGTTGCGATAGGCTCGCCGATCGAGCGGTACCGGCAGATCGAGCGCAGTCGCATCCACGCCGATTGCCGCGCAGGTGATCGCCACGCGTTCAGCGTCCCCGGCGAGCTGGAATTCGGGGGCCGTTGGTCGCAGGTCCTCGAAGGCGAGGTCGCGATCGCTCAGGATGTAGACCTCTCCCTGTTGCACCCGACCGTGGACCCGGCCAGCCATCTGCAGGATCTCATTGGCGCCCAGATACGCGCGGGTCAGTACGTTCTTGCCGCGCTCGACCACGTTCGTGTAGCGGGCATCGTAGATCACCACCGTATCGAGTCCGCGGATGTTGAGGGCGGATTGCCCCGCGGCTGTCATCGCCAGCAGGAACGGACGTTTGACCAAACCGTCAAGAAAAGGTCGAATGACCCGTATTGGCTCGCCGCCGTGGTAGAACGCCGTGGCAAGATTGGGCCAGCGATCTCCCAGCTCTTTCGCGATTTGCTCCACCTCGGCGCGCGTCGGGACGAACACGGCGACTCCTCGACGCTCGCGCATGACGCGCTTTATGAACCGATCGTTCAAAAACTCGAGCGGTTGCTCCGCCAGAACATTCACCTGGGCGGCCTTCGCCGGGTCGAACGCCCGGGTCTCCAGGACCTCCGCGGAAGCGAGGTACTCGGAGTAGAAGCTGGGATCGACGGTTGCGGACAGCCAGATGAAGCGGCAGCGCGCGCGCTTCCCGAGCGCGAGGCACAGCTCCATCTCGGCGGATGTCTGATGGATCTCGTCCACGACGAGCGTATCCTGCGCGGTGATCAGGCCATCCTGGAACCAGCGGCGCGCAATGCCGGTCGTGACGATCACCACGTTCCACGTGGGCGTCTCGGGCGTGGCTTCCCGCTCGCGATTGACGACCCCTACCTTGAGGGGCGCCTTCAGAATCGTTTCCGCCATGCTGCGGATCGCTAGCGTCTTGCCCGTCCCGGTGCCCGCCACGATGCCGAACCCCTGACCCGACCCCGCGAGCCGGCGAATGTCATCTCCATGCTCGCGCTCGAGCAGCGTCTCGAGCGTGAGACCCAGTGCCAGCTCAATCGTCTCGCAGGCCGCGCGCGTAGGCGCGATGACGATGACTCGACCGGTGGGTGGTTCGGCCGCTAGGAAAGCTTTGGGGTCAGGCGGGAGAAAGTGATCGCGGGAGATTCGCACTGTGAGAATATAGAATACAAAAGGGAGGCGCCGAGCTCGCGGCACCTCCCCCCTAAGCAACCAAACTCTCTACCAGTGACGACGATGATGACGGCGCATGGCGTATCGATGCGGGCGAACGACCACGACCCGCGGCGCACCGTAGTAGCGCGGTACGACGATGACGGGTGCGGGATGATAGCGATAGTAGTAGGGGCGTGAGTAGCGATGGTAATAGGGCCGGCCGATCACGACGTGACCGCCGAAGTATGGATCTCCGAAACTCAGCGAGACGCCAACCCGTGTCTGAGCCTGCGTGACACCCGTCGCGAGACCAAGCAACATTCCGACGATAATGAGCATGCGTTTCATAGTGCCTCCTTGAGCGAGCAGCTAATGGAAGACGCGTGCCACGCAGTGGCATGTCCGTAAGTAATTGGATTGCAATGAGATAGAATAGCTGCGAGTTCCACGCGCCTGTCCGCCCGCTGATACACTTGTCCTGCATTTCTAGAAGCTGATTCGTGCCAAGCTCAAGCCGAGGGGGTTCGGGGCGGGACCAACCTCGAGCGACAGGCCGCGCTCACGGTTGATGGCGGACGCCCGAAGGGGTCCGTCGATCTGCGCGCCGATCCAGGCAGCCAGAATGATCGTGGCGCTGACGTTCCTGGTGGCGCAGTTGGTGTGGTTCACAACACAGTCTTCCCAGCTACTCCAGTACAACCCCCAGCCGATACTTGCCGGTACCGCAAATCCCACGGCTCGGCCCCAGTCGCCGTTGTTCCCTGACGAATACTACCCGGTCAGAATGTCGGTGAGTCACCCGCGCGGCAAGCTCAGTCCCCGAAGCTGATACCGAGGTCGCGCGCGGTCGTGATCGTGTCGGAGTCGAGCGGGACACGCCGCGGTGTGGCAATCGCATCAGCGATAGGCACGGCCACGATCTGGGGGGGTTGTAGCGCGACCATCATCCCGAATTGCCGCTCGGCAACGAGGCGGACGGCTGCGGCGCCGAAGCGCAGCGCGAGCAACCGATCGAATGTCGTGGGACTGCCGCCCCGCTGTAGATGACCGAGCACCAGCGATCGCGTTTCCTTCCCCGTCATCTGCTCGATCGAGTGGGCCACCTTG
>DASYTD010000227.1:0-7838 GCA_036002655.1 Gemmatimonadales bacterium
TCGTGTACTCCGCGTACGTCGCCGCTGAACGATCCGGCGGCCCGAACACGGTCGGAGTGCGAAGCGTCAATACCCCGGGTCGGTTACCCGGGGTGAGGGTCAGCGTGAATTCCAGCTGTTCACCGGCCACGGAATCCGCCCGGGCGCCGATGATATAGACGGCGTCACCGGCGAGCACGGTCGGAAGTGAACTGGCGCTCCACGTATGGTTATCGACGCGCACGCGCAAATAGTACGCATCTGGCTCATTGATGCCGCAGCCGGCGATCAAGAGAACGAACACCGCAATCCTCACGAATGCCCCTTGGAGTGTGCTACGAAACGATACCCCGCTCGCGGGCGGACCCGTCACGGCGCAGGCGTTAACAATCTGTGAAGATCTAGGATAGCAGCAGCTTCGCGGAGATCAGCAGAAGGAACGCTCCGAACGCTCGGCGCAACATCACATCCGACATGGTACCGGCGAGCCGTGCGCCGAAGTACGCTCCAATGAGTAGCCCGCAGGCGACCACCGCCGCGAACGCGAAGTTCACCTGTCCGCGCTTGTAGTACTCGAGCGTGCCGAGCAATCCGACGGGCAACAGCAGCGCGGCGAGCGACGTGCCGTGTGCCGTGTGTTGCGGGAGCTTGGCGATCAGCACGAGGCCCGGAATGATGACGACCGCGCCTCCCACGCCAAAGAGACCGCTCACGACGCCCGCGAAGAGACCCAGCAACGAGACCAATACCCACGTCATACGTTCGGTCCTTTCCCCCAGCCCCCACCGCCCGGGGTTTCGATGCGGAGGACGTCACCCGCCGCCAGCCGCAACGTGGTTTTCGACGGGAGCGGGGGGGGGGCGCCATTCAGCAGATTCGCTCCGGCCGCGCCGGCGGAGCCGCCGCCTCCGCCCGAGGGTCTATGCCGCCGCCGCTCCGTCAGGAGTGTCGTCTCCATCGGCGCCAGCGCCTCGAATTCCCGCACGACGCCGTCGCCGCCCACCCACTTCCCCGCGCCTCCACTTCCCCGTCTCAACGCGTAGGTCCGCACTCTGAGGGGATGCTCCATCTCCAACACCTCAATCGGCGTATTCAACGTGTTGGACATCCCAACCTGCACGCCGGACGGCCCGTTGGCACCTCGGCTCGCACCTTGGCCGCCGCCGATCGTTTCGTAATAAGTCCAGCACCCTGCTCCCCGCTCCCCGCTCCCTCCGAAGGTCACGTTGTTCATCGTCCCCTGCCCTTGGGCAGGAACCGGACAGCCGCCGGCCGCGAGGGCGCGGAACACGGTGTCGGCGATGCGCTGTGACGTTTCGACATTTCCCGCCGCGACTGCGCTGGGAGGACGCGCGTTCACGAGACAGCCGGACGGCGCCGTCACGTGGATGGCGCGCGGGATGCCACCGTTCATCGGCACGTCGTCCGGCAACAGCGTGCGCACCACAAAGAGGACCGCCGATCGTGTGACCGCGATCGGGCAGTTGACGTTGCCCGGTACCGCTGCTCGCGTTCCCGTGAAGTCCGCGTGGAAGACGCCATCCTCGATCGTGATGCTGACGCGAATCTCAATATCCTCGTCAATCACGCCGTCGCCTTCGAGATAATCTGCGGCTGTCGCTTGCACGGGCATTTTCTGAAGCACCGCCTTCGTGCGCCGCTCGGCGTAATCGAGTAGGTCACGCGCCGCGTCGCACAGGGCACCCCAACCGTGGCGGCGGGCGAGCGATCGCAACCCGTCCGCACCGCGCTCCACCGCCGCCCGCTGCGCCGCGAGGTCGCCGCGGCGCATGGCCGGCGTGCGCACATTCGCGAACAACACGCGCTCGAGGTCCGGCGTGAGACGCGACGGTGGGATCACGAACCCTTCCTGATACAGCTCGCGTGCCCCCGCGGGCATGCTCCCCGCCGTCATCCCACCCACGTCGGAATGGTGCGCGCGCACCACGCTGTAGCCCCCGACCTTGGCGTCGATATCAATCGCGCCGATCAGCGTGAGATCGGGGAGGTGACTGCCGCCGGCATACGGATCGTTCAGGAGGAACAGCTCACCAGGGCGCGGCTCGAGCGCCCGCACCGCGGCGACGGCGTCGGCAAGCGCCCCGAGGTGGACGGGGATGTGCGCCGCCTGCGCGATCATCTCGCCGTCTGCATCGAAAAGCGCCGCCGAGGCGTCGCGCCGCTCCCGGATGTTCGGGGACAGCGCGCTGCGGACGAGCACGAGTCCCATCTCCTCCGCGATGGACGCGAAGGCGTGGGCCATGACCTCGAGCCCCACGGCATCGAGTCTCATGCGCGCTCCACGATGACCGCCCCGGAGGCGTGAACCACACCGCGCCAGCCCGGTTCGATGAGCCCCGTCGCATCCGGTCCCGCGAGCACTGCGGGCCCGTTGATCTGACGGCCGGCGGGCAGCTCGCCCAATGGCCACACCTCGGCACGCACCCGTTTGCCATCGCGCGTCACGATTTCGCGCCGCCCCTTCGCCGCCGCCTCGCCGCCCCCGCCCCCTCGCCGACCTTGACCGAATGTTGGCAAGGCGACGGAACGCTCCGCGACGACCCGCAGATTCACCAGCTCCACGGAGCTGTCAGAATCGGCGTGACCGTGGCGCGCGCGATGCGCGGCGCGAAACGCGGCGCTCAGTGCCGGTGGGTCATCGCGCAACGCAGGCACCGTCACTTCATAGCCCTGCCCTCGGAACCGGCAATCCACAAAGCGGCTCACCTGCGCGTCCGGGAGCGCGCCGGCAGCGGCGGCGATGAGCGGCTCGAAGGCGCCGGCGAGCTCGGCGCCCTCGAGCTCGGCGAGCGGCCGATGCAATGACGCGAGCACATCCACGCGTTCGGGAGCTGCGGCGAGCCCCAACGCACTCAGCACACCAGGATGCGGCGGGATCACGACGCGCGACATTCCCAGCGAGTCCGCGAGCGCGCAGCCGAACAGTGGGCCGGCGCCGCCGAATGGCAGCAATGCCATCCCCCGTGGATCGAATCCGCGTGCGACGCTCACGCGCTTCAGCGCACGTGCCATGACTGCGCCGGCGACCTGAATGATGCCTGCCGCCATCGCCGTGACGTCACCGCCGAGCATGGCGATCGCGCGCTCGGCGGCCGCGCGATCGAGCTGTAGGGAGTCCGCCAGCGGATACTCGGGATCGAGCCAGCCGAGCACGAGGCAGGCATCCGTAACGGTGGGCTCGATCCCGCCGCGGCCGTAGCACGCGGGCCCGGGCTCTGCCCCCGCACTGCGAGGCCCCACGCGCAGCGCCCCTCCCTCGTCCACCGCCGCGATGCTGCCACCGCCCGCACTCACCGTCTCGATCAGAATCGCGGGGAGCGCGACCGGCACGCCGGCGACTGACTCCGCACCTTCCGTCAATGCAACTCCGCCGCTGACCACGCTTGCATCGGCGCTCGTGCCGCCCATGTCGAGCGTCAGTAGATCACGCGCGTTCACCGCCGCTCCCACCAATCGCGCGCCAACGACACCGCCGGCAGGCCCCGACAACGCGAGACTCGCGGCGCGACGCGCCGCTTGCTCGGGCCCGAGCGTTCCGCCGCTCGACGTCATGATTCGCAGTGAGCTCACGCCTTTTTTCTCACTCATTCTTGCCGTCTCAGCGAGATACGCCGCCACTTTCGGCCTCAAGTAAGCCTCGGCGGTCGTCGTACTGGTGCGCTCGTATTCGCGAAAGACGGGGAGCACCTCGTGGCTGGCGGCGATCGGGATATCGGGCAATGCGGTGCGCAGGGCGGCCGCGAGCCGGCGCTCGTGTTCAGGATGGCGAAACGCAAACAGCAGGGCGATGGCGACCGATTCCGGCCCAAGCGCGCGGACCGCAGCGGTCACGCGTGACACTTCGTCCTCCGCGAGCGCGTGGATCGTTCCACTGGGACCCATGCGCTCATGCGTGCCGATGACGTCACTGCGCGCTACCAGCGGCGGCGGATGGTCGCGGGCCAGATCGTAGAGCGCCGGCCGATCCTGGCGCCGCAGCCACAGGAGGTCCTCGAAGCCGGCGGTCGTGACCAGGACCACGCGCGCGCCACGCCGCTCGAGCAGCGCATTCGTCGCTACCGTGGTGCCGTGCACCAGCACGTCGATCGCGTGGGAGCCCCCCCCCAAGGCGTCCAACGCGCGAAACAACCCCACCGCGGGATCGTGCGGTGTGCTCGCCACTTTGCGGATTTCGAGGGTGCCCCCCCCGTCGGGTCTGACTGCGACGAGATCGGTGAACGTCCCGCCGACGTCAACACCGACACGCGTCATGGACGGAAGCGACGCTTCAGCAGATACCCGGCGCCGCTGAGCGTCAGGACCACGACCAGCGTCCCCACCCAGTCGCCCAACCGCACGTAGAGCGGGATGACATTGCTGGTCACCAGCATTGCCGCCACCGTTGTGTCCGTATCGAGCCTGGTCGTATTGTACGCGCGGCCCATCGGGTCCACGAACTCCGAAATCCCGGAATTCGCCGCGCGCGCAACGCCCATCCGCGTTTCGATCGCGCGGAGCACGAGGTGCGAGGCATGTTGAGTCGGCGCCGTCGTTCGGCCGAACCAAGCGTCGTTCGTGATGTTTACGAGGAAGTCGGCGCCGTGCGCTCGATAGTTCCGGGGCAGGTCCTCGAATGCCGACTCATAGCAGACGATCACGCCGAAGCGCCCGATCGACGTCTGATAAATCGGCGCCTCGCGGCCCGGCGTAAATCCGCCCGACCAGCGCCGCAGTCCCGGGATCGCGCGAAACACGCCCACCGGCACGAACGGCACCCGCTCGGTGACGGGCACGAGATAATGCTTCGCGTACACCGGATAGGGGCGCCACTGGCCCGTCGAGTCTATGAGTAAGGCACCGTTGTAGTAGGGATCGAGATTGCTCTTCCAGCTCGTGTCCGCCCAAAAGACGCCGGTGAAGATCGGCACGTGGGCTTCGCGTGCCACCTCGCTGATGGCCGCTTCCCAGTTCGGGCGCCGCCACAGAAAATCGGGAATCGCGGCTTCGGGCCAGATGATGAGCTGCGGGGGGAAGCGGTGCGAGAGCAGCTCCTGCGTTTGCCCGATCAGTTTCCCGACCACGCTATCGGCATGCGCCGGATCCCACTTTTCGCGGAACCCCTCGTTCGGCTGCGCCAGCCCGACCAAGCCCACGTCGCGCAACGGCACCGTCTTCACGCGCCAGATCCCATAGCCGAACGCCAGCAGGATCGTCCCCAACACCAGCGAGTAGCCCCGCACCGCGTAGCGCACGCGCGCATCGAGCGCGGCTTCGACGATGGCGACGTTGCACCAGGCCAGCCACAACGTCACCCCGCGCGCGCCGGCGATGTCCGCCCATTGCACCAGCAAGGGCGAGTCGGCGAGCGACGTGCCGAGCCCGAGCCAGGGGAAGCGAACGTCGCCGAGATGCCCGATCAGCCACTCGAGGGCGGTCCAGGCCACGGGCAGCACGACCCACAGCGGGACGCGGGGCTCGGCGAGCCGTATCCGGACGACGAACCAGAACATGGCGCCGGTGAACAGCCCGAGCACGGCGATCGACGCGAGATACCCCAGCGCTGAAAACGGCGTGAAGTGCCACAGCGCCACGACCATCCAATAGAGCACGAGCGCGTTGGCGATCAGACCGTACCACCAGCCCCAGCGAAACCCCGCGCGAGGATCGCCGTCCACGACCGACCGCCGGATCAGCAGGACCGCCGGGGTGATCGCGAAGAAGCTGAGCAGGGGAACCGGAAACGGCGGGTAGCTGAAAAACAGCGCGAGCGCGCCCAACACGACGAGTATCACAGCAAGATGTCGTGGCCTTCGTCCGCCGAGCGATAGATCGCGTCCACCACGCGCTGCAGGGCCAGCTGATCACGGGGCTGCGGCGCATTGACGACGCCCTTCACCACCGCGAGGAAGTACATCCACTCGGCGCGATAGGACTGCGTGAACTGCGTCTCGCGTCCCGTCGCCCCGGTCGGTGTGACGTCCACGGCTGCCCCGTGCTGCTCGCGAAAGATGCGCAGCGGCTGAATCATCGCCGAGCCCTTGGCGCCGACGATGTCGAACCAGAAGCGCTCGCCCTCTCCCAGGTGACGCCAGCTCACGTCCATCGTGATCGACACGCCGTTCTCGCATACGATCAGCGCCGAGCCCATGTCTTCGACCGCGTCCTTTGCCGAACGCATCACATGCGCGGAGATGCGCTTGGGCGCCGGCCAGCCCGCCAGCCACAGGCCGAGATCGACCAGCGGCAGGCCGAGGTCGAGCACGGCTCCCCCGCCCGCCTGCTCGCGCCGCAGCCGCCACCCGAGCATCTGCCGGCTCGGCTGGAAGGTGTACCAGCCGGCGCGCACCGCCTGGAGGCCGCCCAGATCCCCGCCCGCGAGGAACCCGCGCACCGCCTGCACGTCGGAGCGGAAGCGGTGGTTCATCCCCACCATCACGCGCTTGCCGTATTTGTCGCTGGCGGCAAGCACCCGTTCGACGCCCGCGAGATTCAACGACAGCGGCCGCTCGCACAGGACGTGCGCTCCGGCGGCCAGCGCCGACATGACGTGGATCTCGTGCAAGTGGTTGGGCGTGCAGATGACGACGACATCGACGTTCGCGTAGCGGAGCACCTCTTCGATGTCGTCGTAGGTGTCCTTCACTTCGAACCGCGCCGCCAGCGCCTGCGCCTTGCCGACGTCGTTGTCGCAGATCGCCGCGACTTCCACACCCGGCAGCCGGCGCAAGACCGGCAGATGCGCCACCTGCGCGATGGCGCCGGCGCCAATGACGCCGACCCGGATCGGATCGTTCACCTGGTGGCCCTGCTCCCCGCTCCCTGCTCCCTGCTCCCTTTCAGCCGGTACATGATACCGGTACGCAGGCTGGCGGTCTTCAACCCACTCGAGAGCACGCCCCGTCCATCGATCGTGAACCGCCAGGCAGGAGAAAGATTGAACTCGAAGCCCATGGTGCCGTTCAATCCCGCTGTAATCACGTCGAGCGCGTCTTCCACGAATGTTCCATTGATCGCGGCGCCGCTTCCGTTCCGAGCATGGATGCTCACCCCGGCGCCGAGATAGGCGGTGATCCCGTGCCGTTGCGGAAACACGAACTGGAAATCGACGTCTCCCACCAAATCACCGAGCGAGATCCGCCCGAGATTGATGCTATCAGCGCTCCCAGGGTTGACGATGCTGTCGAGCCGTTGCTCGAAGCGGCGGCGCGACTGCTGATCGAATTGTGAGCGAAAGTACGAAAGACCCAGCAGCAGGCGGACGCGCGGCGCGATGCGGCCGTAGTCCACGCGCAGCCCGCCCACGGTCGCCCCCTTGAGCTCCGAGGCACCGAGCACGCCGACGTCGAGTTGGATGCCGGAGAAGCGGAGGTTGTCGTAGGAGAACTGGTTGAGAACACCTTGGGCGGGCAGACGGGCTGACGGGCTGACGGCCAGAAGCAACGCAACGATGATTGCGCAACGGCCCGTCCGCCCGTCGGCCCGTCCGCCCGTCCTAGTAGATTTTTTCAATTTTCGTCCCCGGAAAGTACGTAGTCAGGATTGCTCGATAGTCCTGTCCAGCACGGGCCCTGCCAATCGCCCCCCACTGGCACATGCCTACGGCGTGTCCGGACCCGGCACCCGCGGCGACGAGCCGCGTGATTTCGCCATTCGCCTTCGTGACCGTGAGCTGAAACGCGGCGCTGGAAAGCAGGCGATCTGCCTCCGGCCGGAGCACGGCGCGAACATCCGACCCTGGGATGCGTACGTCACCGCGCTCGAACACGATTCGCAGCTCCCCGACTCGTCCCGACCGCGTGGTGCGGCCCACCGTCACGTCGGTAATCCGTTGCATGCCGTCGCCCGACAGCGGCGTCACG
>DASYTD010000228.1:0-6075 GCA_036002655.1 Gemmatimonadales bacterium
GCAGGCGCTCCTGGGCTACTGCAAAACCTCGATCCGTCGGTTCGATTCCGACCGGCGCCTCTCCCTAAAATCGGAACGCATACTGCGCTTTGAGCAACACCTGACTGCCGGAGAACGTCCACTCGCCCGCAGCTCGAGTCAGATTGTGGTTGTACACGACGAACAAATCACCCAGCGGATCGAACGTCCATCGCAGCCGCGTGTTGGCTCCGAATGAGTTCGTCTCATTGTCATACTGCACCAGACTATTGAGCTGCAGATCGGGCGAAAAATTCAGCTTCACGCGGCCGCCCACCAAATCCTTCGTGAAGCGTCCTGCGGGGAGTCGGCCGATGTCTCGTTCGGCATCAAGCTCCGCCGTTATCAGCGCCACTGGGTTCCAGGCCAGGGTGAGCTGCAGTTGGTGCAACGCGCCGCCGAGAAACGTGCCGAACCACCAGGTCGCTTGGCCCCCCAGCCGCCGCTTCGCCGCGGATTCCAGCTCGAGTCGGTACCGCACGTGGTCGTAGCGGCCTGCGGGGATTACGATGCCTGGCGCAATGTCGAAGGAATCAGTGAACTGTTCGCCTTCCGGCACGACGTTGAACTCAAAGCGATCGCCGCTCTCCAGACGCCAGTTGAGCGGCGCCATGAACACCCGATAGCTCGCCCAGCGGCCGTTCAGATCGGTCACCAGCACCGGCTCGAACTCGTGAAACATTTGGCGAATGAAATGGCCCCCTGGACGTGGCGCGTACGTGACGGAGAGCCCAAGCGCATGCACGCCGGGGCGCGGCACGAACCCCAGTGAGGGATCGAACCCATCCCCGACGCGCCGATACGTGAACGCGATGTCCCAGAGATCGTTGGGATAGTCGATCTTGATGCCGGCCGCGCTGCGGTCGCCGGCCAATCCGGCGCGTCCCGTCCCGAGCGCCCAGACGCCCACCAGGAAATTCTTGTCGCCGCCGAATCTGGAGGTCTGATAGGTAAAATCGGCGCCGGCGGTCCAGGCGTCGCCACGTCCGAGCGGATCGCCCAGCGTCGCGAGGACGCCGGCGGATGACTCGCGCCAGACGTTCCGCCTGACGCGGAGCACGCCCATCGTGGCGCCCGGCGTGAGTGTGTCGAGCGCCCCACTCCGCACCACCAGCCCACCCACCTGCGTCTCGCCTACCTGACCGTTGACCTTTGCGCCTACCCGGATCGGCACCTCGCGACCCGCGAGCAGGCCGATGCGCCGGCTGAAGAATGGGACCACAGCACTGCCCAGCCCGAGCCCAAACTCGAAGACGTCAGCGCCTTCGAGGAAGAACGTCCGCTTCTCCGGGAAGAACAGCGGGAAACGCGTCAGGTTCGTCTGGCGGATGTCGACTTCGGTTTCGGCAAAATCCGTGTTCACGGTGCCCGAGGCGAGCAGGTTGGCGCTCACCCGCTGCGTGACATCGAGGCTCGCATCGGCCTCACCCTGCACTCCTGAACTGCGCGTTGGGACTGCGGCGCTGCTGGTGATGGCGGGCCGTACACTCGCGCCAAGGCCGAGCGAAAACCGCGGAATATCGGCGAGCCCACCCGCGCGAGCCGTCTGCGTCACGGCATAGTCGCGCTGCGGACTGGCCCAGCGATCCGTTTCTTGCAATCGCTGAATCCGACGCTCGATATTGAAGCCCCACTCGGCGAGTCCCGAGGCAAAGATCAGGCTGCGTGCCGGGATGCGAATTTCCGCCATCCACCCGGCCCCCGTTCGACGCGTCCCCGCCTCCCACACGCCATCCCATTGCGGGTTCTCGCTCTCCCCGCGCTCGCTGACCAGCGCGTCGTAGCGCGCCCCTCCGGGATTCACGGCGAATACGTAGCCTGTGCGGCCGTCGCGGAACGTGTCCAACACCAGGCGGATGTGATCTTCGCTGCTCAGGTCGGCGTCTCGTTGCTTTGCGAAGCTGACAATCGCCGCGGGATCGGCGTCTTCGGCGACGATTCCGACGACGAGCGCGTCCGGCTCTACGAGCACCCGCACGCTTGTACGCGCCGCGGGCACTCCCCCTTGCACTGGCACGACCTGCGTCAGCCCCGCGATCGAATCCGCCTCAAGCCACGCCGGTTCATCGAGTCGCCCATCCACGCGAATCGCACCGGAGATGGGATGGGCGCGAAGCACGGGCGGGAGCACGTCGGACGCCTTGCGTTGCAGTGTCGTCAATACCGCGAGCGTGACGAGGACGGGCATCATTCCTCCGGCGGTCGGACCGCTTGGAACGCGCGAAACAGGGCCAGATCGTAGAGAATCTTGAGCCCGGCGCCCAGGTACAGCGGCGCCGCAAGCCCGATACTCATGGCGAGGCCCGCGAGCGGGGCTCCGACAGCCCATCCGCTGCTGCGCACCACTCCGGTGACACCGAGCACAAATGTTCGAGCGGAGGGCGGCACGACTGCCGCCATGTACGACTGTCGAGTCGGCACATCCATCTGCACCAACGATTCACGGGCGAGAAACAGCGCGATCGCGAGCCAAGCCACCGGAACGACTGGGACCATCAGCAATAGCGCCGAGGACGGCAAGTGTGTGAACACCATCGTGCGGATGAGCCCGAACCGCCGCGCCAGCCGCTCGGCGACCAGATACGACATCGCGTTGAGCGCTCGTGCCGTGAAGAACAGCAGGGCGAGTGACTCGGGGGCGAGACCGAAACGTCGGAAGAACCAATACGCGAGGATGGATCCCGCGAGAAACCCGCCGCCGAGACTGTCCAGCGCGGTCAGGGCCGCGAGCGAGCTTACGCGCCGACGTCCGACGGGGTCGTGCTTCACCTCGGGTGAAGACGCGAGCGCGGCGCCGGCGTGCGCTTCCGAAGACAAGCCGTTATAGAAGAAAAGCGGCAGCGCCGAGAGAACGGCGACGCCCAGGAACACCGCGGGCACGCTGACTCCCAGGACAGTGGGGCTCGCGGCACCAAGGGCGCCGACCGCGCCGGCGACTTCCTGCACGAACGTGTAGCGACTGAACACGCGCGTCCGATCGCTGGGGGTGACGGTGTTCGCGAGGAGGCTCAAGTCGAGTGTTTGCGCGGCGCCACGATCGCGACCGAACCCGTTCACCATGCCAAGGAAGGCCGCGAGCCCGAGTAGAGTGGGAGATCGTAGCGATGCGACAGCGAAGTAACCCAGCGCGGTGAATGCCGTTGCGACGAGCAGCGCCGTGCGCGCGTCCAGTCGATCACCTCGCCAGGCCACGAGCGCCGTGGCAACGGCACTACCGGCCAACCCAGCGCCGACCAACAATCCAATGGCGCCGACGTCGAATCCGCGCTCGGCCAGTGCCAACGCGAGGAGCACGCCGGCGAGTCCCGTGGCGGCGCTGCGCAGCGCCGCCGACCAGTAGATGCGCGCGACTGTTGTCAGCGCGCCGCGTCCAATGCTGCTCGCAACCCCCGCAGGACGTCGTTGAGCTGCCCGTCCGCCCAGAAGTGCATGTAGTAGAGGGTAGGCTGCTCTCCGATCAAGTGGCTGTGGAGCGCGGTCGCGGTGATGCCGTTTGCGGTAAGCGCGTTGATCACCGGGGCGACTTTGCCAGCAGTGATCGTGAAATCGCCTGTCGCCACCGCGCGATCCTGCTCGAGCACTTGGATGTTGATGGGCGTTCCGTACGCCATGGCCGGATTCACTGGGCGACCGTGCAGCATCACCTGCCCCGGCACGAGCACGGACGATACTTGCACTATGTTGCCCTGAGCCCTGCCGCGCAGCCCCAACGTCCCGAAGATGCGTGCCGTATCAGTCGTGACCGGCGGCGGCGGCGGTGGGCTCACGGGTCGCGGCGTCTTGGTCCGCGCGAGCACGCGGTCGAGTCGCGTCGCGAGATCCACGGCGTCGCCGTCCGCGTGAAAATGGACGTACGTGATCTGTGGCTCGCCCACGACATGATTGTGGATTGCCGTGACGGCGATGCGTTGATTGGCCAACTCGATAAGCACCGGCTTGAGCTCGTCGCCCGTCAGGACAAGATCGCCCATCATCGTGGACGAAGCGGGTTCGCCGGAAAATCCGGCCCACGCCCCGAGTGCAAGCGCGGGCGCGACGGTCACATCGCCGATGCGCAGGGTGAGGTCCCGTCGCGGCCAGCCATATCGATGGTAGCCGCCCGTCAGTGTGCCGGTTGTGCGCAGGATTTTCCCGATGGAGTCCCACGGCGCTCCAACCGGTGCTTGGGCAGATGCGGAATTCGCAGCGAACAACAGGTTCAAGAGCAGTGCACGCGGTAACATATCGCTCCTCACGGCGGAGGGCTCACGTTACGGAACAGGAGTAGATTACCCACAGACCCATGCAATGGGTAACGCGACACCAGATCCGCGTGAATCGCACGGCGACCGCCTGGCTGATCCGGCGGTTCATCGACCCAGCCGCAACGTTCACATTTGTAGACCCGGCTAACGTCGCCGAGGTCGAACGCCGCACCGGCGCAATCGGGTTCGACGCTCCGGGCGCTCGGTACCCGCATCGGGACGATCGCGGCCGCTGCTCGTTCGAAGCACTGGTGGAGGAACACCGCTCCGACGATCCCGCGCTGCGGTCGCTTGCGCGCATCGTGCACGGCGCCGACTTCAAGGAGGGGCTCGATACGATCCCCGAGGCAGCAGGCCTCATCGCCATTTCGCAAGGCTTCCCGCTCGTAGCACGAGATGACTTCGACACCGTCGAGCGCGCTTCATTTCTCTACGACGCGCTCTATGCATCTCTCCAAAAGTCCCGGCCGTGGGCGCTTTGATACTCGTGCAGATCCTCATGGGATCGATCCAGACGCCGGTCTCCGCCTGCACCTTGGCTGGACCACCAATCCAAGCGCGTTGGTCAGGCACTGTTCCGCCAGCGCCGACCGGCGATGCGCCACTACACGTGATCGCGGATTTTCCGTTGCCGGGAAGCACATCGCGTTTTGACTATCAGAGCCTCGAGCCAGCGACCGGTCGGCTTTTCATCGCCCATATGGGGGCCGGGCAACTTGTCGTCTTCGACGTACGTGCCGGGCGGCTCATCGGCAACCTGGACGGGTTTCCCACGGTGACGGGAGTCCTGGCCGTGCCCGCCGAACACCGGACGTATGCCTCCGCGGCAGGGGACCACGCCGTCGTCGTCATAGATGATTCCACGCTCCAAGTCGTCGGGCGCGTGTCGGGACTGCGATTCCCGGACGGGATCACCTATGCTCCGGAGGAGCGGCGGGTCTTCGTCTCGGACGAGTCGGGGCGTCAGGACTTCGTGATCGATGCCAGGACAAACCGCCTGATAGCGCGAATCGAACTCGAAGGAGAGGCGGGCAACACTCAGTATGATTCCAGCTCACACTGCGTGATCGTGGCGGTCCAAACGGCGAACCAGCTCGCGGTGATTGACCCAGCAACGGCCACCATCGTGCGCCGCATCACGCTCGACCAGGCAGTCCGGAACCCTCACAGCATCTCGATCGACGCAGCGCATCGGTTGGCTTTCATTGCGGGCGAGGAGAGTGCCACACTTGGCGTGCTCGATCTGCAAACGCTGGAGCTGCGTCAGGTGCTCCGCATCGGAAGCGATCCCGACGTTCTGGCATTCGATTCCACGGTCGGCCGGTTGTATGTGGCCGCCGAGTCTGGGGTCGTGGCTGTGTTCGAACGGCACGACGATTCACTCGCCCAGCTCGGCTGGTACCGGGCGCCGGCGGCCCACTCCGTCGCGGTCGATCCTACGACTCACCGCGTCTACGTTCCGCTCCAAAACGTGAGTGGTCGCCCCGTCCTTCGGATCTTGATGCCCAATGATTCCCCCTGAACAGCTTTCCGCGAGATTGCCCCTAGACTCCGCGCTTCTGATCGGGGCACAAGCGGGGCACAACGAGCATCAACAGTACGCAGGAAGGTAGAGCATCCCGACGAGTGCTTCTGCACTGGCGAAGCGCAACGGAGCGAGATAGAGTACTGCGCAGGCGCTCCTGGGCTACTGCAAAACCTCGATCCGTCGGTTCGATTCCGACCGGCGCCTCTCCCTAAAATCGGAACGCATACTGCGCTTTGAGCAACACCTGACTGCCGGAGAACGTCCACTCGCCCGCAGCTCGAGTCA
>DASYTD010000229.1:0-12774 GCA_036002655.1 Gemmatimonadales bacterium
CGGGACACGGGAAACGTGCCGCATGAGGAGCTCCATCTCGCGATCGTCCTGACCGGCGCTCGTCATCCGGCCCATTGGTCGGACGAGATGAATCAGGCTGCGAAACTACCTGATATGGACATATGGGACCTAAAGCACCACTTTGAGTTAGCTGTAGGGGTCGCCGCGCCTGGTTGCGACGTGCAACCAGCCGCCAATGGATCCGGTTGGGTGGCCACGGCCCGGGCAGGAGCGCAACAGGTCGGCGTGGCCACACCGCTCGAGGCGGATGCGCCGCGGTGGGCGGGACCGCTGTTTGGCCTCGAGCTGACGATCGCGGTTGAGCCGCTGCCCCTGGCGCGCTACCAACCGTTGCCGACGCAGCCGCCGGTCGTGCGGGATCTCTCCCTGGTCCTTCCAGGGGGCGTCACGGCTGGAGCAGTCGAAGCAGTGCTGCGTCGCGAGGGCGGTGCATTGCTCGAGCGGCTCGATGTGTTGGACGAGTACCGTGGGCCAGGATTGCCGGAAGGTACCCGTGGTGTCACATGGCGCTGCACGTTCCGTGCGCCTGATCGGACTTTGACTGAACCCGAAACGGTCGCAGTACTTCATAGGGTGTTGAGAGCAGCGGAGGAGAGACTTGGCGTACAACGGCGACAGGCCCCCCCCTGATGTCCGCGATGCGATCGATCAGGTCGAAGCCATCGTCCGCGACCTCGCGGAGGAGTTGGCGGGCTGGCGGTCGCGCGCCCAAAAAGCCGAATCGGACTTGAAGGCGCGGGGCACCCCGTTCAAGAACACCGAGCTCGAGTCGGAGAATAAGTCGCTGCGCCAGCGTGTCGAGGGTGCGCGCACCCGCGTCCACGACTTGATGCAACGACTGACGTTTTTGGAAGAGCAGGCCCGCGACAATGGAGGGGCAGGACACAAGTGACCGCGAAGAAGCATGCGGTCCGGGTGATGATCGGGGGCGAGGAGTACACCGTCCGCTCCGACCTGTCGCCCGAGTACACGCGCGAGGTCGCGGCATACGTTGACCAGGCGCTGAAGAAGGTGTTGAGTCAGGGCCCGTTGGTGGAGACGCATAAGGCCGCGATCCTTGCGGCTCTCGATATCACGAACGAGCTGTTCCAGGCGAAGCAAACGGAGCGAGAGGTGGCGGCTCGGTTAGCGGCCGTTGCCGATGATCTCGCCAAAATGCTCCCGCCGGCCAAGCGGAAAGCGCTGACCGCCGGCTGACAAACCCTCGCGTCCCTCCCCAGTGGTGGGGGATGCGCGCTGGAGATAGATCCATGGCAGAGTGGCCTAGTCTGATAGCGGCCGTTCTCAGCGGTGTGCTCGCTGCGGCGGTGTCTTTCTATATCTGGGGACGGCGCGTCGAGCGCCGCGCGACGGAATCGAGCCAGCGTATCGTGCTGGCGGCCAAAGAAGAGCTCATGGCCGTCCGCGAAAGCCTTCACAAGAGCCTCGACCAGAAGCTCGCGGGTGTGGATCGCCGCGAGCAGGATCTGCGCAAGCTCGATCAGCAGCTGCAGGAGCGCAGCCGCGCTCTCGGCAAGCGCGAGCAGGAGATCGGCGCGCGTCTGGAGCAGATCGCCGGCCTGACGGCGCAGGAGGCGAAGCTCGAGCTGGTGACCCGGCTCGAGAATGAGGCGCGCGACGACGCCGCCGCGCTGGTCCGCAACATCACGGAGCAGGCCAAGAAGAACGCCGACCGCGAGGCCAAGAAGATCGTCGCCCTCGCGATCCAGCGGATCGCCACCGAGCAGACGGCGGAGTCGAGCGTGTCGGCGGTAGTGCTGCCGTCGGATGAGATGAAGGGCCGCATCATCGGCCGCGAAGGCCGTAACATCCGCGCGTTCGAGGCCGCCACCGGCGTAGACGTGATCATTGACGACACGCCGGACACCGTCGTCGTCTCCTGCTTCGAGCCGGTGCGGCGCGAAATCGGCCGCCTGGCGCTCGAGCGCCTGATCGCGGACGGGCGCATCCATCCCGGCCGCATCGAAGAGATCGTGAAGAAAGCGCAGGCCGACGTGGATGCCGGCATTGTGGAAGCGGGCGAGCAAGCCGTCTATGACACCGGCATTCGTGGCATGCATCCCGAGCTCGTGAAGCTCGTGGGCCGGATGAGGTACCGGACCTCATACGGCCAGAACATCCTCGAGCACTCCAAGGAAGTCGCCTACCTGGCCGGCATGATGGCCGCCGAGCTGAAGCTCGACGTCGCCCTGGCCAAGCGGGGCGCGCTGCTGCACGACGTCGGCAAGGTGCTGACCCACGAGCATGACGGCACGCACGTGCAGCTGGGCATCGAGATGGCGACCAAGTACGGCGAGAATGCGACCGTGATCAATTGCATCGCGGCGCACCACGACGACGTGCCGCACGAATCGCCGGTCAGCGTCATTGTGCAGGCGGCGGACGCCATCTCGGGGTCACGGCCTGGCGCGCGTCGCGAGGCGTTCGAGACCTACGTCAAACGGCTCACGCAGCTCGAGACGCTGGCGTCGGAGTTCAAGGGGGTGGAGAAGGTCTTCGCGATCCAGGCGGGTCGAGAGGTGCGCGTCGTGGTGACGCCCGACTCGGTGGACGATGCGGCCGCCGCGCGGCTCACCGACGAGATCGCCCGCAAAATCGAGCGCGAGCTGCAATACCCGGGGCAGATCAAGGTGGTCGTCATTCGCGAGACACGGGCGGTGGGCGTTGCACGCTAATCCATCCACCGCGCACGCGTCCGGCGCGAAATTAGTCGACGGCAACGCCATCGGGGCCACGATGCGCAAGGAGCTCGCGGCCGAAATCGCGGCCCTGAAAAAACGGGGGGTCGTTCCCGGCCTCGCGGTCGTGCTCGTGGGCGACAACCCCGCGTCGCAGGTCTATGTGCGCATGAAGGGAAAGGCGTGCGCGGAGGCCGGTTTTTACCACGAGACGATCAAGCTCCGCAAAGAGACGTCCGAGGGGGAGCTGATGGCGCTGATCGAGCGTCTCAATGCCGACTCGCGGATTCACGGCATTCTCGTGCAGCTGCCGTTGCCCGCGCAAATCGACACGAATCGCGCCCTGCACCGCATCGATCCGCGCAAGGACGTGGATGGCTTTCACCCGGAAAACGTCGGCAAGGTCGCCCTCGGCGATCCGACCGGGTTCCGGCCGGCGACGCCCTACGGCGTGCAGCAATTGCTCATCCGCACGGGTGTCGAGACCACCGGCCAGCACGCGGTCGTGCTGGGGCGTTCCAACATCGTGGGACGACCAATGGCTCGATTGCTGTTGCTGGATGCGCCTGGGGGCAATGCGACCGTCACGGTGTGTCACTCGCGGACCCGCGCCGTTGAGCAGTACACGCGTCAAGCCGACATCCTCGTCGTGGCGATCGGGAAACCCGAATTCGTGACGGGCGACATGATCAAGCCGGGCGCCGTGGTGATCGACGTCGGCGTCAATCGCGTGGACGACCCGTCGCGCAAACAGGGCTATCGGCTCGTGGGCGACGTGAAGTTCCAGGAAGCGAAGCAGGTCGCGTCCGCCATCACGCCCGTTCCCGGCGGCGTCGGCCCGATGACGATCACCATGCTGCTCTACAACACGGTCCAGGCCGCTCAGCAGTGGGCGCACCCCTAGATCTCTTCACCGCCGCGTCCGCCGAAGGCGCGTGGACGGTCGGTGAAGTGACCAAGCGCGCCCGCGCGGTGATCGAGGCGGGACTGCCGCCGCTGTGGGTGCGGGGAGAGATCGCGGGATTCAAGGCGTGGCGCAGCGGCCATTGGTACTTCTCGCTGCGCGACAAATCGGCCCAGCTGCGGTGCGTCATGTTCGCCAAACAGAACTACCTGCTGCCCGCGCCCGTGGACGGGATGCAGGTCTTCGTGTTCGCCCGTCCATCGATGTACGAGGAAAAGGGCGAGTTCCAGCTGACGGTGATGGAGCTGCTCTCGACGGAGCAGGGCGGCCTCTGGAAGCTCGCGTTCGAGAAGGCCAAGGCCTCGCTGACCAAGGACGGTCTGCTCGATCCCGCCCGGAAACGACGCATGCCGAAGTACCCGCGCCGCATTGCGGTCGTCACCAGCCCCGATGGCGCCGCGCTGCGCGACATCCAGGCCGTCATCGGACGGCGCTGGCCCATCGCCGAGCTCATCGTCGTGCCGGCGCAGGTGCAGGGCAATAAGGCCGAAGCGTCGGTGTGCTCGGCGCTGAATCGCATCAGCCGCCTGCCGGTGGATGTGTTGATCGTGGGGCGGGGTGGCGGTTCGATCGAGGATCTGTGGGCGTTCAACAGCGAGCGCGTCGCCCGCGCCGTCGCCGCGATGCCGATGCCCGTCATCTCCGCCGTGGGGCATGAGACCGACGTGACGTTGTGTGATCTCGTGGCTGACCTCAGGGCGGCGACACCATCGGCGGCGGCCGAAGCCGCGACGCCCGACCGCGGGGAAGTCATGCTGCAGTGCGGCGTGATCGCTCAGCGATTGGCACGCGGGCTCCGCATGTCATCCCGGCGCGTCGTGGATCGGCTCGCGCGCATGGGCGATCGCTTGGTGACGGGCATGCAGCATCGGCTCGATAACAATCGGGTCGTCCTGACTGCCTACGGTGCTCACCTGGATGCGCTGAGTCCTTTGCGGATTCTGGCTCGCGGCTACGCCGTCGCGCGTGACGAGAAGGGGCGTGTGTTGAAGAAGGTCACCCAACTTCCTGTCGGTAAGAATTTTCGGTTGCGAGTCACAGATGGTGAAATAGATGCACAGGTTCATCGTTCCCCCTCTCCCGGACAGGGAGAGGGGGTCAGGGGGTGAGGGTTGGACTTCGCCAAACAACTCGAGCGCCTCGAAGCCATCGTGCGCCGGCTCGAAGCCGAAGACCTCGATCTGGACGAGGCGCTGAAGCTGTTCGAGGAGGGCGTCGAACGGCTGCGCGCCGCGCGCGAGCAGCTCTCGCAGGCCGAGCTCAAGGTCAAAAAAGTTCTCGAGATTGAAAGCTCTAGCTAAGTATCTCACCGATGCCCGTGCTCGGGTTGACAAGGTATTGGCGGCGGCGACAAGTGACGATGAAGTCGTGCGCTACAGCCTGCTCGGTGCAGGGAAGCGATTGCGTCCCACCCTGGTCTTTGCCGCCCACGAAGCGTTGCATGGATCCTCCTCCGCCGGCGTCGCCGAGCTGGCTGCCGCCGTCGAAGTGGTGCACGCGTACTCGCTCGTGCATGACGACCTGCCGTGCATGGACAACGATGACCTGCGGCGTGGCCGCCCGACCGCGCACCGGGCGTTCGACGTCCCGCGCGCCACGCGGGCCGGGTACGAGATGGTCGCACTGGCGGCGCGTGTGTTGGCGCATGGGCTTAGGGCTCTGGCGCTCCCGGCAGAGCGCAATCGCGAGATCGCGCTCGAGTTGTTTCGCGCCGCGGGCGCGGGCGGGATGATCGGCGGCCAGGCATTGGATCTCGACGCCGAAGCGAAGGCGCTGCCGATCGAGGCGCTGGAGGAGGTGCACCGCCGCAAGACCGGCGCGTTGATCGCCGCGTCATGTGTGATCGGCGGGCTTTCCGCCGGCGATGGATTCGGGCGTGGATCCATCGAGGCGTTGCGCTCCTACGGTGACGCCATTGGTCTGGCGTTTCAGATTGCCGACGACGTGCTCGACGCTACGGCGACCTCGGATCAGCTCGGCAAAACGGCCGGAAAGGACGCCGCGCATGCCAAAGCGACGTTCGTGACGCTCCTGGGCGTCGGCGCCGCGCGTGCTGAAGCCGAACGGCTGGCCGCCAAGGCGGTAGACCATCTGCGGGATGCCGGGTTAGTTTCCCCCATACTGGTTGAGCTCGCCCACTACATTGTGACGAGGCCTAACTAAGCGCCCATGACTCTTCTGAATCAGATCTCGCGTCCCGCCGACGTGCGGAACCTCGCTCCTGAGGACCTCCCGGCACTCGCCGATGAAGTGCGGCAGCGTCTCATTGACGTCGTGTCGCAGACCGGCGGTCACATCGGCGCCGGACTCGGCGTGGTGGAGCTGACCGTCGCGCTCTGCGCCGCTTTCGAGTCGCCGCGCGACAAGATCGTCTGGGATGTGGGCCACCAGGGCTATCCCTGGAAGATCCTCACCGGCCGCAACGACCGGCTGCACACGCTGCGCCAGAAGGGCGGTCTGTCCGGCTTTCTGCGTAGATCTGAGAGTGAACATGACCAGTTTGGTGCTGGGCATGCGGGAACAGCGTTATCTGCGGCCTTCGGCATGGCGACCGCCCGCGACTTGAAGGGCGAGGACTTCGAGGTCGTCGCGGTGGTGGGCGACGGGGCGATGACCTGTGGGCTGCCGTACGAAGCGCTCAACAACGCCGGCGACTCCGGCCGCGACTTCATCGTCGTGCTGAACGACAACGGCATGTCCATCGCTCCCAACGTCGGGGCGATCAAGAAGTACCTCGGCTCCATCATTGCGAGCCCGATCACGGTGCGCATTCGCGAGCGCGTCAAGCACTTGATCGAGCGTGCGTCGCACATCGTCGGCGGCAAGAGCCTCGTGGACTTCGCGAAGAACGTCGAAGAGAGCATCAAGAATCTGTGGTCGCCGGGCATGCTGTTCGAGGAGCTCGGTTTCCGCTACTTCGGGCCGATTGACGGGCACAACATCGGGCAGATGCTGCACACGTTCGAGATCGTGAAGACGCTCGACGGACCGCGCGTCGTCCACGTCATCACCGAAAAAGGCAAAGGCTTCCCGCTCCCCGAGCCCGATCTCGAGAAGTACCACGCCCGCGCGCCCTACGACCCGGTGACCGGCAAGCTCAAGCCCGTGAACCCCGGCCCGCCGCAGTGGACCAGGGTGTTTGGGGAAGCGCTCACGCAGCTCGCCGCCGAGAACTCGAATTTCGTTACGATCACGGCCGCGATGCCGTCGGGGACGGGCACGAACATCTTCCAGAAGAAGTGGCCGGAGCGCTTCTTCGACGTTGGCATCGCCGAGGCGCATGCCACGACGTTCGCGGCTGGACTCGCGACGCAGGGCATCCGGCCCGTCGTCGCGATCTACTCCACGTTCCTGCAGCGTGCGTACGACAGCATCATCCACGACGTCGCGATTCAGAGGCTCCCCGTCATTTTCGGTCTCGACCGCGCGGGTATGGTCGGTGAGGACGGCCAGACGCACATGGGGCTGTACGACATCGCGTACATGCTCGCGGTGCCGCACATGACCGTGACCGCGCCGAAGGATGCCGCCGAGCTGATCGGATTGCTGCGTTGCGCGCTGGTGCACACCGAAGGCCCGTTCTCGCTCCGCTATCCGCGCGACAAGGCGCCGGGCGAAGCGCCGCCCGCCGCCGAGGTGCCGACGATACCGTACGGCACGTGGGAGCTGCTGAGAAAAGGAAAGGACTGCGCGATTCTCGCTGTCGGCGTCATGTGCAAACCGGCCCTAGACGCCGCCGCTGCTCTCGCCGCCGAAGGTCTCGATACGACGGTAGTCAACGCACGGTTCTTAAAGCCCATGGACCGCGAGATGCTCGAGGTGCTGGCGCGCGATCACAAGCTGCTCGTGACCGTCGAAGACGGCACCGTCGTGAACGGTTTCGGCGCGGCCCTCGCCGCGCTGGTCCAGACAACCGCGCCCGATCTCCGCGTCGTCGCGCTCGGGGTGCCTGACCGCACGTATGAGCACGCGCCGCGCGCCCAGCAGCTCGCCGACGTCGGCCTCACGGGCGACGGCATTGCCGCCCGCATTCGCGCCCTCGCCGCGGAAGAGTTGCTCACCGCGCGATGAACGTCGGGGTCGTCGGCAACCCCAACTATCCGGATCTTGGCGCTCTCCTGGCGACGCTCCAGCAGAAGGCGGCGAGCGCCGGGCTCACGCTGTATAGCGAAGACCGCATCAAGTCGCTCTGGCCCACGGGCGACGGCAAGACGCCGCCGCCGCTGAGCGAGGCGCCGTCCGGAGACCTCGACTGCCTCATCACGCTGGGCGGCGACGGCACGCTGCTGCGCGGCGCGCGGTTGCTCAACGGTGCAAACACGCCGATCCTGGGCGTCAATCTCGGCCGTGTCGGCTTCCTCACCACCGCGGGACCTGACACGCTCGATTGGGCGCTGGACGCCGTCGTGCGGCGCGCCTACACGACCGAGCCGCGGCTCGCCCTGCAATCCACCATCACCGGGAAAGGCGCGAAAGCTGGTCGTCTCGAGCCACTGGTATTGAATGACGTGGTCGTCCACAAAGGCGGATTGGCGCGCGTCGTTCGTCTCAAAGTGGCGGTGGATGGTGACGAGGTCGCGCAGTATTCCGCCGACGGAATCATCGTGAGCACCCCGACCGGCTCGACGGCGTACTCGATGTCGGCGGGCGGGCCGATCGTTGTACCGACCGTGGACGCCATCGTCGTCACGGCGATTTGTCCCCACACACTCGCTGTGCGGCCACTCGTCTTGCCGGCCACCGCCGTCGTCACGATCCAACCGATCCCTCCCTGGAGCGATGAGGTGCTCGTGTCGTTCGACGGCCAGGTGGGCGCGCCGATCCAACCCGGTGAGAAGCTCGAGGTGCGCCGTTCCGACCATCCGGTCAATCTGATCCGGCTTGGTCCCGAGAGCTTCTTCAAGCGGCTCCGCAAAAAGCTGCATTGGGGCGACCTCAGCGATCGGGTCCGCAAGTGATCCTCCCACGTCGTCCCCCCTCTCCGGAACGGAGAGGGGGTCAGGGGGTGAGGACGTGTTGACGGAATTACGCGTCCGCGATCTCGCCGTCATCGCTGACGTCACGCTGCCATTCCAACCCGGCCTCAACGTGCTCAGCGGCGAAACCGGCGCCGGCAAATCCATGGTCGTGGACGCGCTCTCGCTGCTGCTCGGCGAGCGGGCCTCGGCCGACGTGGTACGCCCAGGTGCCGACAAGACGATCGTCGAGGGCGCATTTGAGTTTGCGTCCGCCGTGCATCGCCACCTGCTTCCACCATTCGCTGCATTGGGGATTGAGTTAGAGGAGGGAAGGCTCGTCCTGAAGCGGGAAGTGCTGCGCGAGGGCAAATCGCGCGCCTGGGTAAACGGTTCGCCCGTGACCATCAGCGTGCTCAGCGAGATCGGCGGCCTGCTCGTGGATCTGCACGGCCAGCATGAGACGCAGTCGTTGCTGCGTCCCGATGCTCAGCGCGATATGCTCGATGCGTTCTCGGACGCGGACGTGGAACGCGTGGCCGTACGCGACGCGCACACTCGGCTCAACGAGCTCGAACACCGGGAAACGGAGCTCACTTCGCGCCAGGCCGACGTGCGGAAGAAGGCGGATTACCTGCGGCACGTGTTGCAGGAGATTGAGCGCGCCAAGCCCAAGGTGGGAGAGGATGAGGCGCTCGACGTCGAGTCCAAGCGCCTGACGCACGCCGAGGAGCTGGGACGCTTAGCGAGGGAGCTGGAAGAGGCGGTTGACTCAGCTGGCCTCTCGAAGGCGCAGAAGATCCTGGCTGGCCTGCTGCGGCTCGATCCGTCGGTGGGCAAGTGGCAGGAGCTGCTCGATGCCGCTGCGGCAAATACTGACGAGTTAGCGCAGTCGGCACGGGATTACGCCAGTGCGATCGAAGCCGATCCGGCTAGGCTCCAGACGGTGGAGCAGCGCCGCGATCTCCTCTATCGGCTGCAACAGAAACATGGACCGACGATTGCCGACGTGCTGGCGGCGCGCGACCGCGCGGCGCGCGAGCTCGAGCTGCTCGATACCGCGGACCTCGACTTGCGCAACATCGCCGCCGAGCGCGCGACGGCGGCCGACGAGTTTGCACGCGCGTGCGAGGCACTCACCGCAAAGCGCACCGCGGGCGCCAAGAAGCTCTCGCGCGCGGTGAACAAATTGCTGCCGGCGCTCGGGATGCCCGGAGGGCGGTTCGACGTGTCCTGCTCCCCGCTCCCTGCTCCCCGCGAGTCGGGAGCGGAAACCGTCGTCTTCGAGGTGGAGCTGAATCCGGGGATGGGCCGGCGCCCGCTGGCTCGGGTCGCGTCAGGCGGCGAGCTGTCGCGGCTCATGCTCGCCCTGAAGGTGGTCCTGGCCGCACACGATGTCGTGCCGACGCTGGTCTTCGACGAAGTGGATCAAGGGATCGGCGGCGCAGTCGGTGGCCGGGTCGGCCAGGCGCTGATGGATGTCTCGCGCGAAGGGCGGCAGGCGCTCGTAATCACGCATCTGCCGCAGATCGCCGCGTACGCCGACCAGCACCTGGTGGTTGCGAAGGGAAAGAAGGGTGGCCTAGCGACGAGTGATGTGGAGGTTGTCGAGGGCGAGTGGAGGGTCAAGGAGATCGCGCGGATGCTGGGGGACGCCGACATGGCAACCGCGCGCCGCCACGCGGTCGAATTGCTCAAAACGGCCAGCGAGAAGTCCGCATCACAATCCGAAATACCGTCGCCGCCGGAACGCGCCCCCCCCCGCCCGAGCCGCTGACGGTCCGCTCGAAGGAAAGACTCCCCTCGACGTCGGTCCCCACGTAGGTCATGGCGACGCCGAGGCGTACCCAACGCTCCGCCGTTCCAGCGTCGAGCACGCCGGCGGCGACCGGCGCGCCAAGGCGGGTCGCGACGTCGATCGAATCCTGGGCGCTGCGGTAGCGGTAATGGTCGGGCTGCTTCCTCCAATAGCCCGCGGTGAACCCCACGCCAAACGTGGGCGCGAAACCAAACCGGTACAGCGGCGCGACGTCGATCGCCGCATAGCTCCCAGGACGCCAATTGAGGAGCGCGGTCGCGGCCCGCGGGATCAACGGCGTGGATGGTGGCCCGATCCGTCGTTCACGAGTCCCTTCCAGCTGCCGGCCCACGCGCACCGCCGCGTTGAGCCACAGGCGACGCCCCACCACCAGCTCCTGGGCGGCCTGCACCTCCAGATCGGTCTGGTGGTCGCCGGTCGGGATATCGAACAGATCATGCGGCGAATCTTGATGGCCGGTCGGGAGTCGGGCGACGAACGCAACACTGGTGGCGTAGTTCGCGTGCCGCCCCACCAGCAGCCGGTACTTCGCTCCGACCTCGATATCGCCGGCAAAGTAGCGCAGCCGGCGGTTGGTGACCTGGATCGGCGCATAGTCATAGATCGGATCGCTGAGCAGGGAATTGAGGATTGCTCCCGCGGTGCTCGTGTTGCGCCACGCTTGCACCTTGACGCGCACGAGGGGCAGCCGCGCGCTCAGGGCGATACGGTTCGAGAGACCAAATTCCAGGAACAAGGGTGTGACACGCTTTTCCGCGCGGGCGAGGACGTTCGCGGCCACGATGTTGCAGGTGAGCAAACCGGCAACGCGGGTGCAGCTGAACGTGGGAGGGAAGGCGCGATACAGCGCGACGCCGATTTGTTGCTTGCCGCTATCGGTAAACTCCTGGTCCCACGTCGTGATCACGGGCTCGAACGAAACGCGCAGGGTGCCGCCACGCGGCGTGTCGGTCCGCGGCACGGCCTGGGCTCGGCTGACCCCGGGCGCAAGCCCAGGGATCACCAACATGGCGGCGAGAAAAATGGCGGTATGTGGTCGCATTAGCAGAACGGCACCCGGCGATCGCCGGGTGCCGTCTCGCTTACCCCGTCACGAAACGCAGGTTCGCGTTCAGGGAATCGGAGGAATCACGGTGCCGTAGGCCGCGTTGATCGCCGGGCCCAGCGTTTGCGCGATCAGCCGATGCGCGGCCGCGGTGGGATGAACGCCGTCGAAACTAAAGAAGGTACCGAATGGCGTCGTGTACGCAGCCGAGAACGCGACTTTGTTGGAGTCCGACGGAACGTTTGGAAAGGGCGGAATGGCGCCAGCCGGCAGCGCCGCAAACAACGCGTTCGGGTCGATGAAGATGTAGCCGCGCGCGGCCGCCTGCGCTGAGATGAAGTTGTTATAGGACGTCACGGCGGCCACCATGTTCAACATTTCCGCTCGCGAGACGTGGTGCACGTCGCTGCAGTCCACGCCCACCGTCGCCGCCGGGGTCACACGGGCGTAGGCCAGTACCGCGGCACCGTTTGGGAACGGGACCAGAACGGAGTCGCCGGCTGGGGGCGCGCAGTTCGGGTTTACTAGGAAATTCGCAGGGAATTTCTTGGATGCCGCATTGGGACCCGGAATGCTGTCGGTGCTGAACTTCACGTTGAAGAACTTCGATCCGCGCACGAAGTATGGGATCAGCGTCACGTTGGCGACGCCGATCAGCACGGCCTGCGTGATCCCGGCGTCCTGGAGTGAATCGAGCAGGTCGCCGTATTGCGTCTGGAAGAGCGTCGTGTCGGTCACCAGCGCTGGATTTCCGGCATTCGCTGTATCGAGGGCGGAGCCGAGCACGTCGTTGTTGCCGATCCAGACGGTGACGAACGTCGCGCCGGCGCGGCGCATCATCTGGACCTGTGTGAGCCCGCCCAGAATGAACGTCGTCAGCTGGTTCGCCGATGGCGTGAGATTGTTGTACGTATCCACCACGCGCGCGCCCGGTACGGCGACATTGCTGATGAACGGCGGCGGCGGCGTGACCACCTTGCGCAGCGCGCACCCACTGAATCCAGCGGTACGGTGCGCGAGCGGCCCGCCAAACCTCGACCAGATGGAGTCGTACGGGGCGGGACAGCCAGGGAACGTCAGCAGCGGCGAGTAGAACGGCGCCCGCATCGCGCGCGCCAGCAGCACCGCGTACGACTGCTGCTGCGTGATCTCATTGATTCCGTTCGACTGGAAGCCCGCTGTGATCGAGTTGCCGAGCGCGACGTACCGCTCGAACAGTGGATCGACGGGAGTGTTCGAGAACGGCCGATTGATCTCGTCGTTCTGACACGCGGCAGCGGCCACCAGGAGGA
>DASYTD010000230.1:0-1710 GCA_036002655.1 Gemmatimonadales bacterium
GCGCCGCCGTGGCGCGCGATGATTGCGGTTAGCCGCTCGGCGGCGGGGATTTGGTGCGGAGCGAGCCAAGCCGGCCACGCGACAGGCGCCAGCGGTGAGCCGTCGAGCAGCGCCCGCGCCGCGCTGCTGACGACGTTGCGCGGCGGCGCCTCCCCTGCCGGCTCGAGCGCCACGGCGAGGGGCTCGGAGACCGGGACGAGGTGCTCAGAGAGAATCCGCGGCCAGCGCGCGGCGGTCCGTGGTATCGAGCTCGAAAGCATCGGCGACGAGATCGTCAGCGGGTTCACAGCGTTGCCCGCGGCGTGCGAGCTCGGCCCAGACGGCCGATCCGGCGGGCGGCACCGGCAACCCGCGGACGACGCGGGCATTGAAGCGACGAAAGCCACCCCGCGCCGGATCGGCGACGAGGCGCGCGAGTGCGGTGAGCCACGAGGAGTTGAATAGCGCCGACAGCGCGCGGGCATCGGCGGCCTCGCGTGTGGCGATGCCGTAAGCCGTGTTGAGCGGCACGACTTCGGGAGCGGGAACCGCGGCTGCGAGCCGGCGTCCCAGGTCAGGCCACACGACGCGATGGGCGGCCAGCCCAAGTGCCGTCCGAAACAGCTGCCACGGCGGACCGCCGCGATAGTCGGACCGGTGCCGCAACCGGTCTTCGTGCTGAGACAGCCGCTCGGAGAATTCGCGAGGCAGGCGAGCGAGCGGCATCCCGTCGGCTCCGTGCGTCCAGAAGACGAAGCGGCGCGGCTGGCAGCGCCATGCAGCGATGTCCCGTCCTCGTACCGCGGGCCGGGTCCCGGGATGCTCGTGATCCACGAGAAAGAGATCGTCGGCGCCGGTTTTCACGCCGAGCTGCGGCGTCCAGCGATCGCCTACGGTGGGGAATGCAGCGCGCAATCTTCTGCTGATGCGCTCAGCACCCGCGATGAGGATCCACGGGCCATCACTCTGGAGCTGACGCTGTCCAACGGTGGGGGCGAGGGTCTTTGGCCCCAACGCCGTCGCGGTCGTTTCTGCCCCCGCGGGATCAGCGTGGGCCGCAACCAACGCCATCGGGTAGACCGCTGCGCCAAAGGTTTGCGCGACCGCCTCAGCCAGCGGTGCTGCTCGTTCCACTCGCGTGCCCTGCGAAAGACGCCGGCGTAGCGGCTCCGCGTACCCGCTGGTTGCGAGCTTCGCGGGGACGAGCAGTGCGACGACCCCGCCCGGCCGCACGAGCTCAAACGCGCGCTCCGTGAATGCGACGGCAAGATCCGGCAGGTGCGCGAACCCGCGCACCGCGGCTGGTCGCCAACAGGTGTACCGAGAAGCCAGCGTTTCGCGAACCCGCGGTGGCAGGCGCTCGGCCCGCACCCAGGGTGGATTGCCGGTGACCAGGTCAAAGCCGCCGCGCAGCATGACGTCGGCGAAGTGCGACTCGAAAGCAAAGAACGGAGCCGCGCCTTCGAGTTGCAGCCTGCGCCTCGCGCTGTTGAGATCGCGCAGTCCCTGCCGGAGACGTGCGAGTCGCAAGCGCTGGTCGAGTGCGAGGCCGCGCCGGCGCCCGAACAAGTCGCGGTTGCGCGCCGCACTGAGTAGCTCGTTGATCGCCGTTTCCAGCGCGACACGACCGGCGTCCAAGAGCTTCCTTGCCAGCGCGGCTTCGGCGCGCTGTAGCTCCGTCTGCGCCGAGCGCTTTTCCGGACCTGCCAGATGGAACAACGTGCGTCGCGC
>DASYTD010000231.1:0-9939 GCA_036002655.1 Gemmatimonadales bacterium
GCGGTACGGGGAGCGGCCTGGGTTCGCAGGGCGCGATCGCACTGAGCGATGACGGACGCTGGCTGTTCGCGGTGAACGCCGGCTCGAACGACGTGTCGGCCTTTCGGGTCACGGCCGGTGGCCTCGCGCCTGCCAGCCGCGTTCCGTCGGGCGGCGTCCAGCCGATCAGCCTCACCGTGCACGGCGACGTGCTGTACGTCTTGAACGCCGGCGGTGATGGCAATATCAGCGGCTTCAGCATCGGTACACGTGGTGAGCTCCTGCCGATCGCGGGGTCGACACGCTCGCTCTCCGGGAGTGGCGTCGGTCCTGCGCAGGTGTCCTTCAGCCCCAACGGCCGCTGGCTGATCGTGACGGAGAAGGCGACGAGCAGGCTGGACGTGTATGCGGTGGACGCTGACGGCGTTGCCGGGACGGCGATCACGACTGCATCGGCCGGCGGCACGCCGTTCGGGTTCGCGTTTGGGCAGCGCGACGAGCTGTTCGTTTCCGAGGCCGCGGGTAGCGCGTCGTCATACGTGATCGATGGCAGCGGAGCGCTGACCGTGACCAGCGGCGCGGTGTTGACCCATCAGGGTGCGCCATGCTGGGCCGTGGTGACGAAGAACGGCAAGTTCGGTTACACCGCGAACGCGCAGGGTGGCTCGATTTCGGGCTTCGCCATCGCGAACAACGGCTCCATCGGGCTTATCGACGCCGATGGCCGGACGGCGGTCGTGGGAGGCGGCAACATCGACTTGGCGGTGAGCGGCAACAGCCGCTACCTGTATCAGTTGAATGGGGACCGGAGCATCAGCGGTTTCCGGATCGAGGCTGACGGGCATCTGACGCCGGCGGGCAGGACCGCGGGAATGCCCGCGAGCACGGTGGGCCTCGCCGCGCGGTAATCAGGCGGGTGCAGGCAGCCACAATGTGAACGTGCTGCCTTCACCCGGCTTGCTGACCACCTCGATCCGCCCTCCCTGGAGCTCCGCGAACAGCCGTGCGATCGCAAGACCCAACCCTGTCCCCCCCAGCTCACGGCTGCGCGACTGATCGATGCGAAAAAATCGATCGAAGATCCGATCCACGTGCTCCGGGGCAATGCCGGGACCAGTGTCGCGCACGCTCACACCGACCTCGCTACCGTTCTTCGCGATCGCGAACGTGATCCCCCCGCTCGACGTGTAGCGAACGGCATTCGATGCAAGGTTGAGCAAGATGTGGCGCGTCCGATCGGCGTCGCCAATTGCGGCGACACGTTCAGACGGGGTGACGCCGACGGACAACTTCTTGTCCATCGCCATCGCCTCAGTGATCTCCCGGACTTCTTCTACCACGGCGCTGAGATCGAAGGCGGCGTGGGCCAATGCGAGCTGCCGGTTTTCGCCGCGGGCGATGAGCAATAACTCTTCGACCAGCTTGGTCGTGCGGTCGAGCTCGCGCTCGATTGCCGCCAATGCTTCGCGCGTCTCCGCTTCGGTGCGGCCTTCGTCCGAGGCCCACTGGACTTGCGCGCGCAGATGCGTGAGGGGCGTGCGCAGCTCGTGGCTCGCATCAGCCGTGAAGGATTGGAGCGCGCGATGCGCCCGATCCACACGCTCGAGCATGCGATTGATGCTCTCCGCGAGCTCGGTCACCTCGGCCTGTCCGGTGGGACTCGTGAGCCGCGTACCCAGCTCCGACGGACCGATCGCGCGCGTTGCGGCGGTCACGCGCGCGAGCGGTTGCAGCGCCGCGTCCACGGCTTGTCGCGCTCCTCGCGCCGCCGCGAACGCGGCGAGCGGCAACAGCAGTGCCGCGGCGGCGACCAGGACGCCGAGCGGAATCAGATACGACTGCCGGCTTGCCACCACATAGATATCGAACTCACCCATCGCCCGATGCAGCACCCGATAGCGCCAATGTGCCCGCTCGGTAATGGCTGAAACGAGAGCGGCACGGGCCTGCTCCGGCGATGAGTCGGGGAGGCCCTCGAGGCGGCGGGCCGGCATTCCGGGCGAGAGGTAATAGACCTGCGGCATGCCGCCCGCGTTCATGGTGGTGCGCGTAATGACCACCTGGCCGCCCATCCCCACCAGCTGATCGGCGAGCGCCGACGGCATCACGCCTCCTGGCGCGCTGGTCGAATCGCGGTAGGCGCCAAGCAACGATTGGATGACGTCCGCCGAGTGCTCCAGCGAGCTGCGCAGCGCCATCTCGGCAGCCGCGGTAAACAGGAGTACGACGACGAGCGCGTAGCCCGCGAGCGCCGTCCACGCGACGCGGCTGAAGCGCCGTGTGAGCACCTGGCTGAGGCGACGCTCACTCATGAGCGTCCGCCTCCAGCCGATAGCCCACGCCGCGGACGGTTTTGATCGGCGCGGTGCGGCCGCCGAAGCTCAACTTCTTGCGCAGATAATTGACGTACACGTCCACGACGTTCGTTTCCGGATCGAACTTGTAATTCCACACCGCCTCCGCGATGCGCGAGCGGGATACCGTGCGGCCAGCGTTGCGCATTAGAAATTCGAGCAACGCGAACTCGCGCGGCGAGAGATCCACGACGCGATCCTCTTGCATGACGCGCCGCGTCAGCGGATCGAGCGACACTCCGCCCACCTCGAGCGTCGCGTCCTTGTGCCGCAGCTCGGCGCGCCGGATCAGCGCGTGGACGCGCGCCAGCAGCTCGGGGAGGTCGAAGGGCTTGGTGACGTAATCGTCGGCGCCGCCTTCGAGGCCGCGCACGCGCGACTCGAGCTCGTCTTTCGCCGTGAGCAGCAGTACCGGTGTGACAACGCCGCGCTTGCGCAGCTCGCCCACCACGCTGAAGCCATCGCGCCCCGGCAGCATCACGTCGAGCACGACGCAGCTGAAGCTGCCCTCCAGGGCGCGCTCCAAGGCGCGGTCACCCGAGTCGGTCTCGGTCACGCCGTAGCCTTCTTCGCGGAAGGCCTTGCTGAGAAAGCGCCGGAGATCGCGATCGTCTTCCACGAGCAGTATCTGCACGCCGCTAACCTACGGCAGTGCGGGGGCGCCGGGCAGTGTGAACATGATGAGAAACCTCTAAGAAAGACGCGCGGCACTTCCCTGGGGATAGGCGTGCTTACACATTGAGCGCATGAACATCGCTCTTCTATTAGCGCTGAGCCTGACCACTCCGCTCGATACCGCCACGTTCGCGGGCGGCTGCTTCTGGTCCATGGAGCACCCGTTCGACGAGCTCCCAGGCGTACAGTCTGTGACCGTCGGCTTCATGGGCGGCACCACCAAAAACCCTTCTTACGGGCAGGTGGTGGAGGGCAGCACGGGCCACCTCGAAGCGGTTCAGGTTGTTTATGATCCCACCAGGGTAGGCTACGAAACGCTGCTGTCAGGCTTCTGGCACAACATCGATCCGTTCCAGGCCGACGGGCAGGCCTGCGACACGGGCCCGCAGTACCACACGGCAATTTTCGTCCGGGGGTCCGAGCAGCGGCGCGCCGCGAGCGCGTCGCGGCAGCAGATCTTGGACCGCTTCCACCGCGAAGTGGCCACGCAGATCCTGACGGCGGGTCCGTTCTACGCCGCCGAAGAGTATCACCAGCATTACGCCAAAAAGAATCCGGTTCGCTACGGGATGTACCGCAACGGCTGCGGCCGCGACCGGCGGCTGCGCGCGATTTGGGGCGACGAGGCGGGACGGGTCAGCATACGGGAAACGGGAAACGTGCAACGGGGGACGTATTCATTGAAACCGAAGCCAACTGATGCCGAGCTACGGCAGGCACTCACACCGCTGCAGTACGAAGTCACACAGCACGAGGCAACCGAGCGGCCGTTTCACAACGATTTCTGGGACAATCATAAAGAAGGGATCTACGTAGACGTCGTATCCGGCGAGCCGCTGTTCAGCTCAGTCGACAAATACGATTCCCGCACCGGGTGGCCCAGCTTCACTCGGCCGCTCGAGGCCGGCAATGTCCAGGAGAAGAGTGACCGCTCGCTGCTCATGGTGCGCACCGAGGTGCGGTCCACGCACGCCAACTCGCACCTCGGCCACGTCTTCGACGACGGGCCCGCGCCCACGGGGCTCCGCTACTGCATCAATTCGGCGTCGCTGCGATTTATTCCGGTGGATCGGCTGGAAGCGGAAGGCTACGGGCAGTACCTCGCTCTGTTTAAGAAGTAGACCTTCTGGGCCGTTCGAGCAGGGCCACGGCGCGGTGCAAGCGATCGATGGCCGCGCCGAGGTCCTCGCTCGGTCCCGCCGACAACTCTCCAACTAACGCGACTTCGCGCAGCAGCTGCAGCGCATTTCGCACGTGCTCGACCGGCCGCTCGGCGTTGGGCACCCGCGACTGCCGGCCGCGGCGGTCGAGCGTGCTGCGCCGTTCCGAGCCGCGGCGCCGATCCACAATGCTGCGGCGTTCGTCCGGAACGACCGAGACGGACCGCCGGCGCGGTTCAGCGCGGCGGTCGGTTCCGGTGCGGCGATCGGCCCAGATCCTGGTAAACGTCACTACGGACGGCGTGGGGTGACGCGGGACGCAGTGGGCATCGTCCCCCAGAATGTTGGATCGGTGGCCCGCGTCTCACGAGAGACGTAGCTCTGTTTGGGATCGAGCCGGAAGCGGTTCGACTCGGCGTTGATCATGCCGTCGGTCGAGAACTTCTGGAGTGCGGCCTGCTCGGCGGGAGTCGCGCCCTGCATCGTCTGCATCCCCTCGGCCATCATCTGATCGAACTGATCGTACGACTCGACCGATGAGAAGATGAGATATGTCGGGCCGACCATACCCGCGATCACCTGGAACACGCGGAAGGCCTGATGTGGTCCCGCTCGTTCGGCCGCCGAGGCATACGCTTTGGCCGCGGCGTCGAATTCCTGCTCGTGTCCTGGGCGTACCCGGAAAATCGAGATCTCCCAGAACCGTTGCTTGGCGAGATTGGGAAAGGGACCATGGCTCAGGTCGGGACGGGCCACGGCCTGAATTGTCCGGATGCTGTTAAGGACCTCGGCGTCCGCCCGGCTCAGCCGTTCCAGCTCCGCCGTCATCGCCGCATCGTTGTCGTAGCGCTTCAGCGACTCACCCTGCGCCGCGTGATTGGCGGCAGGGAGGAGATACCAGGCCTCCGGCATTCCCGTGATGGAGGTCAGGGCCAGGTAGTAGTCGGGCGAATTCGCCCGTCCGAACGCAGCGGGCCAACCCGCCTCGATGCGGGCGTGCTCGGCGGTACGACCGACTTTGACCTCTTCCCGGATGATCGTGACGAGTGCTGGCTGAGACGTCGGTAACCCTGGGGTCTGACCGGCTGCAACGGCGGGAACCCCGCACGCGAAGGTGAGGAGCGCACGGCAAAACATTCTGTTCATGGAGTAACCCTGGTTGGCGGCCCGGGATTCTATCACGAAACCAACCTTTTGTCGAATCGTAACATCAAAAGAATAGTCTCTTTCCCCCGGGACATACATGACGCCGTTTCCGCCTCTCGCTGCCGTCATCCTGGCGTTTCAAACGACGCAGCCGGCACCTCCTCCCCCATCTCCATCAGCCACGACCGCCGTGGCGCAGCGAGCGGCGACTCCCCCGACGATCGACGGGAAAGACAACGACGCGGTCTGGCGTCTGGCACCGGTCATCAGCGGATTCCGGCAGTTCCGGCCGGTCGAGGACGCGGATCCGAGCCTCAATACGGAGGCGAAAGTCGCTTACGACGATCACAATTTCTACGTGTTCGTTCGGGCGTTCGACCCGCACCCTGACAGTATTCAGAAGCTCCTGGCCCGCCGCGACATCCGCATTTGCTGCGACCAGATCAAGATCATGATCGATTCCTACCACGATCGACGCTCGGGCTACGAGTTTGCCGTGAACCCAGGGGGCGTGAAGCGCGACTACGCGGTGTACGATGACAACAACGAGGACGATGCGTGGGACGGTGTGTGGGAGGTCGGGACGCAGGTGGACTCACTCGGTTGGACGGCGGAATTCCGAGTTCCGCTCTCCCAGCTGCGGTACGCGCACGCGCCGACCAACACGTTCGGCTTCGCGATCTGGCGCGACATTGACCGGCACGGCTTGGAGCGGGTGGGCTGGCCCCTGTACCGGGTATCGCAGACCGGCTTTATCTCGCAACTCGGGCAAGTGGTCGGGCTCGATGGTCTGGCCGCACCGCGGCGCCTCGAGGTGGCACCCTATGCGGTCGCCAAAAACGTTCCCCGTCCTGGATTCGAGCGCGATCAACAGTTCGCAGTCGGCGCGGACATCAAATACGGGCTGACGTCGAACATCACGGTAGACGCGACGGTGAACCCCGACTTCGGCCAGGTCGAAGCCGATCCGTCAGAGGTGAATCTGACCGCATTCGAGACCTTCTTCCAGGAACGGCGTCCGTTTTTCATCGAAGGCACGGGGATTTTCCAGTTCAGCGTCAATTGCAGCGTCGTCGGCTGTAGTCGCGAAGGACTGTTCTATTCGCGCCGCGTGGGCCGCGACCCGCAGCTGCGGCCGGTGTATGGCGATGCGGAATCGCCGACGGCGAGCCGGATCCTCGGCGCGGCAAAACTCACCGGCCGCCTGCCGGGGGGACTCACCCTGGGCATGCTGGACGCCGTCACGCAGCGCGCGCACGGACCCGGCGACCGTACGATCGAGCCGTTGACGAACTATGCGGCCCTACGTGCCCAGCAGGACTTCCGCAAAGGCGAGAGCGGCATCGGCCTCATGGCCACCGCCGTCAACCGCGATGTGGACCAGTGGACTGAGAATTTCCTACGGAGCCATGCTTACGTAGGAGCCGTAAACTTCCGCCACCGCTTTCACGGCGGGCGCTACCAGCTCTCGGGATCGCTTGACGTCAGCACCGTCGGCGGCAGCCCGGACGCGATCGCCTCGACGCAAAACAGCTTCGTTCATAATTATCAGCGACCCGACGACAACCTCCAGTTAGATAGCTCACGGACCTCGCTGTCCGGGGATGCCGAAGAGCTCCTGTTCCGGCGGATGAGCGGCTTCATTCAGTTCGAGACGAGTTATCTGCGGCGTTCGCCGGGGTTCGAGCTCAACGATCTCGGGTTCCTGCGCCGCGCCAACCAGCAAAGCTGGAATAACTGGGGCTCGCTCAACTGGCAGAAACCGTTCGCGATCTTCCAACAGGGATTCTGGAACTTCAACTGGTGGCAGTACTGGACGGCGGAGGGCCTCCCGACCGAGCGAGCTGCCAATACCAACGCGCACTTTCAGCTGAAGAATGGTTGGTGGCTGCACGCCGGCGGTACGGTCGGTCAGTTGGGCGGCGTATTCTGCACGGAGTGTGCCCGGGGTGGTCCGGCGGTGCGCCGGGATCGCTACATCGCGCCCTGGGCCGGCTTCGAGGGTGACCAGCGCATGCCGATCATTCCGTACGTCTTTATCAACTACGTCCTGGCGGATGACGGTCATTCGACGTTCTTCAACGTGAGCCCGAGCGTCGATCTGCGCGTGTCCTCGCGCTTTCGCGGATCGGTTGGCCTCAGCATCTCGCACAACATCGACGACCTGCGACAACTCGGAGCAGACACCTCGGGCGGCACGACGCATTACGCGTTCGCGCATCTGGACCAGCAGGAATCGTCCATGACCTTCCGGCTCGATTACACGGCGACAACGAATCTGACGATTCAGGCCTATGCTCAACCGTTTGTGAGTAAGGCGCGGCACTCCAACGTGCGCGAATTGGCCAATCCGCGGGCGGCCGAGTACAGCGACCGCTTTCAACCGTACGCCGCCTTAACGCCGGAAGACTTCAACCGCAAGTTCTTCAATTCGAATCTGGTCGTGCGGTGGGAGTATCGGCCGGGGTCGACGCTGTTCCTCGTCTGGAATCAGGGGCGTGCTGACGTGGAAAGCAGCATGGGAACGCGCAAGCTCACAGGCGATTTCGGCCGCCTCTTCAATTCTTATCCGTTCAATACGTTCCTCGTGAAGATCTCGTACTGGCTGACGCCGTTGAGCCCCTAGCCGGCGCGGACGCCTATCTCGTCGATGTGGAGCAGCAGATCCGCAGGATCTTCATAGACGCGATAGGCGCCGGCGCGCTCCAGCTCTTCCTGCCCGTAACCTCCCGATAGCAGCCCCACGCCGAGCGCGCGTGCTCGGCGGGCGGCGAGCAGGTCCCACACGCTGTCGCCCACGGCGATCGCCGATTCGATGGGGACGCCGAGGCGGGCCGCCGCGGCGAGCCAGAGGTCGGGATTGGGTTTCGCGTGTTGCACATCATCGCGGCTGATCACGGGGACGTCGGGAGGAAGATCGACGAGTTTCAGCAGCGGCTGCGCGCTCGCGAGCGCGCCACTCGTCGCCACGGCCCACGGCACCTTCATCTTGGTGAGATGGCGCGTGAGCTCTTTCGCGCCGGGAAGCAGGCGCACGTCGTGCAGCTGCGCTTTGAAGAGGCGCGCGTGCGCCTTTTTCATTTGGGCCGCTTCTTTCTCGCCCAGCTCACGGCCGGTCTCGCGCGCCAGGCTTTCCGCCAGCAGTCCGCCGCTCATCCCGATGCGGCGGTGAATCCGCCACACCGACAGCTTGATGCCGCCGAGCTCCAGCGCCTTGCGCCACGCGAGCGCGTGCTGGTACACGCTGTCGGTGAGCGTGCCGTCCAGGTCGAGCAGGACAGCGGGCCGGTCAATCAGAGTTGTGCATCCGTTTCAGTTGTGGGTGGCCGATAGCACATCGCGACGAGTGTGCCGAGCACGAGCATCGTGAACAGCTCGAGGACGAGCTGCTTGATCGTGAGACTCAGTGGCCAGGGCTGCTCGGCGAACCCCAGGAGATACATCGGAACGGGGCCGAGGAGCCAGGCGAGCACGCCGAACCGCAATCCTTGCGGGATCTCGTCGCCTCCCCGCCCCCCCCGGCCGGGGCGTACCCAGCGGCTGAACAACGCGACGAAGGCGATCGCCATGGCGAGGTGCGAGAGCGGCAAGAAGGCCACCATCCACAGCGGACCGCCGCCACTGGGGTCCATCGGTCGCAGTAACGTGCCGTAGAACGGCCGATAGTCGGCGCCGAGGATGAAGCCATGAATGACGATGGCGAACACCTGCGCCACGACGAAGACGGCCACCACCGTCCAGATAAAGCGCTTGGTGCGCACAAGACTCTCCTCGAGTGGACGGACGGCGCAAAAATAACCGCTTGACGCTGGCTTGATAGCGGGGCCGTTTCGTGCAAGCGGTTCCACTGGAGAGTCTGCATGAATCGGCGCCTGGTTGTTCCGCTGCTGGTGGCTGCGAGCGCATGCTTCGTTCCACGCAGTGTGCAGGTGGATCGTGTCGAGCGACCCATCGGAGCCGGCGACACCGTCACCGTCCGCAGTCCCGTCAAAGCGCACCTCATCAATGGCTCCACCGTGGTATTCAGAGATGGCCTGCAGATCTCGCAAGAGAAGGCGTGGGGTTGGGGAATCCTGTATGACCTGACACTGCATGATTCCACGAGCGTCCGCGAGTTGCCATTAGACAGCGTCGTCGGGATGGAAACCTACCGGACGCACTCGGACCGGACCTTGTTGTACGCCGTTCTGGGGGTTGTCGCCATCGCTGGCGGTGCAATTGCCATCGCCTGTGCAACAGATCCCAAATGCTTCGGCTCATGCCCGACCTTTTACGCCGACAGCGCGGGGACGCCGGTACTCGAGGCGGAGGGGTTTTCCTACAGTATTGCGCAGTTGTTCGAGGCAAGGGACGTCGATCGTCTGCGGTTCCCGCCGGGCGCGAACGGAGCCGTCCGGCTGGAGGTTCGCAACGAGGCGTTCGAGACGCATTTCATCAATCACCTCGAGCTGCTCGAAGTGCGTCATGGCGCGGGCGAGGTTGCGATATCCGACGAGCGCAACCAACCGTTTGTCGTGGCGCAGATCGCACCGCCGTCCACGGCGGTGAACAAGATCGGGCAGGACGTGCGCCGCCGGCTGGCCGTCGCCGATGGCGACGCGTACCGCACCCCGAAAGCGGTACTG
>DASYTD010000232.1:0-6263 GCA_036002655.1 Gemmatimonadales bacterium
CCAGCCCGACTTTGCGATACGTGAGCGCCGCCTCAGGCGGGCTGCCACTCACGCAGGTGCGTGAAGCCGAAGCTTACGCAGCCAGAGCCAGTTCAGAGTTGGCTTGTGTGTCTTCCCAGTTGATTTACCAGGTGACTGAGAACCTGGGCACGCAACAGTACCCTCGCCAAACCCGTCGAAGCCTGTCGCCCCCCGCGCTGAACTTAGTGACCTACCGCGGCCTTTTCAACCCGATTACGTCCTGCCTGCTTGGCACGGTACAGCGCGGCGTCTGCTGCGGCGGGCAGGTTCAGCAAATCGCCGATCGGCTCCGGATACGCCGCCACACCGCAGGAAATCGTCAGCGAGTACGGCGTCCCACTCCAATGCCACTTTGATCCGGCGAGAGAGTCCCTGATCCGCTCGGCTACTTCGAGTCCCTCGCGCAGCGGCGTGCGCGGGAGCCAGACAGCGAATTCCTCGCCGCCGATCCGCGCGACGATATCGCCGTCGCGCACGGCTGCTTCGAGCAGTCGCGCGACGTATTTCAGCGCGGCATCGCCCGCCGGGTGCCCGAGTGCGTCGTTCAATCGCTTGAAATGATCGAGGTCGAGGTATAGCAACGTGGCCGGAGCGGGTGATCCGGCGGTATAGACGGCGAGCGCACGGTCGAGCTCGCGCCGGTTCCGGAGTCCGGTCAACGAATCGATTACGGCGCGCTGCTCGGCATCATGCACCGCCCGGGCCGCCGCAAGCCGCGGGCCGAGCTCGCCGATGAGCGGACTGAGATCGTCGAGCACAGGAGCATCCGGTTCGAAGGGCGGTCCCAGCAGTACGAGCGCGCCGATCACCACCGCGCCATCCGCCAGGGGATAGGCAGTGCCCGCCCGCTCGCTGCGGCGCCGCTCCGGCACCCCCGCGCCGAAAACGTCCTCCGCGCCCCGCGTCACGATCGGCACACCCGTTGTGATCGTCCGGACGACGGGCGCCTCGGCTGACAGAACCAGACCCGCGAGCCGGCGGTCCGCCGTTTTCGACACGACCAGTACGCGCGCGCTTTCCTCCGCAGCGAGCACCACTGCCGCGCCGCGCTGCGTGATCTGCTCCGCCAGCTCCGCGCCGGCGCGGGCGATGCCCTCGAGTGTCTGCGTCCCTCCCGCGATGCGCGACAGCCGCGCCGCCAGAATGCGCGCGCGGGGAGCCGCCGCCTGCTCCTCGGCGAGCCGCATTCCCGCCACGAAGCGTCGCAGCGCGGCCGCGGCTGCGTCCGTTACCGGCTCGGGGTGATCCGCCCCGCGCAACAGCAGACCCGCACCATAAGGGAAATCGCCCACGGCTACGAAGGTCCCTTCGCCATCTCGCACGACATGAAGCCGGCCGTCCACCGACGAGAGCTGCACCAGCGCGGCGCCGCGGCGCCGCAGATCGGCGGTCACTTCCTCTTCTCCGATAACCTCGAGCGCGCCGTCGGCCGGTCCGATGCCCCACCCGGCGCGGGCGCCGTGTGCGCGGCGCAGCAAGTCGAGGATCTCCGGGAAGCCCAGCGGCGGTGGGCCGCGCCGGCGCACGCGGCCCGGACGCCAGCGGATGGTCCAACCGACGGTGAGTGCGACGCCCGCCGCCGCGGCAACGGCGCTCCACCATGAGCCTCGCCAGACCGCGACAGCAGCGACCGCAACTCCGATAACCTGCAGCGCGAGCGCGACCCAGCGCCGCGCCGGGGCCCTATGACGATTGATTGATGCGGCTCGCTGCGGCGGCGGCGCCGAATCCGTTGTCGATGTTGACGACGGTGACGCCCGAGGCGCAGGAATTCAGCATGGCGAGGAGCGCGGCGAGGCCGCCGAATGACGCGCCATAGCCGACACTCGTGGGCACAGCGATGACGGGCACTTTGACCAGCCCGCCTACGACGCTCGGCAGCGCGCCTTCCATCCCCGCAACGACGATGATCACGCTGGCGGCGCGGAGCACATCGGTCTGCGTGAGCAGGCGGTGAATTCCGGCAACGCCAACGTCAGTGAGACGCTCGACACGATTCTTGAGTGCGCGGGCGCTCACCGCCGCTTCTTCAGCCACAGCGAGGTCGCTGGTACCGGCGGTGCACACGAGCACCGTTCCCCGGCCGGTGGGCGCCGGCTCAGGATCGGGCGGCAGGTAGACGGTGCGCCCGAGCGCGTTCACCTCGGCACGCGGGAAGCGTGCGGTGAGCGCAGCGGCCTGTGCCGGGTCGGTGCGGGTGGCCAGGAAGCTCCCGCCCGCTGCCTCCAGCCGCTCGGCGATCGCGACCACCTGCCCGACCGTCTTACCGGGGGAAAAGATCACCTCCTGATGCCCCTGGGTGATGGGCCGGAGGTGATCGATCGTCGCGAACGGCAGCCGCTCGAAATTCATGCCGCAGATCGCGCAGATCCAAACAGATATTCGCAGAAAATCACTTCGGCCTCCGCCATCGATTCGATGGCGAAGAGACGCTGGCGCAGCTCGGACGCACCCGGCAGACCCTTGGTGTACCAGCCGAAGTGCTTGCGGAACTCAAGTGCGGTTTTGCGCGTGTCGCCTTGCAAGCGCAGCGCGAGACGGGCATGCTCGAGCGCGGTCCCGAATCGCTCTTCCGGCGTCGGATCGGGTTGCTTGGCGCGCCCCGCGAGCAGGTCGCGCGCTTGCGCGAACAGCCACGGATTCCCGAATGAACCGCGTGCGATCATGATGCCGGCGCAGCCGGTGTGCGTGCGCATGGCGAGGACGTCTTCCGGCGTGCGGACGTCGCCATTGCCAATGACCGGGACCTCCAGCGCCGCGACGACTTGGGCGATTTCATCCCAATTCGCGGCACCCTGGTACATCTGCGTCCGCGTGCGGGGATGCAGCGTCAGGACCTGCGCCCCCGCATCCTGACAGCGCAGCGCGATCTCGACGGGGTCCCGCTGCGCCTCGTCCCATCCGCTGCGGATCTTCACGGTCACCGGCAAATGCGTGGCGTCCCGCACGGCGCGGATGATGCCGCGAACCAGCGTCATGTCCTTGAGGCAACCCGAGCCGCCGTTATTCCTGACGACTTTCTTCACCGGGCAGCCGAAGTTGATGTCGACAAAGTCCGGCTCGAACAGCTCCGTCACCATGCCGGCGGCCTTCGCCATGATCTCGGCGTCGGCGCCGTAGATCTGGATGCCGGTGGGCCGTTCGCACGGCTCGAACCGCATCTCCGCCAGCACTCGCTCGATGCCAAGCGAAATGCCGACCGAAGAGATGAACTCGGACACGACGACGTCGGCCCCAAAGCGCCGGCAGATTTGCCGGAACGGGGACTCCGACACCCCCGCCATGGGCGCCAGAAACAGCGGCACGTCGTGCGCGACCGAGTACGGGAAGTCCATGCAGGGGAACGTAATAGCGCGTTGCGCGCGGAGCAACCAACATTTACCTTTCGCGCCGCGATGCGCCTGCGCGAGTTCTTTTCGGAAGACGCCGTCACGCTCGAGCTCCAGAGCACCACGAAAGACGCGGTGCTCAAAGAGCTCGTCGGGCTCCTCCAGCTCGACGAAAAAGCGCAAGCGATGCTGTTCAAGATGTTGAAGCGGCGCGAGACATTGGGGTCAACGGGAATTGGACAGGGTATCGCGATCCCGCACTGCCGCTCGCTGGTGGTGACCCGCCTCCGATGCGCGTTTGGGCGCAGTCAGAAGGGCATCGACTTCAAGGCGATCGACGACCAGCCGGTGAATTACTTCTTCCTGATCGTTGCGCCTCCCCTCGAAGTCTCCAACCAGTATCTCCCAGTCCTCGGCAAGATCGCCCAGTTCGCCAAGGAGGGTGACGTGCCGGGCCGACTCGCGCAGCTGAAGGCGCCGGGGGAGTTTCTGGCGCTTTTGGAAGAGAAAAACATATAAGGCGACGCTAGGATAAAGCGACGCTAGAAAACGACGACGCTAGCAGCACGTAGAAAAGTCCCCCACCGCAGCAAAACGATCCGGAGAACCGCTCTCACCAAACTATCGTCCCGCATGGGTGATTTCCGCAATCTCAAAGCGTGGCAGCAAGCGTTGTGCTCAATCTCGCCGAGGGCAACAGCCGGCGCGGACCACGAGAGTTTCGCAGATACCTCGATCTTGCGCGTTCGTCCCTCCACGAGATCGAAGGCATCCTCGAGTTGGTCCAAGTGCTCGGTTATTTGGAGGAAGCGGAGCTGCGGTTGATACGGATCAAGCGGGCCAACTGCGCTCGTCTCGTGTATGCGTTATTGCGGCGCATCGAGGAGGCTGCCAAACGCGCCTAGCGTCGCCTCACGCTAGCGTCAGCGTGCAGAGCTTCCTCCAGCGCCTCCCGGGCAGGCGCGAACCCGCTATCCACGGCTATGACGGCTTCAAGCTGCCGAATGGCCGGCTGCCAGAGCTTCGCCTTCATGTAGAACCGCGCGAGATCATAACGCGGCCCCGCGACCGACGGCGCCAGGGCAATCGATTGCAGGAGAAACTGTTCGCCCGTTCCCCACCGTCCGGCCGCGAACTCATCGTTCCCTTCGAGCCATAACGTCCGGTACGAACGTGGCGCCTCCCGTTTGAGCGCCTGATAATGCTGCTCGTCGTCGTGCCAGCTTGGAATCCGGGCGATGCTGCGTGCCGCCCCGAGAGCGACCAGCACGGCGACGATACCCAGCCGCATGCGCGGCGGCCAGGGTGCGGCGACCAGCGCGCAGGCGAGCGCAAACACGATCCCGAACGACGGGAGATAGAGCGTCCGCTCCGCGACCAGGAATTCCGTGGGCACGACGATGTTTGCCATCGGCGACATCGTGATCACGAACCAGGCGAGTCCGATGGCGATTCCAGGAATGGTGCGTCGAGTGCGCCACGCGACGAAACCCAATGCCGCCCAGACCAGAGCGCCGAGGAGATGAGCCGCGGTGAGACCGGTGGAAACCAGCAACTCGCCGGGGGAATAGTCCGCCGACAGATGCGCCGGGAACAGCAGCAAGCGCCACCACTCGAGGGAGATCGGCACCATCGCCGAGGTCCGCTGCACAATGCCCAGCCCCTCCAGGCCCACTGCGAGCCCGCCGGCAAAGAGCACCGCGTGCGCATTGACCCAGGCGTACAAGATGTAGTAGCCAACGATGACGATCGCCGCTGCCGCGGCTGGTTTCCAGGCCATCCGGATGGCGATCCGCCGGGCGGCATAGACGAGCACGACCGCGGCCGGCAGCGTCGCCACGAGCTCCTTGGACGCCATGCCGAACGCCGCGCCCAACGCCACGCCGAGCAAATAGATCGGCCGCCGCTCGGCGCGCAGCGCACACAGCAGCGCCGTGGCGTAGCCTGCGGCGGCCATCAACTCGGCCCGTCCGACCACGTTGGCGATCGCCTCGACATGCACGGGATGCACGGCGAACAGCAGTCCGGCGATGAGTCCGACGACTGGCCCGGCGAGCTCACAGGCAAGCAACGCGAGCAGGGCTGCGGCGACGGCGGTCCAGACCACGTTCACGGCGTGAAACCAGTGCGGGCTGTGCGAGATGCGGTAGTCGGCTGCGTAGGACGCAATCACCGCCGGTCGCCACATGGACCCGCCAAACGTGACCGGCCAGTACGGTTCTGTCAGCACGGCGACGATCGAAGGCGGTTGCTTCAGGAATGGACGCTCGGCGATGACCCAGCGATCATCGGCGACGAAATCATTGCGAATAGAGGGTGCCGCGACCGCCGCGGCCAGGAGACCTGCTGCCAGCACCGCGTGCCGGGTCGTTATTCCCACTCGATGGTCGCTGGGGGCTTCGAGCTCACATCGTAGGCGACGCGATTCACGCCGCGCACTTCATTGATGATCCGGTTGGAGATTCGACCCAAGACCTCATGAGGGAACGGGAACCAGTCCGCCGTCATTCCATCCCGGCTCGTCACCGCTCGCAGCGCCACCACATAGTCGTACGTCCGCCCGTCCCCCATCACGCCCACCGACTTCACGGGCAGGAGAACCGCGAACGCCTGCCAGATCTGATTGTAGAGTCCCGCGGCCCGGATCTCATCCAGATAGATCGCGTCCACCTTGCGCAGCAGATCGAGTCGTTGCTCCGTCACCGGGCCCAAGACCCGGATCGCGAGGCCCGGCCCCGGAAACGGGTGGCGACCGACAATCTCTTCCGGCAGACCCAGCTCCCGCCCCACCTGCCGGACTTCGTCCTTGAACAACTCCCGCAGCGGCTCGATCAACTTCCAGGGCAGGTTGGGGCGCAGCCCACCGACGTTGTGATGCGTCTTGATCGTGGCTGAGGGCCCGCCCTTCGGCGA
>DASYTD010000233.1:0-7884 GCA_036002655.1 Gemmatimonadales bacterium
GGTCAGGGGGTGAGGTTAGCACCCATGGGATTCGCACGCAGCATCCTCCTGAAGGCATCTCGCAGCCAATGGCTTGCGCGTCAGCTCCGTGAGCGCCGATTCTTCCAACGTGCCGCGAAGCGCTTCATGCCCGGCGAGACGCTCGATGCGGCGCTCGAAGCCGCCGCCCAATTTGGAAAAGCCGGACTGGGCAGCGTCCTCACGGAGCTCGGAGAGCAGGTGACGAATCGCCCGGAAGCGGCTGCGGTCCGCGACCATTACCTCGGAGTGCTCGAGAAGATCCAACGGCGCAAGCTCCCGGCGCACATTTCCGTCAAGCTGACGCACCTAGGACTCGACGCCAGCCGCGAAGGCTGCGTGCAGGATGTCCTGAAACTCGCCGGCCGCGCGGAGCAGGCCCGCTCATTCCTCTGGATCGACATGGAGGAGTCCCGGTATACGGAGGCCACCCTCGACGTGTACCGGCGCGCGAAAGGCGAATGGTCGAACGTCGGCGTCTGTCTCCAGGCCTACTTGCGGCGCACCCCAGCCGATCTCGAGTCGCTGCTGCCGCTCTCGCCCGCCATCCGCCTGGTGAAAGGTGCGTACAACGAGCCGGCGGACGTCGCATTCCCCAGGAAGCGAGACGTGGATGCGAGCTACTTCCGGCTGGCGCAGCGCCTGCTCGCCGAAACGGCCCGCCACCGGGTCAAGGCGGTGTTCGGCACGCACGATCTGGACATGATCGGACGGATCCGCCAGGCGGCGGTGGCCCAGCGGCTGGACCCCTCGGCGTATGAGTTCCACATGCTCTACGGCATCCGCGCCGCCGAGCAGCGCTCGCTGGCGTTGCACGCGGCGCAGGTTCGCGTGCTGATCAGCTACGGCAGCGCCTGGTTCGCGTGGTACATGCGGCGTCTCGCAGAACGCCCCGCAAACGTATGGTTCGTGCTGAGAAACGTCGTATAGATTAAGGTTATGGTCACCTCCACCATCCCAAGCCGTGAACGCGAAACTCGCGATTCGGTCGTCATTCGATTCGCGGGCGATTCGGGTGACGGGATGCAAGTCACCGGCAGTCAGTTCACACTGGAAACCGCTCTCGCCGGCAGCGACTTCTCGACATTCCCGGATTTTCCAGCGGAGATTCGGGCTCCGACCGGTACGACATTCGGTGTGTCGGCGTTCCAGATCCATTTCGGCGGCACCGACGTGATGACGCCCGGTGACGCGGTGGACGTCCTCGTGGCGATGAACCCCGCCGCGCTGACGGTCGAAGTCAGGGACCTGAAAGTCGGCGGCACGGTCATCGTGGACACGGCGGCATTCAACGAGCGCAATCTGAGCAAGGCGGGATACGCGCGAAATCCGCTCGACGATGATTCCCTCGCGAAGTATCAGGTGCTCAGGTTCGACATCACCAAGCTCACCGCCGACGCGGTGCAGCCGCATGGGCTGTCATCCCGCGAGGCGCACCTCTGCCGCAACATGTGGTCGCTGGGGTTGCTGCTGTGGATGTACGGCCACGAGCGCACCGCGACGATTGAGTGGCTCAAGCGCAAGTTCGCGAAGAAGCCGGAGATCGCCGCCGCCAACATCGCCGCGCTCAATGCCGGGCACGCCTTTGGTGAGACCGCCGAGATGGCCGAGAACATGGTCGGCTACGTCGTGCCGAAAGCGGAGGTCGAGCCGGGGCGCTATCGGACGGTAAGCGGCACCGAAGGGCTCGCGTGGGGCCTCGTCGCCGGAATGCGCGCGGCGGGCATCGAGAAGATGGTCTTTGCCGGCTACCCGATCACGCCGGCATCGGCGCTGCTGCACACGCTCGCCAACCTGCGCGCCTACGGCGTCGTCACGTTCCAGGCGGAGGATGAAATCGCCGCCAGTGGTGCCGCGCTCGGCGCCTCGTACGCCGGCGCCCTCGGCGTGACGTCGAGCTCCGGACCAGGGATCGCGCTCAAGACGGAAATGTTGGGGCTGGCCATTGCCACCGAGCTGCCGCTCGTCGTGATCGATTCGCAGCGCGCGGGCCCGTCCACGGGCATGCCGACGAAGGCGGAGCAGTCGGACCTGTTTCAGGCGGTCCACGGCCGCAACGCCGACGCGCCGCTCGCGGTGCTGGCTCCCACCACGACCGCCGATTGCTTCGCTATCGCGATTGAAGCCGTGCGCATCGCCACGAAGTACATGACGCCCGTGATCGTGTTGAGCGACGGCTACCTCGCGCACGCGGCTGAGCCGTGGCGCATCCCGCGCGAGGCCGACCTGCCGACGTTCCCCGTCGCGTTTCGGACCGAGCCGGAAGGATTCCATCCGTTCCTGCGCGACCCGGAGACGCTGGCGCGCCCCTGGGTGAAACCCGGCACGCCGGAGCTGGAGCATCGCATCGGCGGCCTCGAGAAGGACTATGACTCGGGGCACATCTCGTACGATCCCGACAATCACGCCCGCATGACGAAGGCGCGCGCGGACAAGATCGCCGGCATCGCGCGCGACATTCCGCTCCAAGGCGTCGCGCTCGGCGACGATCACGGGAGGCTGGCGCTGGTCGGATGGGGCTCGACGTTCGGCGCGATTCATCGCGCGGTGAAGATCGCGCGCGATGAGGGGCGCGATGTCGCGCACATTCACCTGCGCTACCTGAGCCCGTTCCCGCGCAACCTCGGCGATCTGCTCAAGCGCTACGAGCGCGTGCTCGTACCCGAGATGAACAACGGCCAGCTCGTGAAATTGCTCAGAGCGGAGTATCTGATTCCGGCAGAACCGTTGGGGAAAGTCACTGGAAAGCCTTTCCGCGTTACGGAGATTGTGCAGGGGATTCGGAAGATTATGGGAGGAGAGAGGTGAGTTCGTCGTTGATCCGTGCCTTGAAAGGCCGGCTCGGCCAAGTCGGGGCACCCTTAAGGGCGCACTCGAGACGAGCCGGGGCTTCAGCCCCGGAAATCCTATGACTGTTACCACGATCACCGACGCGCAGCTCGCGCCCAAGGACTACGCCTCGGACCAGGAAGTCCGCTGGTGTCCGGGCTGCGGCGACTACGCCATTCTCAAGGCCGTCCAGAAAGCGTGCGCGGAGATCGGCGTGCAGCGCTCGCGCACCGTGTTCGTGAGCGGCATTGGCTGCGCGGCGCGCTTTCCGTACTACATGTCCACGTATGGCTTCCATACGGTGCACGGCCGCGCGCCCGCGATCGCCACGGGAATCAAGCTCGCGAATCCCGAGCTCGACGTGTGGGTGATGACCGGCGACGGCGACGGCCTGTCCATCGGCGGCAACCACATGCTGCACGTGCTGCGCCGCAACGTGGACCTGAACATCATCTTGTTCAACAACGAGATCTACGGCCTCACCAAAGGGCAGTACTCACCCACGTCGCGCCGTGGCACGCGCTCACCGTCCACGCCACTCGGCTCCATCGAGTATCCCGTCTCCGCCTGTGCGTTCGCGCTCGGCGCGGGGGCGCGATTCGTGGCGCGCTCGATCGACACGCTCCAGGCGCACCTCATCACGACGTTGAAGCGGGCGCACGCCCACAAGGGCGCGTCGTTCGTCGAGATTCTCCAGAATTGCGTCGTCTTCAACGATGCCGTGTTCGAGCACATCACCGGGAAAGAAGTTGCCGCCGACGCGCAGATCCTCGTCGAGCACGGCAAGCCGCTGGTGTTCGGCAAGAATAAGGAAAAGGGATTGCGACTGAAGCCCGGCAAGCTCGAGCTGGAGATCGTGGACGCCGCAGCGGATGTGCTCGTGCACGATGAAACCAGCCGGCCCCTGGCCCAGTTGCTGGCCTCCCTGGAGCCCCCCTTCCCAGCGGCCATGGGTGTGCTCTATTGCAATCCAGCTACGCCGTACGAACGCGAAGTGGTGGTGGAGACTGGTGGCAGTCTCGACACACTGCTGAACAGCGAACGCACCTGGGAGGTGGTCCCATGACCGTTGCGAATCGCAGGCGGGGCGCGGATCGGCGGGTCAAGACCGTCTCGGTAGACATGGAGCGCCGCAGTGGCCTCGATCGCCGGCTGATCGTGGAATCGGCGACGGCGCAGATTCACGCCGTCCTGGAGCTGCTCACGCAGCTCGCGGATATGGGAGCGCTGCGTGACGATTCGCGGCGGCTGCTCGATACCGCGATGTTGCGGCTGCGGTACGCACTCGAGAGAATGGAACCGGAATAACTGTTGCGCCACCACCACAGCCGGGTCGCATCGCGCGGCCCGGCTGTTGTGTTTTCAGGAGTTACAGAAACGGAAAGAGGCACATGGCTTGCGGGCATCGGGCTGCATCTCAACACCCCGAGGACCCATGAACAAGTGGCTCATCACTGCGGCTGCAGCGCTCACCGTCGTCGCATGCGATCGAGGGGGGAACCGCACGGTCGCCGGACCAGACCCAGGCGTGCCGCTCGCGGACGCCACCAGCCCTGACGCAGCGATCTACATCGTCAACTTCGATGAGACCCAGACGACGGAGGCTGCCGTCACAACCGGCATCTTGAACTCCGGCGCTGGGGTCGTGCAGTTCAACAACTTCTCGATGGTAGCGGCGCTCGCCACGCCGACGCAGCTGGTCGCGATCTCCGCCCTGCCGGGACTCGAAGGGATCTACGCCAACAAGCAGCTCGAGTATTACCTGCTGCACGAGAGCGTGCCGGCCATCCGGGCGGATGGCGTTCACGTCGCCGGCATTACCGGGAAAGGGATCGGCGTCGCCATTCTCGATAGCGGCATCGACGGTCTCTACAACGCCGACCTCGCGTATCCACAGTATACGGTCCAGAACGTGAAGGTCCTCTACAATCAGGACGACCTCTTCACATTCAAGGGGAATGCCCCGAAACCGATCAAGAAGGGAGCGACCCTGGTCGTCGAGAACCTGGCCAATTCCGAGACGTCGGTGGGTCACGGCACACATGTCGCTGGCATTGTCGCGGGCCGCGGAACCTCATCGAGCGGGTATTACACCGGTGTGGCGCCCGGCGCGAACCTCATCGGCATCGGGACCGGCGACATCCTGTTCATCTTCTTTGCGCTCGCCGGCTTTGACTACATCCTCGACCATCAGCAGCAGTACAACATCAAAGTCGTGAACAACTCCTGGGGCACGACCGGGACGTTCGATCCGCACGATCCGATCAACGAAGCCACGAAGAAAGTCAGCAGCCGCGGCGTGACGGTCGTGTTCGCGGCGGGCAACGAAGGCCCGGGGCAGAACACGCTGAACCCCTACAGCGTGGCGCCGTGGGTGATCGGTGTCGCAGCAACATGCAAGATCGGCGTCACGGATCCCACCGACTCCGAAGCGCACTGCATGCTCGACGACGGCTCCAACCCCCTTGAGCCGACCGACAACGAGCCGCGGGCCCACGTCCTGGCCGACTTCTCCTCGCGCGGGATACCGGGCGATCCGTTGTACCATCCAGACATCTCCGCGCCGGGCGTGCACATCGTCTCGACGCGGGCGTCCACCGGCACGGTCATCAACGCGTTGGACGCAAATCACGACGCCCGGATCTGCAACATCTCGGTACTGAATCAGGCGTTCTATACCTGCGCTTCGGGCACCTCGATGGCGTCACCGCACATCGCCGGCGTTGTGGCGTTGATGCAGGAGGCGGCGGGGGGCACCCTTAAACCGGCCCAGGTCCTGACGGCCTTGACCGCAACAGCCCGCCCGCTGCCGGGTTATGCGACGTGGGAGGTTGGCGCGGGCTTTGTCGACGCTTATGCGGCGGTAATGAAAGTCAGGCGGTAGGACGGTCGGACGGGCGGACGGGCGGACGGCCGGACGGTCACGGGAGCGCTGCGAGGCGCTCCCAGACCTCCGGCCCCACGCTGCTCTTCACCTCATCCCAAAGCGCGCTCCAGCACGCTTCGAGGTTGGCGACGTTCGGCGCCTGGACGCGCGCGCTCACCTGATGTCGCGCCACCACAGCTGACAACGCCTTCATCTCCTCATCGTTCGGCTGCCCGACCGCGTGGATCAGCGCTTCCAGGTATGCCCGCCCGCCGTCGTCCGCCGCCAGCGCGAGCGCGCGCGCCGCCGTGCGAGCGAGCGCCGCCGGCGCACGGTAGCCCATCCGCGCGTAGGGCAGCGCCCAGTTGTCCGTCGCGAGCACACCATCGGGATTGTCGAGCCAGATCCACGCGTGCAGGACGGCGATCTTGGGACCCGGCATCACGTGACCCAGCCCGGCATGACTGCGGAGAAAGCTCTCCTCTTCGACCGTGCCCTGATGGAAGTGCCAGGCTGCCGGCGGGACGGGAAGCGACGTGGGCGCGGCGCCGTCCTTCACGAGCACGGCGTACGCAACGCCAACCAGCGTGAGCTGGCCGCTGATCTCCGCATACTCGAGCACCGAAGGCTCGCCGGCCTCGACTGTGTCCCGGAGGATGAGCGACGGATGCACCCAGTGCCGTCCCATTCCCGGGAAGTCAGGGCCCACGGGCCGGTACCCGGCGAGTCGAGCGCTATCCGGCTCGCGGTAACGCGCCGTCCCCAGTCGCGCCTGGGTCAGGAAATCATCGAGCGCTGTCGCCTGCATCGCACCCGCGAGCAGCAGCGGCACGAAAATCATGGCTGCGGCACCTTTTCCGGCTCGGTTTGACCGTATGCGGCCAGGAGCTGCGACTCGAACTCCGGGCGCAAACCTGCGGGGAAGCGGCTCATCAGGCGTAGCTTCTCGCGATCATTCTTGCTCAGACGTCCGCGGTCGATGAGCACGCCTTGCGTGGGAAAGGTCGCCGACCCGATCATCCGGATTGGGACCTCCGTCACGCGGGCACTGTCCCGGAGCACCAGCAGCGTCGAATCTCGAACTTCAAGCAGCTCGCCCAGGAGCTGCATCTTCGCTCGTCCCGTGAGCCGGATATCCGCGCGGACGCCTTGTGGCGAGCCGGCCGTCGGGAACGATCGCACGGTAGGACCAATTGGGCAGGCTGCGACGAGCGCCAGCAGCGTCAGCAAGAGCGGCTTCATCGGACCGGCACGCGGGTTGCCATGAACCGCGCCTCCAGAGTGTCCTGGGTGACCTGCCAGCGTTGAATCGCCTCGGCAAGCGCTGCATCCGACGGCGTGAACGTGCGGTTCGCGCGCGGCGCTCTCAGCCAGCCGTTTCGCACCCATTCCGTGTAGTAGCCCTGCGAAGCGAGGAAGAAGGTCCGTAGGCTGTCGCCGGCCGGTGCCCCCGCCTCGAACTGCGCGGTGAAGCGCTGGCCGCTGGCCACCTCGAGGTAGCGCTCATCAGCCGCAGCCATGCTCGCGGAGGCCGACGTATCCACGCGCTCGAGCGCGTCCAGCACCGTGCTGAGCGGACGGACCACCGGACCCGCCGGCAGACGCCGGAAGCGGGGGGCGATAGCCACACGGTCAATGCGCCAGTTGTCCGCGGGGAATTTGAGGCGGATCCGCACCGGGTCCGCCTGGAGCGCGGGGATCGCGATGGCGACATCCTTCCACGCGACGGGACCGGTGTCCTTGAGGTGAGCAACCGCACGCCAGCGACCCTGATCCAGCACGGCGATGTCCATCCCCATGCGCCGTTGGTACCACTGCGCCAGCTCGACTGCCGGTCCAACCTGGCGAAGATCCTGCCCAACCCAGTCGAGCGAACGCGCGCCCGGGTCGCCGAGCATGATGTCGTAGAGCAAAATCGTATTGAGCAGGCTGTTCCGCAGGCGGAACAGCACGACGATGCTGTCGCCGGCCGGCGGCGCTGGAACGGCGAGGTCGATCCAATCATCCGTATCGTCGGCTCGGGTGCGCCTCAGTACCGCTTTCGGGGTGCGGTACGCGTCGCCATCGGCGACGGCCAGCCGGCGGCGCACGTCCTGCCCGATCTTGTTCACCGCCGTGGACGGCGGTGCGATCTGCGCCACGACAAACGGTTGGTTGCGCTCGTCGGATAT
>DASYTD010000234.1:0-8491 GCA_036002655.1 Gemmatimonadales bacterium
TCGAACACGATGAACGGACTCTTGCCACCCAGCTCGAGCGTCAACTTCTTGCCGCTGCCCGCGGTCGCCTTCCGAATGATGCGGCCAACTTCCGTCGAACCGGTAAACGCGATCTTCTGCACGTCCGGGTGCTCGACCAGATGCTTGCCCGTCGTGCCGTCGCCCGTGATCACGTTGAACACTCCCGCCGGGAGCTCCGCCGCTTGCGCGATCTCGGCAAAACAGAGCGCGGTCAGCGGCGTAAACTCGGCGGGCTTGAGAATCACCGTGTTCCCGGCGGCGAGCGCCGGCGCGACTTTCCAGGCGACCATCAAAAGCGGGAAGTTCCACGGAATGATCTGGCCGACGACGCCGACGGGCACGTAGCCGGGGAATTCGCTGTCGCGCAGCTGGGCCCAGCCGGCGTGATGATAGAAGTGCCGGGCCACGAGCGGGATGTCGAGATCGCGCGTCTCGCGAATCGGCTTGCCGTTGTCCAGGCTCTCGAGCACGGCCAGCAGGCGCGAGTGTCGTTGCACCTCGCGCGCGATGGCGTACAGGTAGCGGGCACGCGCGTGGGCGGGCAGGCCGGCCCATCCCGGCGCCGCGGCATTGGCGGCCGCGACGGCCGCGTCCACATCCGCCTTATTCCCCTGGGCGACGCGCGCCAGGACCGCCTTGGTCGCAGGATTGATCGTCTCGAAATACTGATCCTCAGTGGGTGCCACCCACCGGCCGCCGATGAAATGACCGAAGCGTCCGTTGTCGTGCTGCTTGATCCACTCGAGTGCCGGCGCGGCGCTCTCGGGCGCCGGGCCGTACTCCATCGTCTCGAACAGCTTGGCAACGGTCGCCATCAGACCATCGGGTGCCGGTGCGCGGCCGAGTAACGGCCGGTCACGAAATGTTCGAGCTGCCGCTCGATATCGGTGAGCAGGGCGCTGGCACCCAGCCGGAAGAGCGCCGGACGGAGCCAGCGGTCGCCCAGCTCTTCCTTCATAAGGATCAGCCAGTCGAGCGCCTGTTTGGCGGCACGGATGCCGCCCGCGGGTTTGAACCCGATCGCGCACCCGGTCCGCATCTCGTATTCGCGGATCATGCGTGCCATCACGACGCCGACGGGCAACACGGCGTTGACGGGCTCCTTGCCGGTGGACGTCTTGATGAAGTCGGCGCCCGCCATCATCGCGACCATGCTCGCGCGGGCGACGTTGGTCAGCGTGGCCAGCTCGCCGGTGCCGAGGATCGCTTTCATGTGCGCGCGGCCGCACGCGTCGCGGAACGCGCGTACCTCGGCGTACAGCGCCGGCCAATCGCCGGTGAGCACGTGCGCGCGGGTGATGACGATGTCGATCTCTTGCGCGCCCGCGGCGACGGAGGCCTGCACTTCCTCGAGGCGCTGCGCGAACGGACTGAGTCCCGCGGGAAAGCCGGTCGAGACCGCGGCCACCGGGATTCCTGAGCCTTCGAGCGCGGCCACCGCCGTCGGCACCAGTGCGTGATACACGCACACCGCACCGACCTTGATGTCCAGCGGACCGACGCCAAGCGCGTCGACCAAATCGGGGCGCAACGGACGGCGCGCTTTGGCGCAGAGCCGCACCACGTTGCCGGGGGTGTCATCACCTTGCAGCGTCGTCAGGTCCATGCAGGTGATCGCGCGGAGCAGCCACGCCGCCTGCCATTCCTTCTTCACCGTGCGCCGCGTGGGGATCGTGGCGGCGCGCCGCTCGACGGCGCTGCGATTGACCCGCAGCGCGCGGATGATATCGAGATCGAGCGGCATGCCGGGATTGCGGTCGTCCTGTACGACCGGACGAACCGCAACCATGCGCAGCCGCTCCGAGGCTGGAGGAGCCTTCATGATTGCGGGAGAATGCGAACCGCTGCTGGAAAAGTCAACGCGACGTGGGTATTCCGGCCCCTCGGCGGCACGCGTCAACGGCGGCGGGATCCTGCGCGCGAATGCACTGCTCCTCACGCTCCGGTGCCGTCGCCAGCAGGGTGGCGATTTCTTCCCCCAACGCCTGGTAGCAGGTCGGACCACCCGGCTCGCCGGCGACGATGCGACAGAGCGCGAACGCGGATTCGGTCGTCGCGGTCCAATCCACCAACGCTTTCGCCGCACCGAAATAGCATTGCGCACGGTACGGCTCGTCTGCCTTGTGACACAGCTCCGCCGTCTTTTCTGGATCTCGCGCCGTGTAGGAGGTGATGTCCCGGCCGAGACTCTGGAAGCAGACGGAGCGCACCTGCCCAGGCGCGCGCGCGCACGTCGTCGCGGCGTCGCGGATGTCGCCGTGATTCAGGTTCAGCATGACGGACGTCTGCATCTGATAACAGGCGTGCAGGTAGCGCTCCGCCATGATCGAGCAGGGATACAGTGGGTCGGCGGGATCCATCGCTTTGAAGGTCGTCGCCGCCATGTGATGGTGGCGCTGCGCGGCGAGCTGCGACGCCGGATGATGCGGCGTGGTCGCGTTGATCAAGCTCTCCATGAACGCGCCGCCGTAACATGACTCGCGATCCCAGCCGTCGGCGAGCAGATCGCAGTCGGCCAGCGCGCGCGGCAGGTCGTGGCTATGAAACATCGTCAGCCCATGGCCCATGCCGTGTACACATTGGAACAGCACCCAGCGGCTCTGCGTCGAGCTCTTGAACGGCTCGCACAGCGCCTCGACCTCGGGCTTGGTCACCTCGTGGCGCGCTTCGAAATACGCCTGAATCACGCCGTGCCGGCAGCCGGACGAGTAACCGTCGCCACAGGCCGCGAACGTTGCGATGATCTCGGGCGACTTCCCGTATGCCTCGATCCCGATCCCGTGGGCGTATTCATGCGCATGCTCGGCCACGTCGGCGTCCGCCGCGGCGAGGGCATCGAGCGTGGCGACGGCATCCGCCACGCCATACGTGGTCAGACGCTCCGAGAGCAGCTGCGAATAACAGGTGCGCCGCGCCTCGCCGACGAACCGCCGGCAGGCCTCGCCCGAACCGACCGGCGCCGGCCGGACAAACCGGTTCGCGGCGATGCCGGTGACGGCGAGCACACCAATGGCGAGCAGAACCTTTTGCGTTTGCGTCATGGAAGAAGAGTAATGTGCTTGCGTGTGTCGTTCCAGGTTCCTAAGCTTGGGCCGTGTCTCGCGTGATCGTCGTTGCGGACGCACACTTGGGCCAGGTTCCGCCCGCCGTGGGCTCCGCTTTTCATGCCTTCCTGGATGAGGTGCCGCGCCCGGGGGATCACCTGGTGCTCACCGGCGACCTCTTCGATTTCTGGTTCGAGTATCAAAGCGTCATCCCCCGCAAACACTTTGCCACCGTCGCCAAGCTCCAGGAGGTCCGCGCCCGCGGCATTCCCGTCACCTTTGTGGGCGGCAACCACGACCGCTGGGGCGGCACGTTCTTTACCCGGGATCTGGGCATCGAGTTCTTCGGCGGCGAGGCGGAGCTCGACTTGGCGGGGCGGCGCGCCTTCATCGCGCACGGCGACGGGCTCACGGAGCAGCACTGGACCGGCGCCTTCATGCATCGATTCACCCGGCATCCGATCACGATCGCGGTGTTTCGCGTGCTGCACCCGACCATCGGCTTCTGGATCGCCGATCTTTTTTCGCGCCATCTCGCGGACAACACGAAAGACCGGGCCGTCCTGGACCGGGCCGCGGCTGCGCAACGGCGCTGGGCCGCGGACTTCCTCGAACGCCGTCCCGACGTGGCACTCGTCATCATGGCGCACACCCACCGGCCGGTCGTGGATCGATTGCCTGACGGAAGGACCTACCTGAACCCCGGCGCGTTTCTCGACGGGGGCCGTTACGCCGTCATCAATTCCGACGGCGTGGAACTGAAACAGTTCACAGCGGGACGACTTCGACCTGCTTGAGCTTCTCGCCCAAAAACAGCGCGCCGACTTTGCGGAAATGCGGCTCGTCATCCGATACCACGAAGCGATGCTCGTGACTCCCACCGTTCGCCAATAGACCCAGCCGCTCCAGCTCGCGGGCCACCACGGTCGCCGTCTCTTCCGCGGAATCCACCAATTTCACGTTCGGTCCCATCACGCGGGCAAGCAGCGGCTTGAGCAGCGGGTAATGCGTGCACCCGAGCACTAGCACGTCGACCTCGGCGCGCTTGAGCGGCTCCAGGTATTCGCGCGCGATGAGCTCGGCGGCGGGGTGCTCAAACCAGCCTTCTTCCACCAGCGGCACGAAGAGTGGGCACGGCTGCGCATGCACCCGGGCGTCGGGGCGCAGCGCCTTGATCGCACGTTCGTACGCGCCGCTGGCGATCGTGCCCGCCGTCCCGATCACCCCAATGGTTCCCGTCCTGGTTGCCGCCACGGCGGCGCGCGCGCCCGGCTCGATCACCCCGACGACCGGGACGGGCGATTGCTCTTTCAGAGACCCGAGGGCATGCGCGGTGCTGGTGTTGCACGCGACGACGACCGCTTTCACGCCGCGGTGCACGAGATACGCGAGGATCTCGGCGCTGTAGCGCCGCACCGTATCGGGCGACTTCGGCCCGTAGGGGACGCGGGCGGTATCGCCAAAGTAGATGACCGACTCCTGCGGCAAGCGCTCGAACAGCGCGCGCGCGACGGTCAGCCCACCGATGCCGGAGTCGAAGACGCCGAGTGGTGCCTTATTCATGGAGCGGAATGCTGACGCCTATGCCACCCGGAAACGCGCGGACCTTGAGGTCCGGCGGGAAATCACGCAGATGTGCCGAGACGTACGCTTCCGCGCCCGAGAAGAGGTGATTGAAGATCCAGAGGACGAGCCAGTCCTGCACTTCCTGACGTTTGAGCTTCAGGCTCGTCGAGTGAATGGACTTGAAGTAATTCGCTTCTTGCTGCGCCTTGATCGTCATCATGGCGGTCACGCCTTCCCACGCCACGAACGCGGCCCCCGTCATCTGCCGGCCGGTGGCCGCCTGCCCCCAGCCAGGAATAAGGAAGGAGCGCCAGAACGCGCCCATGGGACGGACGCCGGGGCGCATGGTGTCCGCAGGGAGGACGATGCGGGACGTGTCGATGGCGCGGGTGGTGTCCTGAGCGGAAAGTTGGAACGATGGAATGATGGAAAGACAGGTCGCCAGCGCGACCACGTTCCATCGTTCCCTCATTCCAACGTTCCGGTTCAGCGCGCCACCAGCACGTTCAGTCTCCCCCGCTCCAACGCCACCGTGCATTCGTTCACTCCCGGTTCACGCAGCTCGCCATCCACGTGCAGCATCAGCGGCTGCTCCGGCGAGCGAATGACGAGCTTTGCCGTCTTGATGATAGCAACCTCGCGCATCGCCACGTGGGTGCCCCTCATGACCCGAGGAATGGCGAGCAGAAAGCGCAGCAGCGAGACGCGCCGGATCAGACAGACGTCCAGCTTGCCATCCGCGGGATCGGCGTCGGGCGCGAAGCGGTAACTGCCGCCCGAAGTCGTTCCGTTACACACCTCGACCATCATCATGTACCCCCGCTCCCGGAATCCGGGCGCGGCGACGTCGAAGAGTGGTGGCTGGAAGGTACGGAACGTCTTCATCACCGGCACGAGGTAGGAAAGAAAGCCGCGGAGATTCGGCATCTTGTTGCGCGTCTGCACGACGGCCGGGCCGAATCCGAACCCGACGCTGTTCACGAACCATTCGTCGAGCACGCGACCCGCGTCGAAGCGGCGGGACTGGGCGGTCACCAGCCGAGCAATCGCGCGGACCGGATCGTGCCCGTACACCCCGACCAATTTCGCGAAGTCATTCCCCGAGCCGATCGGAACGACGCCCAGGGCCGCGTCGGCGTCGCTGCGCAGCAGGCCATTGGCCACTTCATGGACGGTGCCGTCGCCCCCGACGGCCACGACGTGCCGTGCCCCCTGGCTCACCGCCTGCGCGGCGAGCTCTTGGCCGTGGCCGGGACCCTCCGTGCGCACGATCTCGACCGACCAGCCTTGCGCGCGAAAGGCGCGCGCCACGACCGACTCCGCGCGGCGCGCGGCGCCTCGTCCAGCTGCGGGATTGAGGATGACCTGGGCATGAAGCACGCGGCAGACAAGATACAATCTCGTCTGCCGCGTAAGGACCTGCCGGTTGTGGGGCTACAGCTTATGACACGAGGTAGTGCTCGTCCCAGTCTACGGCGAAGTCGACCCCGCAGCGCCCACACGGCATCCGGCTGGGCCGGCCGCGCAGCGGCACGCGGTCGCGACACGACGGACACACCGCGTACCGCTCACCGATCTGAACGGAACGCGGCACGTTCTGCGGGCGTGGAACGACCGTCCATTTGCGAGGAGGAGTGTTCGACATCTGGAGAAAGGCCCGGACAACCGGGACTGGCTTCCCTTTCACGTCCACGAGGGCGCCAAGTCCCTCGGCCTTGATCAGCCTGTACCATGCGCCACGGCGCAGGTTGCAGTTCAAATCAGCTTGCAGTCGAGCCCACACCATCGGTCACACTCTCGGGCGGCGGAAGGGGAGGACAACAGTGTCGCATTCGCGGTATAGCGTCAATGTTGAATGACCGTATCCAGAGTGACGGACATCACCCTAGGCTTTGACGCCATTTCCTTCGGTCCAATTGATCTCGAATTCTTGTCGGCAGCGTTTGCATTCGAGCGTGCGTGCTTTTTTCGGTATGGGAGCACGGGCCCGACAATTCGGGCAAACGCCGTACGTTCCCCGAAGCTCCGGGGGCGCTTTGCGATGGTGTTCCTCAGGCGTCGACACGACGCTCCAATGGTGCGGCGGGCGCTGCTGGATCTCGAGCCACGCGCGAAGTACACCGACGCGGCGCCGGTTGACTTCGATAACTGCCTGCAGATCAGTGAGTTCGAGGACGCGATACCACGCGCCACGGCGCAGCTTGAGGGGGACATCGGCCTGCAGACGGGCAAACAAGAGCGCCATCACGGCTCCTTGTGCGGGAGACGAGAATGGGCGCGGGCCCAATATACAACTCTCTTTTGAAATTGGTACGACGAGAATCACTGCGCGACCTAGGTGGTGTCCCACCCAATATCGAAAAAGCCATTGCATTTGGGACAGCGCATGCTCGGGGATCGCTCCTCTAGCCGCGCGCGCTCGCGGCAGTTGGGACACACGCCGTAGCGCGCTCCCCAGGAGGCCGGCAGGCGCGCCGCACGCGTCGGGCGTGGCACGACGGTCCAGCGTGTGGGAGGAGCGGGAAGAATTTCGAGCGAGGGACGGGGGACGGCGGTGAGGGTGCCGTTGACGTCGAGCAGCGCTTCCATCGGGGTGAGGCGCACGACGCGATACCACGCCCCCCGTCGCAGGTGGCCGACTTGGGCGGGCAGGAGGCGAGCCCATTGCGCCGTCGTCATGTGCTACGATTGCAAGCCGCTACGCAAAAAGTCAACTGGCGGGAGCGTGTAGGAATCGAACCTACCGAGCCCCGTTAGGGGCCCAAACAGTTTTGAAGGTCCCTGCCCCACCCCGCACACGGTACACCATCGGTACCCATGCGCACGATCGCAACAACTTAGCGACGCTCGTCGCGGCTCGGTATCGCGCGACGCGCGCCTGTTGTCGCGTGGTCGGGGGGACAACGGGGGGACAGTTAGGCGGGCTCAGAGGTACGGTCTCTGCATTACGGCTGCGAGTCCCGGCTCGCGAGCTAGCCAGAACGCTCGGTACTCGATGTACGACCGGTGCTGTGGCACTGACCACCACGGGTGTCGGCGATTCTCAATCGGTGGTTCCACGCGCCGCTCGGCGACTCGCAATGCTTTCGCCCCGCATGTGGGCATGGGACAGTCAAACGTCACCTTCTCGGGCAGCTCCCACCACGCCTCCAGAGCTCCGAGAATCACTGGCCACTTGGCGCAGTCATGTACGGTCGGCACAGCCAGGAAAGCCGCCTGCCCCACGTGCTGCCAGAAGCCGCAAAACTTGCAGGCGCGGCGTGCATCGGGACCAGGCGTACGATTTCCGCGCGGACCATAGAAGCCCGTCCGCCGGCACAATGGACAGGGCTCCGGATCGCCCTGGGCGTCGAGCCTGGCGTAATCGGACAGCCAGTCCTCGCGTAGGTATGACGGCGCCGCGAATAGTTTTCCGGTCGCTGCATAGAGCGCGCGCATGAGCGCCGCTCGAGAGACATTCCAGGCAGCTCTCGTCGAGTTTCGCAAGCGAGCTGAGAAAGAGGTTGCCGAGCTCACGGACGATATTGGACGCGCGCGCGGTCGCGGCCTGGCGATCCTGGCCGCAGATCTCGCGATCTGGCGCACGCGACTCGTTGCACTCCTCGAGCTGGCAGAGAACGCCAGGAAGGAACCGGGTGCCCCCCGCTAACGACTCGGCCCGCGCCGAGAGGCTCACCGTCGAGCCGCTCGGGCCCGGCCGCTTCCGCGTCACCGGCGGGGAACTGTTCACACCGTCGAGGTCAGGCGCCCGCAAGTGGCGGTAGCCTGGCTGGAGGTGAACGCTACTGTGTGTTCGCTATAGCGGACCAGTGAGCGTGAATGAGACGCCACTGCGTGCCCATTCGACGGTAGACGTGTGT
>DASYTD010000235.1:0-7145 GCA_036002655.1 Gemmatimonadales bacterium
TCGGCCGAGGCCGAGAATGACTGCGCCGATGAGGCCCGCGCGACCGTACGGCAGCACCGCTGAGCGCACCGCTTCCCAGCGCGTTGCCCCCATCGCGAGCGCCGCCTCGCGCTGGCTGACCGGTACAGCGAGCAGGACCTCCCGCGACACCGCGGCGATGTACGGGACGATCATGATCGCGAGAATGATCCCGCCCGCGAGCAGGGAATTCCCGTAGAACACGCCCTGAAACAGCGGGGTCCAGCCGAGCACGCTTTTCAAGGGTGGGACCACGTAGCTGCGCAGGAACGGAATGAGGACGAAAACGCCCCACAGCCCGTACACCACGCTGGGAATGGCCGCGAGCAGCTCGACCAGGAATGCCACCGGTTGGCGCAGCCACCGCGGCGCGAACTCCGTCAGAAAAATCGCCACACTGAGCGCGAGCGGCACGGCGATCAGCAGCGCCAGCAGCGAGGACGCCAGCGTGCCGAAGATCATCGGAGCCGCGCCATAGACCTCGGCCACGGGATCCCACGTCGAGGTCCACAGGAAGGACGGCCCGAATCGCCCGAGCGCGGGGAGCGCGCTCACGAACAGCACCCCGAAGATGAGGAGAATCAGCAGCGGCAGAGCGAGCGCGAGTGCCACCAGGATGCGGCGGTAGATGCGATCGCTGCGGTCCACGCCCCGCAGCGACCAGCGAGACTCTTTCGTTGCGATCGGGGGTGGCACTATGTCGTTGTCCTTACTCGGCCGCCGGCCCCTTCCAGACGGGCCGCCCGCCGGCGGTAATGCTCTTCAGGCGGGCCTGAATCCAGCCGCGGAGCTCCTTGGGGAGCGGCGCGTACCCGACCTCGGTGGTCTTCGCCTGACCATCGGTCTCGGCCCACCAGATGAACTGCACCAGTGCCCGCGCCTTGACGGAGTCGGTGTACGTCTTGTGCACCAGGAGCCACGTGAAGCTCGCGGCGGGATATGCCTGCGCGCCCGGGGAGTCGGTGATGGACACGCGGAAATCGGTGTTCGGGCCCATCTCCTTCATCGCACCGGCCGCCGCCGCCGTGACAGACTCGAGACTCGGCGTAATCCAGTTGCCCGAGCGATTGCGCAGCACCCCGAAGGACATCTTGTTGATCAGCGCGTAGCCCAGCTCCACGTAGCCGATCGCGCCCGGCGTCTGGCGAACCGTTGCGGCGACGCCTTCGTTGCCGCGGCCGCCCAGGCCCACCGGCCAGTTCACCGAGGTTCCGCGACCGACCTTCTGCGCCCATTCCGGACTCACCTTGGTGAGGTAGTCCACCCACACGTAGGTCGTGCCGGAGCCGTCCGAGCGGTGCACGACGATGATGTCTTGCGAGGGCAGCGTGACGCCCGGATTGATGCTCGCCAGACGCGCGTCGCTCCAGTTCGTGATCTTGCCGAGGAAGATGTCGGCGAGCACCTCGGGGGTGAAACGCACCGGCTGCGCGACGCCGGGAAGATTAAAGGCCGCGACCACCGCGCCGAGCACGGTCGGGATGTGGAGCACGTTCCCGCCGATCGCGGCGATGGCCGAATCGCTCATCGGGGCGTCGCTGGCGCCGAAGTCCACCGTACCGTCGGAGAACTGGCGAATGCCGCCGCCCGATCCGATCGACTGATAGTTCAACTTCACGTCGGCATGCGTCTGATTGTACGTCAGCATCCAGTTCTGATAGACGATGTTCGGGAACGTCGCCCCGGCGCCGTTCAGCTGGACCTGGGCGCTGGCTGCCGCCGGCAGAGCGGCAAGCAAGAGCAGAAGAGCCTTCATGAGGTGATCCTCTCAGTGTATGCGTTAGAACGTGAATTGTGCCTGGAACAGCGCCTGCGACCGCGTCGCCTCGAGCGCCGGCGTCGGCGTGCCGCCCTGATACGAAACCATGTCGAGATCGGCCAGCAGGCGCAGGTTGGGTGAGAGCTGGTATGACGCGCCGCCGATGAACCGTGTCTGCCGGTTGTTGCCGGCGTCGCTGTTGGGGTCTACGAGATCCACGCGCGCGAGCACGGCGACCTTCGAATTGGGGACGCGATACACTCCGAAAACGCTCGCGACGCCGCCAGAGACCTCCGGCAGCGCCGGCGCCGTGACGCTGTCCTTCGTGATCGCATACTCACCCGCCAGCGTGATCTGTCTGGACTTGTACGACACCATGCCGAGCAGCCGGCTGCGGCTCCCGCCGCTGGTCGGCTTGCCGTACTGACCGTATGCGGTGACCCGGAGTCCGCCCACGCGGCTCGAGTCGTCGGTATCCATCACCCGCACGGAGACGCGGCCCATCAGGTCTTTGCGCTGGTCGCCGGTCCCGCCGTTGTAGTTCTCACCGTTGTACAGGCCGACCTGCATGTTGATGCGGTCCGGACCCCATTTGCCGTCCACGCCGAGACCGAAGTCGGATGACGAGAGGTAGCTGCGCGGCAGCACTAGGTCGCCGCGCTCCATCGCCATCTGTCCCTGCATGCGGTAGTCCCAGAGCGCCTCTTCCCAATCGATGAAGGGCGTATGGATCTGACCGAGCTTGAAGGTGAGCGGGCTGTGCTGGGGTGTGTAGCCGAAGTAGGCGTACTTGAGGCGATAACGCAGCGAGTTGTCGTTGACCCCGCCCTGGCGGTAGATGTCGGCCGTGACGCGCGTGCTGACGCCGCCGCTGAAGCGGCCGTTGACGTTGATGTAGGCCCGGGTCACATCGAAACCGTTGACGTGGTTCGCCGTGTCCTTCAGCTGGTACACGAACCCGGTGTATGCGACGCCGGTGACAGTGACCTGCGGAGGCGGGGCAGCCTGTGCGGCGAGCGACGTGCTCAGCACGCCCAGCGCGGCGGCTGCCAGAAGCGAAAGTCTTGCGTGCACGGGATACTCCTCAAAACGCGGGTGATTGTTGACTGCTCTCACGTCAGAAAAAATGGCCCGAGGGAATCACCGCCATGAGTCGGGGATGTCACGATCTGGTAACGGCAGCTCCCGCAGATAGCGGGGCCGTGCTGGCCCCCGCTACCTGGGCACCCGGACAGTCGGCCGTGCAATCCGCTGCCGGGCACGAATCCGAACCGTCAATGAAAGTGAAGAGCACGGGCCAACGATGCCCCCACGCCGTCAATCGCCGATGACGTCTTGGTTACGGCTGTGTAACGGACGGGAAGTAAAGCAGAATCGTGGTGCCGCGGCCGAGCTCGCTTTCGGCCTCCACCCGGCCACCATGCGCTTCGACGAGATGTTTGACGATTGCCAGGCCGAGTCCCGTGCCGCCCTCCTGGCGCGACCGGCTTGCGTCCACGCGATAAAACCGCTCGAAGATGCGCGGCAGATGCTCCGACGGGATGCCCGAACCGGTGTCCGCGACGCTGAGGACGAGTTCATCCTTGGCGTTTCTAGCGGCGACACGAATGCGCCCATTTTCCGGTGTGTAGCGCAGCGCGTTGTCGAACAGGTTCGTGAAGATCTGCCGCAGCGCTTCCGGATCGACGTCGATGGTGCGCGCCGCCGGTGCCAACGCGGTCTCGAACTGCACGCGTCGAGCGGCTGCCCGTTCTGCGAACGGCTCCCATGCCTCACGCGCCGCGGTGTCCATATTGACGGCGGCCGCTTCAGGCCGCCAGCCGCCCGACTCGATCCGCGACAGGTCCAGCAGATCGTCCACCAGGCGCTGCATGCGGTGAGCGTTTGCGAGAATCGTTTCCGCAAACGGTGAGGGAGACTCGGCGACGAGCGTCTCGGCATATCCGGCGATCGCCGTCAGCGGCGTCTTCAGCTCGTGCGAGACGTTCGCGACAAAGTCACGCCGCACCGTCTCCAGCCGCCGCAAATCGGTGACGTCGCTCAACACCAGGAGCGTTCCGCCGCCTTCCAGAGGCCGAGCCGATACGACGACCGTCCGGTCGTCGAGATCCAGCTCGCGGCGTTCGACGACGGCACCTGCCAATACTTCGCGCATCAAGGCGCGATGCGGCCGGTCGTGAAACAGCTCGCCTAACGGAGGCAACGTTTCCGACGGGCCGTAGCCGAGCAGGCGGCGCGCGGCGGCGTTGGCCGACATGATCGCGCCACGCTCGTCCGCCGCAATGACGCCGTCCGACAGCGCCTCGAGCAGCGTGCGCGACTCCTCGCGCTCGCGGCGCAGCTCGCCAAACCGGCCCTCCAGCTCGTGATGCATGGTGCGTAGCGCGTCCACGTGATGCGCCAGCTCGGGGACTTGCACGTCGGGAAACGCGGCGGGGCGGCCCGCGGCGATGTCGCGCGCGGCGTCGGCGATCTGGAGCAGGGGGCGCGCCAGCGCGCGCGCGAGCAGCCAGGTGACCAGTCCGGCCGCGAGGAGCATGAGCAGTCCAGCCCCCGCGACCGCCCGTTGCACCCGATGCACCTGTGCGTCGACGGCCGCGAGCGACGTAGAGACCCGAGTCACAGCGAGTCCCGGTGGAGCGTCGCGTACGGCAACGTACAACTGGCGCTCGTTGGTGGACGCGCTGAGCCGGGCATTCCGCCCGACGCCTGCCGCGGAGTCCAGTGCGGCGCGGACTTCCGGGCGGTCTCGATGATTTTGCAGGTGGGTCAGCGCCGCGCGGTCGAACTCGGTGTCGCCGCGCACGCGGCCGCTCGAGTCGATGAGCGTGACTCGCCGACCACCACCCAACCGCTCGCCCGCCAGCCTCGCGAAATCAGCCCAGCGCGTGGAGTCGGGCGGTGTCACCGCGGCCACGAGCCGCGCTTCGCGCTCGAGCTCGCTGGCCACCTCGGCCTCGAGGTGCCGCCGCAGCAGCACATCGGTGGCGATGATCGAGCCGGCAACCGCGGCGGTCACGAGCAATCCCATGCTCGCGAAGAGCCGCGTGGCGAGTCTCATGCGCGGCGGCGACGCGAGGGCGGCGCCGGAGGCTCGCGCAACCGGTAGCCGACGGCCCGCACGGTCTCGATCCAGCTCCCAGCCGTGGCGAGTTTCGTCCGCAGGCGCTGCACATGCATGTCCACGGTGCGCGTTTGGATGTCCGGCTGCGCCCGCCACACCGACTCGAGCAGCTGCGAGCGGCTCTGCACGCGATCGCGCCGCTCCAGCAACCGCTCGAGCAGCTTGAATTCCGTGGCGGTTAGCTCGACGTCCTTGCCTGCAACGCTCACGCGATGCGTCGAGCGATCGAGCACGATCGGCCCGGCAACCAGCCGGCCCCCCGCCGCGACCGGCGGGGCAGCCAGCCGTCGCAGAATCGCGCCCACGCGCAGGACGAGCTCTTTGGGCGAGAATGGCTTGGCGAGATAATCGTCGGCCCCGAGGGTGAGGCCTTTGATGCGGTCGGGCTCATCCTTGCGGGCGGTCAACAACAGAACGCCCACGTCGCGCGTCTCCTCGCGCCGCCGCAGCTCCGCCAACACTTCGAAGCCCGAGTGACCCGGGAGCATCAGATCGAGCACGACGAGATCGGGCCGCTCTTCCCGCGCCGACCGCAATGCGTCTGCCCCCGTGCCCGCGGTCATGACGCGGTAGCCTTCCTTCGCGAGGTGATATGCAACGAGCGCCGTGATGTCAGGCTCGTCGTCCACAACGAGTATCCGGTGAGGCGCCGCGGCGGTCTCATTGGGCATGAGCAGGCCGGAAGGTAGCGCAGCCGACGCTCGTTTCGCAATTTGAACGCCTATGATTCTCATCGCCGCACTCCTGCTCGCGCTCCAAACTCCCTCCGATACCGCGCACGTCGTCATCGTCGCGACGACGGACGTTCACGGCCGCGCGCTCGGCTGGGATTATGTGCGCGACGCCGCCGCGCCGGGCGGGTTATCACGCGCCGCCACGGCTCTCGAAACGCTCCGGGCGCGCTATCCCGGCATCCTCGTGTTGGTGGATGCCGGCGACCTGCTCCAGGGGAATCCGTTCGCGACGTTCTACGGGCGCTACGACAAACGGCAGCCGCAACCGATCGTGGATGCGATGAATGCATTGCAGTACGACGCCGTCACGCCCGGCAACCACGATTTCGACTTTGGCGTCGATTTTCTGCGTCGAGCGGCGTCCGAAGCGACGTACCGATACGTGTCGGCCAACGTCGTCGATACCGGCGGCGCCCCGCTGTTTCCGCAGACGGTGCTGCTGCCGCGCGGTCCGGTAAAAGTGGGTATTACGGGATTTACGACGCCGGGAGTGATGCTGTGGGACCGCACCCAGCTCGCCGGGAAGGTGCGCGTTCGGCGCATCGCAGGCTCTGCTTCCTCAGTGATGGCACGGCTGGACGGGCAGGGCGCCGACCTCAAGGTCGTTCTCATCCACAGCGGTTTCGGCGAATCGAGTTACGACACCACGGGTGTGGGGCCGGAGAACGACGCCGCGGCGCTCGCCAATGTCAATCCGAAGCCCGATCTCGTGATCGTGGGCCACACGCACCGCGAGATGCGCGACACGGTGATCAACGGCGTGCATTTCGTCCAGCCGAAGAACTGGGCGCAGAGCCTTTCGGTCGTCCACGTGCGGCTGGCGAAAGACTCCACCGGCGCCTACCACGTCACATCGGTTCGTGCCGATCTGATCCCGTTGGGAACAGTCGCCGAGCAGCCCCGCTTCGCCCGCCGGCTTGATGCGGCGCACGAAGCGGCCCGGCTGTGGGCGGCCACACCGCTTGGCCGCGTGACGCCGGGCTTTGAGGCGCGTTACGCGCGCGTGCAAGACACGCCGCTACTCGATTTCATCAACGAGGTGCAACGCCGCAAAGCGGGTGCCCAGCTGTCGGCGGCGGCCGCCTTCGACGTGCAGGCCGGGTTACCGGAGGGCGAGGCTCATCTGCGGGAAGTCTCAGGGGTCTATCCGTACGAGAACACGCTGCGCGCGGTAAAGATCTCCGGGCAGCAGCTGCGCCAATTCCTCGAGCAGTCCGCCCGCTACTTCAACACCTACGAGCCGAACCGCCCGATCATCAATGACAGCGTCGCCGGCTACAACTTCGACGTCGTGAGCGGTGTGGTTTACAACATCGACCTCTCGCGTCCGCCGGGGCAGCGCATTCGCGGCCTCGCCTATGAAGGCCGGATCGTCCAGCCGACCGACAGCTTCACGATGGCGCTGAACAGCTACCGGCAGGCGGGGGGCGGCGGCTACTCGATGCTGGCGGGTGCGCGCGTCGTCTACGATCGCGGCGAAGACATTCGCGAGCTGCTGGTGGACGAAATT
>DASYTD010000236.1:0-6596 GCA_036002655.1 Gemmatimonadales bacterium
CATGCACGTCCTGCAGCACCAACTCGCTGGTGTCGCTGGCCCGCAGCGACAGCTTACCCTTTTGGTCCTTGGCCGCGAATCCCTTCGTGTCCGTCGGGACGATGAAGCCGCGGATCGAATCGGGGTCATCGAGACTGCCCGTCTTCGCCCACACAATGGCGGCGTGCGCCGTCGAGCCATTCGTGATCCACATCTTGGCGCCGTTCAACACCCAGCCGTCTTTTGTTTCCTTCGCGACGGTGATCATTCCGGCGGGATTGGACCCATAGTCGGGTTCCGTCAGCCCGAAGCAGCCGATCACCTTGCCGCTGGCCATCTGCGGCAGCCATTCCTTCTTCTGTTCCTCTGATCCGAAGGTGTAGATGGGATACATCACGAGGGCGCCCTGCACCGACGCGAACGACCGCACGCCCGAGTCGCCGCGCTCGAGCTCCTGCATGATCAGACCGTAGGCGACGTTATTCAGCCCCGCACATCCGTACTCCTCCGGCAGATTCGCGCCGAACAGACCGAGTTCCGCCATGCCGGGCACGAGCTGCTTCGGAAACTTCCCTGCGACGTAGGCCTCGCCGATGACGGGCATGAGGTTTTCGTCCACCCAGTCACGGACGGTGTCGCGGATGGCGCGCTCCTCCTCGCTGAGCAGTCCGTCGATGTTGTAGAAATCAACGCCGGTAAACTTCGGGGGCATGCAAGCCTCGGTCAGTTGCGTGGCGGTCTGGTTCGTTGGCCCCGCGGCATGGCCGCGGGGCTCCCCACCCCTGGCCGATTCCATTCAAGGGTGGCGAGCCCCGGGCCCACGGCCCGGGGGTACAAAACTAACCCTACGACTGAGCTACCGGGACGGGCGTCGGTGCGGTGGATGCGGGCTTGTTGTGAGGCCGAGCAAACGCAGCGGTATCGGACGGCTGAAAGCGTTGCTTGCCTGCTTCCCACCGGAAAAACGTAACCTGCACGGCGGTAGGATCGATCGTGACGAAGTTGAATGACACCGGCCGCCCGCCCCGCGCCCGCGTGGACAGCGTGCCGGCCGTCGACACCGCGACGCGGCCTTCGAGCATCTCGGCGCCTTCCTCGTGATCGTGCCCGCAGAGGACCACGTCGGTGCCAGCTTCGACGATACGGCGCTGCGCCCCGCGCCACCGGGCCAGGCCCATCCGCTGCGACAACCCCCCGCGCAGCACGTTGTGATGCACGACGAGTACGCGTGGCAGACCCGGCTCAGCCTGCGCAAACACCGTCTGGACGCGCTGCATCTCGCGTTTGGGCAAATGGCCCTTCACGGCGATGTCGCGCAGCCGCGGCGTGAGCGATCCCCACGCGACGCCGTGCGCGGTGAGCGCCGATGCGATGACCGCCCCGCCCGGGATCGTCAACGTCGGCGTGAGGTCGGCGCCGAAATAGCTGCGGTACTTCTGGTATACGGCATCTTTGCCGAACGGGATGAACGGCCGCCACCACCACTGGACGTCGTGATTGCCGGGAATGACCAGCACAGGCGCCGTCTCGCGGCACACATTGGCAAAGGCACGGCCCCGCTGGAACTCGCCGTGTCGCGCGCGCTGTGAGAGATCGCCGCCGATCACGATCGCGTCGGGCCGCAAATCGGGCAGCAACCGCTCGAGTGCCTCGACGACGGGGATGTTGGCGAGCCCGCCGAAATGCATGTCCCCGATATGGGCGATCTGAACCGTCATGACTCGATCTGCACGGTGTACGTCAACGTGGTTTCTCCGCCCGCCGGAACCGAAACGCGGAAGCGCGACTCGGTGGAGGAGAGTTTCTCCGCCGGGACGCTGCTCTCGGTGATCCTCCAGTTTCCAAAGTGCGACTCGCGCACATCCACGGTCACGGCCTCGGTCTTGGCATTCGTGATCGTCACGCGATACGCGGCGGTCACTCGCTGGCGATTCGGCATGCCGCGACGAACCGGCGGGAGCTGCTCCTGATTGAAGTCGGTCTGCACGCGCTCGGCGGTGATGTCGAACGCGTCGCCCGACTGCAGCCGTAGATCCCGTCCCGGTGCCGTGTGATCGTTCGACGCCTCGCCAATGAGCTGTACGCGCCCGCTCGAGTCGGCTTGATATAACTGCACGGTTCCGCTGGGCAGCGGGCGATCACCGAACGGCGTCTTCGCAGCTCGCTTGATCGTGTACCAGACCTGCACGGGGACTCGGTTCGGCTCCGGCATCTGACCGATCCATCCGCGCCACGGCAGCACGCCCGGGACGACCAGCTCCTGGGTGACTGGGGCGGAGCTGCGGGGAAAGATCGCCGTCGCGATAGGGGCGTTGGGCTCGAGCGTCAGCCGGCCGGGCAGCTGGTACACATGCGTTTCGCCCACCGCCTGCTCTTCGGCCGAGGCTGCGTCCATGGCGGCCGACACGCGCCCCGCGCGCATTTCCTGCAGTTGCATCATGGGTGCCTTGTTCTCACGCGTCCTCCGGATCGCCCCAGCCACGAGCTGCACGTCGGCGCTATCGGCGCGAATGTTCTGCGATGTCACCGTCGCCGTCCCTGTCACGTGGGCCCTCGCACCCATCAAGATCACCTGATACAGTGCTTCCCACGTCACGCCCTGAGCCACGTAGGCGAGCTCGGTGCGCTGCCGCGCCCGCGAGGCGTCGAGCACCAGCTGTGCTTCGGGACTCGTTCTCACGAGCTCCGCCGGGAATAGCGGCTCACCCGGTGGGCTCAGCAGCAGCCGACCGTCGGGCAGCTTGTACTGCGGTGGATCCACGTGGACGACCGTCGCGCGAATAGTGTCGCCTTTGCTACGCACGAACGAGAGCGTTTGACCAAGAGCTCGAGCCAGTGCGTCGTTCGCTGTGCTGGGGTAGCGCACCGTCGCCGAGCTCACGGAGACTGACGTGTCGGTCGAGAACAACGTCGCGGGATCGAGCGCCTCGAGCCGCAGCGTCAGCGCATTGCGGCCCTGCTGCAGCGCCTGCGGCAGCGTGCGCCGCACCACGACGCGCCCGTCTCTATAGATGGAAAGGGAAGTTTGGGCCCGGAGCGGAGCGGAGGAGATCCACACCACTCCGATCAGCATACCCAATAGCCGATAGCCAATAGCCAATAGCCTCATTTTAGCCACTCCAGTGTGACGCGTTTAGCAATGAGAAACGTAAACACGTACCACAGGAGCACACTTCCGGCCCCGACCAACCGGGCCGTCCGCTCGACGGGCAGTGTCCAGGCGACATACACCGCAAGGGGCAGTGTCGTGCCGATGGCCGCCAGCCGCGCGATCTTGGTCGCGCGCCGGTCGAGCAATCGGGTGCAAGTGGGGCACAGCCCACCGATCGCGATGCCGGCGGTGTTCTCGCCGCATTTCGCGCACGGGTGGCTAGGCCCGAACCCGCTGGACCACGGCGCGGGCGAACTCGGCCGTAGCAGCACGTCCCCCCAAATCTGGTGTGCGGACTTTGTCCTGCACGATCGTCGCTTCGATCGCGCAGCGCAGCCGTTTGCCGGCCGCAAGCTCCCCGAGGTGATCGAGCATCATGGCGGCGGCGAGCAGCTGTGCCGACGGGTTCGCGATTCCCTTCCCCGCGATGTCCGGCGCCGAGCCGTGCACCGGCTCGAAGATGGCGGCATGCGTGCCGATGTTGGCACCGGGCGCGAGCCCTAAGCCGCCGATCAATCCCGCGGCCTCGTCGGAGAGAATGTCGCCGAAGAGATTCGTCGTGACGATCACGTCGAATTGCTCCGGCTTGATGACGAGCTGCATGGCGGTGTTGTCCACGATCTTGTCGTCCGACTGGATTACGCCCGCGTACCCCTCGGCGACGCGCTTGGCCACCTCGAGAAACAGGCCGGACGTCGCTTTCAGGATGTTGGCCTTGTGGACGATCGTCACCTTTTTCCGGCCGTGCATCTTCGCGTACTCGAATGCGTACTTCGCGATGCGCTCGCTGCCTTCGCGCGTGACGATGGACATCGCTTGGGCCATCGCGCGCCTGTCGCCCCCGATCTTGAACGTGTGATCGAGGCCGACGTACAAGCCTTCGGTGTTCTCGCGGATGATAACGAGATCCACGTGCTCGTAGCGGCCGCCCGGGACGATCGTCTTCGTCGGCCGGACATTGGCGTACAGATCGAATTCCTGGCGCAGGGCGACATTGACCGAGCGGTAACCGCCGCCGACCGGCGTGGTGAGCGGACCCTTGAGACAGAGATGCGTGCGGCGAATGGAATCGAGCGTGGCATTGGGCAGCGGCGTGCCGGCCTTCTCGACCGCAGCCATCCCGCCGTACTGCTCGTCCCAGTCGAACTGTATGCCGAGCGCATCGAGCACCTGAAGCGTCGCCTGGGTGATCTCCGGACCGATCCCATCGCCCGCGATCAGCGTGGCTTCGCGAGCGCTCACGGCAGACCCGGCGTCAGGCTCTTGACGGCGCGCGTCAGCGCGGTCCAGGGATCGTCACCCTCGCCGCGCGCGACGGTGCGCCAGCCGATCTTGCCGGTGCGGGTATCGATCAAGACGACGGACAATTCTGCAACGGCGACGGGCGGACGGGCCGACGGGCCGACGGGCGGTTTACGAAAGACAAGCCCGGCTGGAACCATGGCGTACCGACCGCCCACCAATCCCAGCAGCGTGCGCAGCTGATAGCGCAGGGGATCGGGGACATCGACGATGTTCTCGGCTCGCAAGAACGGCGTGCCCATCTGATCGGGATCGGCGGCGATGCCAACCGCGCGCCGCGCGACGCGGCGCAGCTCGGCGGGGCCGACCCACGTGACTTCGGGCGCCCGCGCGCCGAGCAGCGTTCCGATAATGCTGTCGCTCTTATCCAGCGCGGCGCGCCGATCCGCGAGGAGCGTGTCCCAATGGAGCGAATCCTCCGCCGCGACGAGGGCGAGCGGCGTGAGGGCGACGCGCTGACCGGCGAGCCCCGCGGTAGGAAGCGGCGCTGTTGGTATGGGAACGGGTTCTTGGGAGGACTTCTTGCCGCCACAACCGAGCGCGGCAACGAGCGCCACGCCGCACGCCACACGCCGCACGAAGTAGTTGTGTTGTAATGGGTTACTCACGGGCCGCAATTTAAGCCAGCGTGAGTCCCCCGTCCACCACGATCACCTGTCCGGTGATATGTCGAGCCGCTTCGCTACACAAGAAGAGGATCACGCGGGAGATGTCCTCGGGCTCGGCCACACGACCCAGCACCGATTCATGCTCGGCGCGCTCCAGAACTTCGCGCGGCAGCTGCGTCAGCAGCTCCGTTTTTACGAATCCGGGTGCGACCGCGTTCACGTTGATCCCCGCCGAGCCGAGATCCACGGCGGCTGCTTTCGTGAGGCCGATGAGCGCCGCTTTGCTGGCGGCGTAGTTCGCGATGCCGAAGCCCGGCCGGAACGCCTGGTGGCTCGCGACGTTGACGATCTTGCCGAAGCGTTGCGCGCGCATGTGCGGCGCGACGGCGTGGATGCAGTTGAACGCCCCGCCGACGTTCGTGTCCATGACTTCCGACCACGCCTCCGGTGTGAGTCGCCAGAGCGCGCCGTCATGGGTGACGCCCGCGTTGTTGACGAGATAGTGAACGCCCCCGAGCTTGCTGCGCACTTCGCCGACGAAATGCTCGACCAAATCCATCTCCCGCACATCGCACAGCGCCGAATAACAGGGAACACCGCACGCCTTGATCGCGGCCTCGGTCATCAGCGCCTGCGGGCCGACTTCGCGTCCCGGCATCTCGACGTAATTGAAGGCGACGCCGCAGCCCGCCTGCGCGAATTCGAGTGCCACCGCGCGGCCGAGTCCGGTGGCGCCGCCGGTGACCATCAGGACCTGACCTTTCAGCGATGTCGGACTGCGTTGAGGCTGCGGTCGTTCCTGCACCGCCGGCGCGGAGGCTTCCCGCCCGCTCGACGACCACGGAAAAGAACTGGGAGGGCTCAAGGGGTTCGAACCTATGTTCGAACTTGAACATCGGCAAGCGGCGCCGCAACTTAGCCCGCGTGCGAACTGTGTCGGTGATCGCGTGGGCGTTCGTCGCCTTGCTTGGCGCCGCAGCCTTCGGGGTGCTCGCCCTGGTCCGGGGCGAGACCATCAGTGCGGCGTGGTTGCTCACCGCCGCCGTCTGCACCTACGTCGTCGCCTACCGCTTCTACTCGAAATTCCTTGCGACACGGGTCTTCGGTCTCGATCCCCGCCGCGCGACGCCGGCCGAGCGCTTCAACAACGGCCGTGATTTCGTCCCGACCAATCGCTGGGTGCTGTTCGGCCACCATTTCGCGGCCATCGCGGGAGCCGGGCCACTCGTAGGACCGGTGCTGGCGGCACAGTTCGGATTTCTTCCGGGCACGCTGTGGCTCGTGATCGGGGTCGTGCTGGGCGGGGCGGTCCAGGACTTCACGATCCTCTTCTGCTCGCTGCGTCGCGACGGCAAGTCACTCGGTCAGATGGCCAAGGAGGAAGTCAGCAAGGTCACCGGCGTAACGGCGATGATCGCGGTGCTCGCGATCATGATCATTCTGCTCGCCGTGCTGGCGCTCATCGTCGTGAATGCGCTGCGCGCGTCGCCGTGGGGCTTGTTCACGATCGCCTGCACGATCCCGATCGCGCTGCTGATGGGCTGGTGGATGAAGCG